>NZ_BAAASB010000007.1:0-382405 GCF_039532665.1 Streptomyces amakusaensis | reverse complement strand
CGGCCGGACACCCGGGGGGCGTGCCAGGAACCCGGGTGGGGTGTCCAGGCCGGGCCGCTTCGCGGTCGCTGCGCGAGCCTGGACACCCCACCCGGAACCCTGAAACGGCGGAGCTGTCCGACCGAGGAGGGAACCCCGCCCGGGGTGTGTTGTGGCCGGGCCCGGCCGGGCGGGTGCGGGTTGGCGGGGTGGGAAAAGTGCAGGTCAGGGGGTTGTCTGGCTTGACCCGACCTCTAGAACATGGTTTAATTAGTCATGTCGGAAGGGGAGGGCAACGCCCCAGCCGGCCGGAGGGCCGACCGGCCCCCGACACCACCTCTCACCAGGAGAACCAGATGACCGGCACCAAGGCACCCCGCAAGCTCGAAACGATCCGGGCCCTTCTCGCCAAGGCTGAGGACCCCCGCACCCCCGAGGCGGAGGCCGAGCTGTCCCGGAAGCGGGCGTTCGAGATGATGGCGAAGTACGGCGTCGAGCAGGCGATGCTCAGTGACGGGGACCCGTCGAGCGACGCCCCCGCCGACCGCAAGATCGTCATCGGCAACCCGTGGGCGATGGAGCGGGTGCGGCTGATCAACCGCATAGCCCTCGCCATGGGCTGCCAGCTCATCCACCTTGGACGCGACGGGGACGGCCCCGCCCGCCGGGTGCACGTCTTCGGCTATGCCAGCGACCTTGAGCGCGTCGATGTGCTGTACACCTCCCTCCTGCTCCAGATGGACAGCGGACTCAGTGCCCAGACCGTGCCCGTGCGCGACGGCGTGCGCGCCTGGCGGCGGTCCTGGCTTCTGGGCTTCATCAGTCGTGTCGGTGACCGGATCGAGGAGGCCGAGCGCCGGGCGCGCGACGAGGCCAGCGCCGAGGTCACGGCCATGGGCCGCAGCGCCGCCCTGGTGCTGGCGGACCGCAAGTCCGTCGTTGAGCGCAACTACCGCCAGGCGTACCCGCGAGCCCGCAGCGGCGGCCGGACGACCATGGCGGGCAGCGGGTTCGGGGCGGGTTGGGCCGCCGGAAGCCGCGCGGACATCGGCGGCACGCGGATCGGCCGCGCCGGGGTGGGCGCGATCGCGGCGTAGCCGCAGCGGCCGGGGCGGCAGCTCGTCGCCCCGGCCGCGCGCCAGAACAGGACTTCTTGACCGTCGACGCCCAGGAGAACGCCGTGCCCTGGAAGCCCCGCGCCACCCCCGCCCGCATCCTCACCGCCGCCGCCGACCACATCGAACGCGTCGGCCTGTACCAGGGTGACCACCTCTGGCAGCCCGGCCGGATGGGCAACACCGCCCCGTGCAACCTCCTGCACGCATGGGGGCGCGGCGTCCGCGCCGCCCGGCCCCGCTGGTCCGAGCGCGGCGAAGCGTGGGACGTCTTCCAGCGAGCCCTGTTCGACTCCCTCGTGGTGCTCAGCAACGAGGCCAACGGCCGCCCCGTGTCGCCCGCCCGATGGCGGACGCTGGGGCTTGACGAAGACGCCTACCGTCGCACCATGCTGTGGTGCTGGACCGACACCCCCGGGCGGACCACCGCCGAGGCCGCCGCCCTGATCCGCACCGCCGCATCCCTCTGCCGGAGTGACGCCGATCACGTCACCCCGGGTTGCCCTACTCTTCAGAACATGGTTTAATTAATGATGTCGGAAGGGGGAGGGCAACGCCCCCGACCGACACCCCCCGCCGGGGCCGACCGGCCCCGGTGGAACCTCTCACCAGAAAGCACCACGACGATGACCACCAAGACCCAGGCCGGCGTCCAGACCGCACCCGCCCCGTGGCCGACCATCGCCACCGCCGAACTCCTCGCGCACTCCGGCAACGTCCGCTCCATCGAGGCCCCGGCCGAGCTGCTGGCCGACGTGACGGCCAACGGCATCCAGGAGCCGCTGTACATCGTGAGCACCCATGGCGGGGTGCCCCAGGTCATCGACGGGTTCCAGCGTCTGGCCGCCGCCGTTGACGCCGGGTTGGAGTCCCTGCCGTTCACGCCCCGTCCGGTGATCCGGATCGACGCGCTCACCCCGCACCCGGAGAACGCCCGCGAGGATCTCGACATCAACGCGCGGTTCGTGGAGAGCTTCCGCATCGAGGGCTGCCGCATCCCCGTCAAGATCCAGCGGCTTGAGGGCGGGATCATCCAGGTCAACGACGGGCACCGCCGTTTCTGGGGAGCGCAGGACGCGGGTCTCACCCACCTGCCGTACGAGTGGGACGACGAGGACCGCGACGCCGCCGGGCAGTTCCTCGACATGATCACCACTTCCCAGCAGCGCAAGGGCCTGACGACGCGCGAGATCAACCAGGCCATGTTCAGCGCCGCCGAGGCGGGCGCGCAGGTCGGCCGGATCGCCAAGGCGGCGGGGGTGCGGCAGAAGGACGTGCGCACGCTCGTCAAGGTCCGCAACGACGAGAAGCTCAGCGCCGCCGTCAGCGCCGCGAGCGGCTACGTGTGGACGTTCGAGCACATGGCCGCCCTCTCGGAGTTCGCCGACAGCCCGGAGGCGCTCGCCGCGATCACCGAGGCCGCAGCCGCCAGGGGGGCGGACGAGTCGAAGGTTCAGTGGGCGATCGAGGTCGAGCGGGTCAAGCGGGACAAGGCGGCGAAGGCGGCGGCCCACCGCGCGGAGTTGGAGGCCGCCGGGCAGAAGATCCGCGACGTCGAGGAGCTGTCCGAGCGCGCCGTTCGGGTGTGGCGGCTGAGCGGTGTCACCGAGGAGGAGCACGCCGGGTGCCGGGGGCAGGTATGGGTGTTCGACGACCGGCGGGGCGACCGGTACGAGCCCTACTGCTCGGCCCCCGGACTGTACGGTCACGTCACGCCGGAGAGCGCCAAGGGCAGCGGGACCGGCGGCACCAGGACCGCCGCCGAGGTCGAGGCCGAGCGTGTCGCCCGCGCCGCCGTCAAGGCCGGAAACATCGACTGGGACGCCGCCGAGGTGATCCGCCGGAAGTGGCTCGCAGACCTGATCAAGTCCCGCACCCTCCCGAAGGCCAGCACCAACGCCCTGATCCGCCACGTCAACGAAGCACTTCTCAGCGGCACGTGGGGGATCTGTGACGACCTGAACAAGGAACCCACCACCGAGATCCTCGCCAACTTCCTGGGCTTGAACACCCAGCAGGCCAAGGACCGCAGCGCCTACGCCGAGCACGCCGCAAAGGACCCCCGCAGGGCCCCTCAGCTCCAGTTCGCGGCCATCGCCGCTGTCCGCGAGAAGTGCGCGAACCGGTCGGCGTGGCGGACCGACAGCCAGCACGCCCCGTGGACGCGGAAGCCCACGGCCGCATGGTTCCGCGTGCTGGAGTCCCTCGGGTACCAGCTGACGCCCATTGAGCGCTCCGTGGCGGACGAGACGCCGTACGACCCCGCGAAGAAGGAGCCCCGCACATCCCTTCTCAGCAGCGAGCCGGAGGCCGAGCCGGACGCGGAGCAGGGCGACCAGGAGTCGGACGCCGAGCCTGCCGAGGGCGAGGGCGAGGGCGACGCCCACGACGCCCGACCGCAGCAGGCCGACGAAGCCCCGGAAGGTGAGGCCGAGCCGGAGGCCGGGCAGGTCGAGGGCGAGCAGCCCGACGCCGAACCGGAGGACGAGGAGCCGGAGCCCCAGGCCGCCCCGGACGCCGAGCAGCCGACGACCGAAACCGCCTGATCCTCCCCACCGAACCAACGCCGGGGGCGGGAACCCGCCCGCCCCCGGTCACCCCAGGAGCCCCGCCGTGACCCGTGCAGCCCTCACCGAGACCACCGCCGACGACTACTGCTGCGGCTACGCCGCCGCCCCGGCCGAGCCCAACCCGGGCGTTGCCGCCGACCTCATGCAGGCCCGTGCCATCGCGGGAGGGCTCGCAGAGTTCGGCATCGGGTCCGCCCGCTGGTCAGCCGCCTACGACCCGGAGGCCGCCGCCGTCGTCCTGCGCGTGGACACGCCGCGCGGACTGTACGCCCTCGCCATCCCCGAGCCCGGCCAGCCGTTCCCCGTCCGCCACCACGGCGAGCGCATTGGGGCCCTGGACTGCCGACGCACCTACGGCACCGCCGACAGCTACATTGCAGCCCTGTTCGCCGCGTTCCTGCGCGACCGCGCCGCACTCGATTTCCCGGGGCGGGACGTTTGCCCCGCTCGTCAAAACATGGTTTAATTAATGGTATCGGAGGGGGGAGGGCAACGCCCCCTCCGGCCCACGGGCCGCCAGCCGGCCCCGACCCGACCCCGGCCGCACGCGGAGGGCAACCCGCCCGGCCGGGGGCTCGATTCCTCTCACCAGCAGGAGCACTCACGATGACCAGCGCAGCCATGCGGTTTTCCGTCCCCGCGACCGCCGAGCCCCGCGTCCGTCAGCTTGTCGAGGCCACCAACGCCCGCGCCGCCGTCCACCGCCTCAGCCCGTACGCGCTGGACATCTCCGTCCCGTTCCTGTCCGACTACCGCGACGTGGACGGCCGCGTGATCGGCAAGCGGCCCACCGTCACCGTGACGATCAGCGGCGACCTCCCCCGTCACCAGGGCTGGACCGTCATTGCCCGACTGGACCACGACGAGGAGGGCGAGACGATCACGAGCCTTTTCCCGGGTCTGCCGGAGCAGCACGCCGAGGCCGCGCGCCAGCACCGGGCCGTCGAGAACCTCTGCCAGGGGTGCGCCGTCGCCCGGCACCGCACCGCCACCTATCTCGCCCGCCACGAGAACGGCGAGACCAAGCAGTTGGGCACCACGTGCGTCGAGCCGTACACCGGTCTGCCGATCAAGGGCCTTGAGGCGCTGTGGCGTCTTGGGACGCTCAAGGACTCCGATTGGGACGGCGACGAGGGCGGCGTTCCGGTCGACCTGCGCGTGCCGGTGACCGAGGTGCTGCGGGTGGCCGCCGCCGTGGTGGCCATGGACGGCCGCTTCTACAGCCGCTCCGAGGAGTGGAAGAACCGAGTGCCGACCGCCGGTTCGGTGGACGGCTACTTCTTCGACCGCAAGGCGTCGGAGGAGTGGCGGGCCGCAATCGACGCCGAGCCCGGCGCGGCCAGCACCGCCGCCGCCGTCCGCGCGTGGGCCCTCAAGGGGTACGGCAGCCTCTCCGAGTACCGCCACAAGGTGGGCCAGCTGGCCAAGGGCGAGACAGTTGCCCCCCGCCACCTGCCGACGCTGGTGTCCGCGATAGCCGGGTGGCACCGCGACCAAGAGAAGGAAGCCATCGAGCGGGCCGCCCAGAACTCCCGACCGCAGGGCACCAAGGGGGAGCGGATCACCGTCCCCGCCACCGTCACCACCGTGATCGAGTTGGAGGAGCGGCACTACGGCTACCACGCCCAGCGGCGCAGGCTCGTCAAGTTCCAGGACGCCGAAGGCAACGTCTACGTGTGGTTCAGCAGCGCCGCCACCGTCCCGGGCAAGGGCGACGAGGTCGAGCTGACCGGCACCGTCAAGGAGCACAGCGTCTACGGCGAGACCGCGCAGACCGTGCTCACCCGGTGCCGCGTCACCGAGCGCGAGCCGGTCGCCGCTTAGGAGGCCCGGCCGGGCGGAGGCCACCGCCCGGCCGCCCCCGGCCGCCGGGCCGTGGGGCCGGGCGGCATCGAGCCGCCCGCCCCCACGCTCGCCCACCGTCCGCCGGGGCGACCCCCGACCGGCGGCCGGCCCGCCCCGTGGCCCCGGCCGAAAGGACGTCCCTGCGGGACGGCTCAACCCGGCCCCGGCTCGCAGCCGGCCAAGACGTCCGGGCCGCAGGCGGCCCTCCCGCCCCGCCCGGACGCCGGGCCAACGGACGTGCCCTGCGGGCACGACTGCACTCTCCGTCGCGCTCCGCGCGACCACGGCGGCACCCCGACGACGGGGCGCCGTCCCGCCCCCGACCGCACCACCGAGACCCGAGGACCACCCATGCCCGCGTGCGCCGTCCGCCCGGCCGCCCCGTTCGGAGACCCGTCACCGCAGACCTGCCTTCAAGTCGCCGGGGAAGCAGCCCTCTTCGCCATCATCGCCGCAGACGACGCCATGGCCGCCGTCTGCCGCAGCCGCTCTGGCAGCACCGCGCACCTGGAGGCCGCGATGCACGAGGCCCACCGGGAAGCCACCGAGGCTGCCCGGCACGCCGACCGCGCCGAGCAGTACGCCGACGACCCCGAGATGCCCGCCAGCGCGCTCGCCTACTGCGCCCGTAAAGCCGTCGACCACGCCGTGCGCGCCCAGGCCGCCGCCGGAGCCGAGACCACCGCCGTCGGCCTGCGCACCGAACTGGACCGGGTCCTCACCCCCGCGGAACAGGCCGAACGCGAGAGCACCCGCCGCCGGGAGGAGGCAGAGCACGAGGCCGAGCAGCGGGCCGCCACCGGCATGGACCACGACAACCGGCAACACGCCGCCTCGAACCGGTACCTCGCCGAAAGGCATGTCGCCGAACTCGGCTGGACCACCGGCCACCTGCGAGTCATGGAGGCCGCCGCGACCGGCCGCCTCTACTGGCACGACCGCCGAGCCCGGCTCGCCCCACAGCACGGCCAGTGGACCGGCGGACGCCGGATCAGCCAGGAACGCACCCGGGCCCTGTATGCCGCCCGCTTCCTGATCACCACCGCCCGCACCGCCGACGGAGCCCGCGTGCTCGCCCCCAGCCCTATGGGCCGGGTGGCCCTCGAACTGGCCCGGCTTCACCAGACCGCACTCCACGACACCGACCAGGCCGCCTATGAAGCCCGCTTCGCCCGGGTCCGCCGCCGCCACAAGCGCCGCGACGACCAGAAGGCCGCCGCCCGCCGCCTACCCGAACTCGATGCCAGCGCAAGCAAGTTGTACCGGCACCCGGTCACCCTCGCCGAACAGCAGGCCCTTGCCGACCGCGAGGCGACCGAACGATGGGAGGGCGAAGACGGGTACTGCCCCGCAGTCCGGACTCCCCGGCCGACGGCCACCCCCACCCCGGCCCGACCCGTGCCCCCGGCCGCTCGCACCGGCCAGCAGCAGGCCGTCCAACCCGCCCTCTGGTGACCACCATCCGTTCCGGTTACAGACTTTGTGCCTCCGGCGGGTCCTCTCTCGGAGGGGGTGGGGGCGGGTTGGTTGGGTGCGGGTTGGTGGTGGTTGGGGTGGTGGGGGGGCGGGGTTCCCTCCTCGGCCGGACACCCGGGGGGCGTGCCAGGAACCCGGGTGGGGTGTCCAGGCCGGGCCGCTTCGCGGTCGCTGCGCGAGCCTGGACACCCCACCCGGAACCCTGAAACGGCGGAGCTGTCCGACCGAGGGGGGAACCCCGCCCGGGGTGTGTTGTGGCCGGGCCCGGCCGGGCGGGTGCGGGTTGGCGGGGTGGGAAAAGTGCAGGTCAGGGGGTTGTCTGGCTTGACCCGACCCCTAGAACATGGTTTAATTAGTCATGTCGGAAGGGGAGGGCAACGCCCCAGCCGGCCGGAGGGCCGACCGGCCCCCGACACCACCTCTCACCAGGAGAACCACATGAACCAGCGACCCACCGTCGCCGACCTCGTCCACCCGATCGCCGTCGCGCTCGGCGGGAACTGGCGGCCGACACCGGTGTTCCACGGTGTCCGGGAACTGGACCACGCGGCCATCCTCACCCACCGCAGTAACCGACAGCTCCACCTCTCCGAGCGCTTCGACGACCCCGGCCACCTCCACATCCGTGGCCTGTACCCCGCCACCGACTACGAGTTCCGCCGGGGCGAACTCGACAGCGTCCGCGTCGCCACGGGCGAGGCGGCCGAGGCCATCGCCGCCCTGATCTCCGGCGAGTTCATCGACGCGCACCGCGACGTGCACCGGCGTGTGAAGGAGCACAACAGTCAGCAGGCGAGGACGCGGCAGCACGTCGAGGAGCGCGCCCGTGACATCGCCGCCCGGCTCCCCGGGACCCGTACCCGGATCGACGGAGTCAGCGCCTATCTCTGCATCGATCTTGAGCCCGGAACTGTCCGGATCGGAATCGAAGGCGACGCCGTGAACATCGTGCTCAACGACGCACCCCAGATCATCGCCGACGCCGTCGTGTTCGCGGTGAGCCGATTCCTGCCTCACATCCAGACGCCCAAGGGCGAGTGCGGCCACCTCGCCGACGAATTCACCCCCTGACCCTCCCTCAGAAAGCCGGGCGGCGCGCTCCCGGGCGCGCCGCCCACCCCCTAGCCGAAAGGCCGCCATGAGCGCCGACCTGTTCGTCATCCGCCCGAAATGGACCGTCCAGGCCCCGAACCTCCGGTGCACCCTGAAAAGGGCCCTTGCCGCCCAGCCCGAACAAAACGTGTGGTCCGGAACGGAGCACATCAACAACGCCAGGGCAATGGCCTACGGCAGGGACCTCCCCGATTCCGGTCCGTGGTACCTCGGTCGCTCCCAGCTCTGCACGCTGAAAATCGCCATCGAGTGGCGCAGGGCCAAGCGTGCGGCCAGCCAGCAGAAAACCGCCCCGGACATCCTCGAACACTGGACGGAAATTGAGGACGAGGTCATAGCGGCGTACCGGGATTCCTGCCACGCGGAAGGGCTTCATTGGATCTGAGGACTTGCCGAACCCTCTAGAACATGGTTTAATTAAATATGTCGGAAGGGGAGGGCAACGCCCCGAACCGACACCGGGGCCAGCCGGCCCCGGACGCCCGAAATCTCACCAGAAGGAGCCCGGCCATGCCCGGCAAGCCGAAGATGACCCCGGACGAGCGACGCGCCTACAGCGCCCGAATGCGCGGCGAACTCGAAGCCGTCATGGACCGCGCGTACGGCGCGATGGTCACCGACGAAGGATTCTGGGCCGCCGTCCTGCGCACGGCCGCGACCCTGGCCGACCGCAGCCCCGTGAACTCCATCGCCATCGCCGCCCAGTGCCCCCACGCCACCCGCGTACTCAGCTCCGGGGACTGGCGCAAGGCCGGGCGCTTCCCCGCCAAGGGCTCCACCTCCATCCGCATCTGGACCCCGATCCGGCGGCGGACCGACGACGCCCAGGGGGCCGCCGAGGCTGGGCGCGGAGAAACCGTCAGCGACACCGCCGCCGAGGGGGAGGGGCGCGCTGTGTCCGGATACAAGGCCGGTCCCGTGTTCGATATCAGCCAGACCGACGGCGACGCCTACGAGCAACCCGCCGCCGCCCCGCTCACCGCCGAGGCCGTCCGGAGCACCCTGCTCGCCCAGTACCGCGACTGGTACCGCGAGGACCCCGAGCAGGCCGGAGGATTCGACTTCACCCGCGAGACCCCCGATGCCGCCGCCCGCATCCTGCTGTACGGCCACGCCTGGCGGCGCATCACCGAGGAGGTCGCCCCGCTCCCCGGTCAGCATCTGGCCGAGGTTGCCTCGGCTGCCCATGTCGCCGCTCTGATCCTCGGAATCGCCCCCGGACCGGCCGTCATGCCCCCGCTCGCGGGCATCATCACGCAGGACAGGAAGCCCCCCGTTCACGCGTCCGCCGTCCGGGCCATCGAGGCCGGTCGCGCCATCGCCCAGGCCGTCACCGCCGCCGCCGAGCGTCGCGGCGAACTCGCCGCCGCCGGTTGACCCAAGACTGAGAACGTGGTTTAATTAATGATGTCGGAGGGGGAGGGCAACGCCCCCGACCGACACTCCCCGCCGGGGCCGACCGGCCCCGGCGGGACCTCTCACCAGACAGGACGCGACATGCTCACCACCGACCAGGCCCCCACCGCCCAGGACTTCCCGGCCGCCACGCTCGTGACCGCCGGACCCTGGTTCCGGGGCCACCAGCTCGACATCCGCCCGGCCATCGTCGTCGGCCCCTTCGGCGGAACCCAGTTCGCCGACACGGCCGAAATGGTCGTCGTCTGGTACTTCACCATCGGTGCCCCGAAGCCCGGGGACAGCCTCCAGGCGATGTTCCCCCACGAGCTGACGCCGCTTGACGACACCCTGACCACCATGGACCAGCGCGCGTTCTGCGACATCGCCGCCAGCCTGCCGCTGGGCCGGTTCGCCTTCAACGACGACGGAACCGCCCTCATCGCCGCCGTGAACCACGCCGTCCGCGAGCGGATCGAGCAGACCGAAGCCACCCCGGCCAGCCGCCACAGCTGACGAAGGCCCCGCCGGTCCGGGGGAGGGCAACGCCTCCGGACCGGCGGGCCTCCACGCCCGAGCGGACACCCCTTCGGGGCGGCAGCAGCAGGTCCGGTGCGTTCACCACCGCCGGCCGACTCCGCCTAGCGGCTCCGCCGACCGACGGCGGGCACCGGACCGCGAAGGACGCGCCCCGCGGGGGCGCGGCGGCCTCTGCCGTCGCGCAGGGCGCGACGGCGGCGGACCGCTCGTCCCTCACGGCCCGCCCCTGGTGGTGCTCACCGCTTTCAGCACCCCGTCCGCCCTCCGGGCGGCCACAGACTCTCACCAGAAAAGACCAGTTCAATGACCATCGAGATCACCCACACCCGACGGGAAGGAACCCTGGTCGACGGCACCAGCCGGGGCGACGGATCTGCCGAGATCCTCAAGCTCCGCGAGTACGGCCGCACCCTGCGCCAGCCCTTCCGCTGGAGCCGTACCCTCGGCTGCTGGTACCTCCCGCACAGCCGCGACCACGCCGCCTACACCCCCTCGCTCGAACTCCTCGCCCAGCGGCTGCGGGACGCCGGCCTCGACACCACCTTGACCGTCGACAACGCCGACCGCCGCACCTTCGCCGAGGCCGAGCAGGACCGGGAAGAGCGCGCCGAGGCCCGCGCCGACCGCTTCGCCGGGTACGCCGACAACGCCGCCCGACACTCCGAGGCCGCGTGGAAGGCGAGTCACGAGATATCCGAGCGGTTCGCTTTCGGCCAGCCCATCATCCGCGGACACCACTCTGAGCCCCGCGCCCTCCGCGACCGCGCACGCATGGACACCTCGATGCGCAAGAGCATCAGTGAAGGCGACCGCGCCCAGCACTGGGCCGACCGGGAGAAGGCCGCCGCCAACTACGAGCAGCTCCGCACTAACCCCGGCCGCACCCTCCGCCGCCTCGACACGCTGCGGGCCGACCTACGGGCCGTCGAGAAGTGGCAGCGTGGCGAGTCCGCCAAGGGGCACTCCCGCAACCCCGACGACCCGGAACTGACCATCCGGCACGAGGAGCTGACCGAGGAGATCGCCCACTGGGAGCAGGTCATCAAGGACGCCGAGGCCAAGGGCTTCAAGGTGTGGACGCGCGCCGACTTCAAACGCGGTGACTTCGTGCTCCACCGAGGCACCTGGTACGAGGTCCTGCGCGTCAACCCCAAGTCCGTGACCATCCCGCACATCTCCAACGGCACCGGTAAGTCGATCGTCCGTACCGCCGACGACGGATACGACGGCTGGACCTCCACCGCTCCCTACGACGACGTGTCCGGTCGCAGGAGCGCCGACGAGATGCAGCCCGCCGCGCAGGCCCAGGCCGCGTAAGACCGCCGTTCCCGCCCCGGCGGCCGAGCGCCCCGGGGCGGGCCCCTCTCCCACCAGACAAGGGCACGACCATGACCACCCAGCTTCTCGAACGACCCGTCGTCCTCACCGCCCCCGGCGCCGAGCCCGACGACCAGCACCCCGCCGCCCTCAAGACCGTCATGCCCTACCGCATCGGCACCCCCGACATGGCGTCCCGCTACCCCGTGATCATCGGGCAGGACCTGGTGATCGGCCGCGCCCACCGGTGGCACCGGGACTGGTGGGTCGAGACCAGCGTGGGGGAGAGCAACATCGGCCGCCCCGAGGACGGCGTCCCCGGCGTGGAGAAGGCCGCAGCCCACCTCGCCCAGGAGTACGCCGCCGGACTGATCACCGCCGTCCCCCTGGAGCAGATCCGCGCCGAAGAACCCCGGCCGCTGACCGGCCCCGTGCCGCTGCTGCACCTGCGGATGCCCGCCAACGACCGCAACGTCAAGAGCGCTCTCACCGCGTTCGCCGGACTCGCGAACCTCCGGTGGCGGGCCGTCCTCACCGGATTCCCCGGCAGTGACAACCACTGGGTTCTCGCCTGCGAGCTGTGCCCGTGGGTCGGCCCCAAGTTCTGGTCGCACCTGCGCGGCCGAAACGGCGGCCTGCCCAGCCTCCACCGCCACGAAGGCGGATGCGTCGGCCCAGACCGCGTCCGCGAACTGATCCCCGCCTACCAGAAGTAGGCAGACCCCGGGGGCGGCACGACGCCGCCCCCGGGCAACACCGAACGGACACCACCATGCCGATTCGCTACAGCCCCGAGAGCATCGTCATCGCCGACACCCCGGCCGCCATCCTGGAGTGGGCCGCCCACCACATCGAGCACGTCGGCATCCACCAGGGCCCGCACCTGTACGCCGGCCCTGGCCGCATCGCACTCCTGCCGTGCTGGCCCCGCGGTGCGCTCGAAGTCGCCGCCGGCCACGCGCGGGGAGCTGTCGGCCGCACCTACGACTGGGCCCGCATCAACCACGCCCGCGACGAGGCGTTCGCCCTGCTCGCCGAAACCCTCACCGGCCACCCCGCGGACGCCGCCGACCCCGCCGACGCCAAGGCTGTCCACCGGGCCGTCATCGACCGGTGGAGCGCCGAGCCCGGCCGCACCGCCGCCGACGCCGCCACCGCCTTCCGCGCCGCCGCCACCCGCGCCGACCACACCCTGTTCTGACGCCGCCTCCCCGCCGCCCACACCCCCGAGAGCCAGCACGATGGACCAGACGACCACTCACCGCAGCACCACCCGCGAACCCAGCCGCCGAGGAGCCGCCACCCCCAGCAAGGACGGCGTCCACCGGATCGGCGTCCCCCTCCAGCCCCGACTCAGCGCGGCCGAGCTGATCCGCGTACTCCTCGAGGCTCAGTCGGAGACCGACGTCCCGAACCTCAACCCCGTACAGGTCCGCACGGTCATCGCCGACGTCCTCACCCAGCACGGCTACGAGGTGCTCTACCGGTCGCCGTACGACCCCGGCCGCGACCGCGACCAGGACGCCCGCCGCGCGATCCGCCGCGCCTACGGCCCGCGCTTCCAAGACTCCCCGGCCGAGCAAGCCGTCCTCGCCGACCCTCTGCGCGAAGTGCTCGCCGCGTCCCCGGGCGAGCTGCCGTGACCGCGACCACTGTCGAGCCGAGCGGCGCCCGGCCACGGCAGACGAACTATTGGCGGGTGCGCAACGGGCGGACGCGCGAGCCCATCGAGAGCGCCCCGCGGACGTGGCACATCCGCCCCGGCCACCCCGGGGGCGAGTACAGCGACCTCGGCCACGAACTCGACCCGCCCGAGCACCACACCCCGACCCTGCTCACCCGCAGCCGGCGGACCGGCCGCCGGGAAGAGGAGGAGTTCCGGGGCGGATGCCTGGCCTGCGACTGGGAGGGCGCCGTCCACCGTGGCGACGGATACGGCGACGGAGACAACGAGGCCGTGGAGGACGCCCACGACCACGCCTTCCCCGGTTGGCGCGAGCTGCCGCCGCTCACCACCGTCGAGGACCGGTGGGCACTCCCGCGCGACCGGGGGCGGTGGACACAGCTGATCTCCCGCTACCCGCCGGGGTGGCCGGACCGGGGCGCCCCGCTGGTGGCGTGGAGCCGCCACCGCCGCGAAGCCCACGCACCCCCGCACCGCGGACGCCCCCGCTACGAACTTCACGTCGCCCGGCCCCCGGCCGGACCGCGCCCCCGCACCGTTGATCAGGAAACTCTGTTCTGATGACCGCCACACCCCGGGCCAGAGCCCCGCCGCCCCGAACCAAAGATGGTTCAATTAACTCGCCGACGGCGGAGCGGGCAACCTCCGCCCCGGCGGGTGCCGAACCGGCACCCGCACCACCAGAACGACAAAGGACGGCCAGCGCGAGTTTGGCAACGTGGCGCTGGCCGTCCGGCGTTCTCTCACCAGAAAGAACATCACCATGATATGCGACCGGCACGCCGACTGTCCTTGGCCCGGCGATACCGTGCAGCTCAAGGCGGGTAACAGCATCGGCGCCGACGACATCGCAAGGTTCGTCATCGTCGAGGACTTCCCCCGCACCGGCCGGCACATCGTGCTCAACCTCCCCGCCGGCCACGCCGCCCATGACGACTGGGCCGCCGCGGTTCCCCTGGAGGAGATAGCCACCCTCACGCGGCTCGAATCCACCGGCAGCCGTACCTGGACGCCCGTCCCCGACCCGGACGAGCCCCAGTGACACCGGCGAACAACCACGACCCCGAACAGGAGGCGACCGTGTCCAGCGAGACCGGCCGCAAGCTCTACTCACGCGCGGGCCTGCGCAAGGCCCATGGCATCAGCGAATCCACCCTCCAGAACCTTTGGACGGACCGCGAGAACAACGGGCACCCTCCCGCGGAGATCATCGACGGCGTCATGCACTGGGACGGCGAGGTCTGGGCGACGTGGCACTACGAGCTCCAGCGCCGCCGTGCCGCCGCAGCCACCACGAACGCCCCGAAGCTCGACGGCGACCCGGAAGAGATGGTGGGCCCGGCCGAAGCCGCGAAGATCTGCGGCTTCGCCGACTCCGCCACCATCTCCCACTACGTCAAAAATCCGCCCGAGAGCTGGCCCGCCCCGGACGACTGGGACGAGCTGCCGACCCGTCGACGCCCGAAGTGGAAGCGCTGGCGGCTGTGGCAGTACCTCGCCGACCGCAAGGGCCGCGGCCACGCCGGCGGACGCCCCACCGGCCCCCGCGCCCGGGTCGCCTACCCCTACCAGGGGGACGAACGGCTCACCCTTGCCCGGCAGGCCATCGCCGCCAACCCCAAGGCCACGAACGCCGAGCTGATCCCCCAGCTCCTGGAGCTGACGGAGAAGACCTACTCCCGGCCGACCTGGAACAACATCCTCAAGTCCGCCCGCGAGCACCCCGAGGGGGACTGACCGGTGCCCAACACTCGCTGCCCGCGCTGCGGCGGCCCGCTTGGCGACCGGCCCGCCCGCTCCCGGCTGACCATCGGCCGGGACGTCGCGATCTGCACCACCTGCGGCACCGACGAAGCCGTGCGCGAGGCCGCCGGACTGTCGCCAGTGCCCTTCGGGGAATGGCCACTGACGGCCTGATCCCCCCCACCGCGAAGCGTGGTCAGCCCACAGGGCTGACCACGCTTCGCCGCGTTCCGGGCGTCGTCCCAGGATTCAGTCAGACCAGGCGTCTAGGTCGAGTTCGTCGGTCTCAAGATCCAGAAGCCCTAGGAGCGCGATCCCCTCACCCTCGACTGCACGGAGAAGCCAGTCGTAGGTTCGGATCTCAATGCGGGACTCGCGGGAGTGCCGGTCGCGGATTCCCTCCGCGCGGTCGGTCGGGTCCTCCCTCCCCATGATGATCAAACCGCGTGACTGAGCCGTAATCCCGGGCAGTTCAGTCCGCGCGGACAGGAGGTTGTTCGTCAGCCACTCGCGCCAGTCGTGGATCTGGTTGATGGCTGTGCGGAGCGTAGGCGACTCCCTCTGATTCCCGGCGTTCGTCAACCGGGCCGTAGGACTCTCCAGCTCCACCAGATGCCAGCTGACCCCGGCCGAGGTCTCGCTGGCCATGAGGAAGTCCGGCACGTAGGAGTTGCCGAGCCGAACCTGGCGACGAACCCATGTCCCGTGGTTGCCCTTGACTGTCCCTGCAAGAAGAGAGGGGTGCCTTTCCAGCAGTACCTGCATGTCCCTCTCCGACGTGGCCGTGTCGAGAGCCTCCCGAAGTGCTTCCCGGTCGGCCGGCGAGGGGCGGCGCTTGACCTTGAAGGGTTCCAGGGCAGCCTGCTGAGCACGGGTGAGCCGCTCGGGGAACGGGTTGGCCTGGGCCACTTCCTCGCGCGCCTTCAAGGTCAACTTGTCGTAGTCGGGTTCGTTCGGCCGGACGATCCGCAGCACTCTATGAATTCGCGCTCCCCCGTTCCGCCCCCCGACGAAGTTCAGCCTCCCGTCCGAGCGGATCGAGTTGATGACACCGTGGCGGTTCTCTTCGCCATGACGCAGGGGAGGGGCCACCACCACGTCCCCTACACAGGGTTCCAGTCGCTCCAGGTGCTGAATTGAGCGTCGGGCCCAGGCCGCCGCCAGCCAGGCATCCAGAACGTCTCGATTGGGCACATCCGCCCGTGGCGGTGCCGGTATGCCGATCTCCGCGCAGATCCGTTCGAGGTATTCGTACGCGGAGTCGTCAAATCGCCGGGGGCCTGGAAGAAGTAGCGCCGCTGCTGATCGGAGACGGAGGAAGGCAGCGGCAACGTGCACCGACGTCTCCGGCACGAAGGAGAAGCCGAGGCACGCGGCCAGAGATACCTGCTCCGATGTCGGCCCGTCCAGCCCGAGCCGTAGCTGGGCCACTACCCGCTTCCAGTCAGATTCCGCCACCTCGCATGCCTCCTGTCGTCCTGAAGCGTCAGCATGCCACCCAGCCCCCTCAGCAACAGTCGGTCCCGTCAGATTCGATCAGCCGCCAGGTAACAGCCTCACCCTGAAAACATCGAGGTCCAACCAGTCCGACAGCTACGAGGCAACCAGCGCAGTGTCCTCATCAGCTCTTCCTGCTGATCGAAGATGAATTTTGAGGACCAAGGTATCGTCACTTCGTGACGATACGATGAGCAAAGACGGCCGGATCTGATCGAGGGGGTGGGTCGGTTGGGTTGGGTGACGATGATCGGCCCGTCCGATGGGCAGGTGGAGTACCGCCTGACCGGCGGCCACGGGTGCGGCTCCGTCACGACCGTCGATGCCGCCGTTCTCGTCGCCGCCGTCGAGGCCCGCGCCGAAGAAGCCGGGACCACCGTCGCCGCCCTGCTCGGTTCCGCCGAGGCGAAGAAGGCGTTCTTCCGCACCCGGACCGCGCTCCGGAACTCCCAGGCAGCCCGGTTCACCGGGTTCGACGCCGTCGAGGTCGCTGCCGCAGCCGGGCTGGACGCCCGCGAGCTGTACGGCGATGTCGTCCTTCCCGCTCCCGCCGCCGATGGGCAGGTGGACTACCACCTCGACGCCAGTGAGCGCCCGCTCGTATGGATCGGGCGCGGTCTCGCGGAGTTCGACATCGCGCCTGGGAGCGTGCTCACCCCCGAGCAGTTCCAGAACGCCCGCCGCCTCATGCGCGGTGAGGACCCCCGTACCGGCCGGACCCTCGTGGAACCCAAGCTCGCCATCGCGCCTGCCGCGAAACTGGCCGCCGCGCCCCTGGTCCGGGCGATCCGCCGAACCGCCGCCGAGCGTGGGGTGGACCCGGTCGAGCTGTTGGACTCGAAGCGCAAGAAGGACGCGTTCGGGCGGATGGAACGCCAGCTCAACAGGTTCGGCGAAGCACACAGGGTCCCGGCATCGACGCTGCTCAAGCTGGCCGAGGCCGTGGGTATCGACGCAGTCGGGCTCTACGGAGAGGAGCCCTTGGAGAAGGCCCTCACCACCGAGGCCGGCGGACGACTCGACGCCCGCGCCCTTCTGCTGGCCGTCGAGACGGCGGCCCATGAATCGGGACAGCGGCCCGAGGAGCTGTTCACCTCCGAGTCCATGAGGCGGCGCTACACCCAGATCGCCGCCGAAGGAGACCGTCGTCTCCGCGATCTCCCGATGGCCGTCCGCGATGCCGTCGCCTTGGCCAAGGCGACGAGACTCGTTCCCGATCAGGTCTGGGACCCGGAGGAGATCAAGGCTGCCATGCGGGAGGGCCGGGTCGAGGTCGGCAACCGGGGCGCGGACGTCACCCTGGACCTCCCCAAGTCGTACTCGGTGTTCGGCGCGTACGCCCCCCAGGAACTGGCGGACGAGGTCGAAGACATCTTCACTACCGCCGGCCGCGAGTCGATCGACGCGCTGGAGCGCTGGACCTCGTACGCGATGCGCGGCCGACACGGCGACGGCCAAGAGGCCGAGACGATCGAGACGAGTGGGTTCTCGGGGTGGATGATGATCCATCGAGCCGCCCGGCCCGTGGGAGGCGCCCCGCACGGGGACCCTCACTTCCATCTCCACTTCACCCTGGCCAACATGGTCAAGGGCGCTGACGAGCAGTGGTCCACCATGGCCGCGGGCGGCCGGGACCTCCACCGTCACGCCCGCGCCACCCAGTCCCTCATGAACGCCCGCATCCGCCGGGAACTCGGTGACCGGTACGGCATCCGCTTCCAGCGCGACGAGCGCACCGGGGCGTGGGAGATCGCCGCCATCCCGCCGCGCACCATCAGGCTGTTCAGCAAGCGGGACAACCAGGTCCGGGAACTGCTCACGAAACTGGGGCTCGACTACGACAGTGCCACCCAGCGGGAGCGTACCGCCGCTTCCGCCGCGTCCAAGGCCGCCAAGAACGGCGAGGCCGCAGGCGTCGGTGACGATGTCCTTCGGACGTACTGGCAGACCGAAGGCCGGGCAGCCGGGGACGACCCCGACGCCATCACCAACGGTGCCCTCCACGACACAGCCCCGGACCACAACCCGGGGCTGGACGAGCTGTGCCGTGTGGTCTTCCACCCGAAGACCGGTCTGACCAGCAACTCCAAAACCTTCACCCACGCCGCCGCCATCGCCGCCGTACTGGACGCCCTCCCGTACGGCGTCGGCACGGCCGCCGAGGCCGAGCAGCTCACCACGGCCGTACTCCAGCACGCCGGATACGCGGTCCAGCTCGTGCCCAAGGGCGCCCAGCACTACAGCCACGCCGACCGCTACACCACCGCCGACATTGTCGCGGCGGAGACACTCATCGTCTCCGAGACCACCCGCCGCCTCGGCGAGCGGACTGCGGTCGTCGGCCCGGACACCGTGGCGATGACGCTCTCCACCGTCGAGGCCCAGCAGGGTTTCGCGTTCTCCGGCGAGCAGCGCGCCGTACTGGAGCGCCTGCTCACCGCAGGGCATGGCGTGGACGCCGTGATCGGCGTCGCCGGCGCGGGCAAGACCACGATCATGGACGCAGCCCGACAGGCATGGGAGGCACAGGGACTCGTCATCGCGGGCACGAGCACGGCGGCCGTCGCCGCCGCCAACCTGAAGGCCGAGGCGGGCATCACCTCCCGCACCCTGGCCTCCTGGCTCACCGGCATCCGCAGCGGCGGCCCCGGGCTGGCCGGAGTGGATGTCCTGGTCATGGATGAAGCCGCCATGTGCGACGACCGCGACGTGGCCGAACTCCTCGCACACGCCGCGAAGACCGGAACCAAGATCGTGGGAATCGGGGACCCGAAGCAGCTCCACTCACCCGGAGTCGGCGGCCACTTCGCCGCCGTCCACCACCTGGTCGCCGGACTCGAACTCACCGAGAACCACCGCCAGCGCGACGCCGTCGAACGCCGCGCGCTCCGGTTCTGGCGAGAGGACCTGCGCACCGAAGCCCTCCGCACCTTTGCCAGCACCGGCCGCGTCCACGCGCTGCCCACCAAGGACGAGACCCTGGCCGCGATGCTCACCGTGTGGGCCGACAAACGCGCCAACCACACCGACGACCACACCGCCGTGCAGCAGTTGCTCATGCTCGCCGCCACGAACGGCGTCGTGGACGAACTCAACGTCGGCGCCCGAGCCCTCCGGAAGGCGAGCGGCCACCTCACCGGCCCGGAGCACACCTACGCCCTCCCCGGCGGAGGCGAACTGACGATCTCCGTCGGCGACCAGGTCCTCCTGCGCGCCAACGACTACCGGGCCAAGAGGACCGGCGGTCGGCAGCAAGACGTTCTCAACGGTCACCGCGGACTCGTCCGCGCCGTGGACGAGCAGCACCGCGTACTGGTCGAGTGGCGGGAGAAGACGCCTGACGGGCACACCGACCACGCCGAGTGGATCGAGCCCGACTACATCGCCCAGGGCGGGCTGAGCCTCGGGTACGCGATCACCGGCCACAAGAGCCAGGGCCTCAGCGTCCAGGAAGCCCTGGTCTACGGGCCCGGCGCCGGACCGAACGCCCTCTACACGATGATGAGCCGGGACAAGAAGGAGAGCCACCTCTTCCTCCCGCTCGCCGTCTACGAGACCGATGCCGACCGCGCAGCCGCGGGCGACCCGGCGACCGATCAGGAACGGCTGGACCGCGCCGTCGCCGGACTCATCCGCGAGATCGAGAACGGCACCGAGGAGCGCATGATCCTCACAGAACTCCCGGCCGACAAGGTGCCCGCCCACATCCGCGAAGTCGTGGAAGACCTCCCCGTTCCCCGGGCGCCCGGCACTGCCCACGACCACGAGGAGCCCACGGTCACCTCACGAACTTCGGACCCCGATGACGACCGGAGCGCCCGCCCCATGCAGTCGACCGGCCGACCGTACGCCCACCTCGGTGACGACGCCCTCCGGGAAGCCCTCCGCCGGGCGGTCACCGCGAGCCGCGCCACCCGCCGGGCAGCGGAGGAAGCGGAAGTCCGGGCGGTCAGCGCTGAACAGCAGGCCGCGGCCGGAGCCGGCCCCGAGACACTCGCACTCGCTGACCGTCAGCAGCGGCTGACCGAACGGGCCACCGCGATCCACGACGTCCGGTCCGTCACCGAGGCGATCACCCAGCGGGCCGACGCCGACCGCCGAGACGCCGAGGCGCTCGGTCGGATCGAGCACCAGCTCACCACGACCCGCTTCGGCCGCCCCGTCCTGCGCGGGAACGATCGGACCCACGCGGAGATCGAACGCGAGGGGCTTCGCCGACAGCGCGCCACCGCCGCGCGAGAGCTGGACGAGCTTCGGGAGAAGCTCCGCCGGGCCCTTACGGTCGCGGGGCCAGCCGAGGCTCACGCAGGCGTGCTCGCCGAAGCCGATGCCATACGTCACGGAGGGAACGGACCCCGCCGGGACGCTCAGCAGCGAGACCTCCGGGCAGCGGCCGACCTCCGGACCGCAGCGGTCAAGGCCGAGGCCATTGCGCAGTCCGCTGCCCACCGTGATCGGGGACTCCGCGACGAACTGAAGACCAGGACACCGGCTGACAGCCGGCCTTCAGCGACCGATCCTCGTCTGCGAGCGGTGCCCGAGCCCTCGCAGTATTCGGTCAACGCCCCAGGAGAGATCTACCATCAGCCTTCGGCAAGGCCACCTGCCGGACCCGCGTTCTAGAGCGGAGGGAGAGCGGGGCGGTCAGGGACAGTCCTTCGGATCGTGTGATCGCTTGTGCTCACCGCCGTCCTCAGCAGTTCGCGCAGTTCGTCGGGGAGCTTTCCATCCCCAAGGGCGCAAGCGGTCAAGACTTTTCGGCACTCCCTTTGCTGTTCTTCGGTGACGTGGGCTCTGAAGCGGGGATGCCGCAGATTCTCAAGGGCGGCGTATCCGTCGTTCTGTTTGGTCGCCCGCTGGTGCAGTTCGTTTGCGACGTGACGCGCGGTAGAGGTGTCGGCTTCGATGATGTCCAGGATTGTCAGCCCGAGGCGGATGTTGAAGACGGCTGTGCCGGGGTCGGACTCCAGTGCCTCGTACATGCTCACCAGGTTTTCCACATCACGATCAGCGGTTTGCTGGGCGGCGCGGTGGCACAGTGCAGTGAGACACGCCGTCACCACTTGCTCCCACGGTTCGTCAGGTGTGGTGCCGTGTAGGAGGACGGCTGCATGGTCCGAGGCACCCCCGGTGAGCGCGGCGAGGACAGCGACCTGCCGTCCGTCGAGCATGCGCTTGCCCACGCCACGATGTTCCTGGATATGGGCGAGCGCGTCGTTCCACCGACCTTGGATGGTCAAGGCCCGTGTTCCGTCAGCGAGGAGAACTGTCCACAGCCAGGCCCGGACTTCCCGGCGTCCCTCGGCTGTCGCGGTCAGGTGGGCGGGGACGGTGATGCTGTCGAGCTGCGCGGCCGTGCTCGTGCCGACCGCTGCGTACAGCGTGAGGAGGTGCTGTCGAGCAGTGTCGCCCCGCCCCGCGCGGATGTGGAGGCGGGCGAGGTTGACAACTGGTTCGAGTGCTCGGATGGCGCTCTGTCCGGGGAGCGGGCCGGCCTGGAAGTAGGCGTCGGCGTGCCGGTAGCACAGGTCACGGGCGAGGGTGGGTAGGCCGAGGTCGGAGGCGAGGAGGGCCGACTGGTTGTAGACGGCTGAGGCCCGTGTCGGATCGTTTCCTTCTGCCGCTGACCGGGCGAGGTCGAGCAGCGCGTGGACGCGTTCGGTGAGTGGCGGGCAGGCGGGCCGGGGCCGGGCGACGAGTGGGAAGCGCTGGGCGATGGGGTCGTTCGGGTCCATGGTTCCCCTCTGGACGAGCGGGCCGATGCTGTCAGCGGCGCGGCTGGGCGGGGTCGGGAACGCCGGCGCTCGTCACGGCAACACCGTCGTGCGCGGTGAGGTCGGGGCCGAAGACGACGTTCCTGGCGGTGGCGGCGAGGGCGGCCTGTGTGGCGTACGGCAGACCGAGGCGGTTCCAGGCGAAGACCACATGGTGGGCGAGGACATCGCGGAGTCCGCGATGGAGGGCTCCGGCAGTGGTGAGGTCGCTGAGTTCGTGCCCGGAGGTGGTGTAAGCACGGGCCCATTCCCTGGTGCGGGCCAGGAGAGCGTTCTCGCGGATCTGGTCGTCCGTGTCCACGGTGAGCAGCCGTTGTACGGCGGCGCTCTGTCGGGCGGTACTCCGCTGGCCGACCGATAGAGGGCGGTGGGCGGCGACTCGTGCCCAGACGTCGCCCTGCTCGTACCAGTCGAGGCCGGCCGCGCGCATCAGGGTGCTGCACAGCAGGAGGGATATCTCCCGCCGATGTCCGCCCGCGGGTTGGCCCTCGTCGCGGAGATGGGTGAGCAGTCCACGGCTGTCGAGGTGGAAGAAGCGGTGGGCCGTTTCCATGGCTTCTGGTCCGCCGAAGGCATGGATCTCGGGTTCGTAGACGATGGGAGTCCAGCCGGTGATGTGCCCGGCGGCGGTCAGTGCGTCGAGTTCCCGGCGGATCTGCGGGGCGGTGTCAGTGGACGGCAGATAGCGGAGGCGCCAGCACGGGCGTTTACGGATGTGGAACCACGAGGCGATCGCGCTGGCGTCCTCGGCGGCGAACAGGATCGGAGCGAGGTGCGTGAGCGCTGTCTGCTCGGCGCTGTTCCAGTCGGGGAAGGAGATGTTCACCTGCTGCCACACGGGGCTGTCCATGTCGTCTCCAGGGGGTTCAGGCCAGGGCGAGAAAGGTGTCCCAGTACGGGGCGGCGACGGTTCCGGTGCCGACGGTGTGCAGGACGAGGGCGGCTCCGGCGGTGCCGTCGAGGAGTTCGGGGTCGCGGTCGGACCGGTTGAGCGCGGCTGTCAGTCGGTCGGTCATCTGCGGCAGCTCCGCCGCGATGGCCGGGTTTTCGGTCTGGTCGGCCATCCGCCACGCAGCATGGAGGAGACCGGCGGTTCCGTGGCACAGCCCGATGCCGGGGATCTGGTCCAGTTGGACGGGGTCGCGCAGGGCGGCGAGCATCGCGTTCTCGGCGGCGCGGACGCGGGCGGGCTCGCCGAGGGCGAGACCGGCGAGTTGCTGGGCGCGGGCGGTGCCCGCCACTCCGTAGCACCAGGAAGGCCGGGGACGGAGAGCTGGCTCGATGTGCCCACCGGCCGCTTGATCAGCCGTGATGAAGCCGGGCCACCACGGTTCGGTGGCGTCTCCCTGTCGCCATCGGTCGGTCCAGGCGCAGATCCGTCCGGCGGCGTCGGCCAGCCCTGGGACGTCGGCACCGTGCAGGAGCGCCAGTGAGAGGACGGACAGGGTCGCGCCGATGCCGTGGGCCAGTCCGAAGTTCCCGTGTCCGCCGGGGAAGTCAGGCGTCGGCTCGCCGCTGGGAGAGACGTCGGTCCACCACGGAGGCAGGGCGTCGTCCTGGTTCGGAAGGGGCTCGGTCAGCCGTACAAGGTAGGTGAGCGCGTCGGCGGTGATCTTGTGCTCCGGGTGGCGGGTGAGGTGCTGGGCGGCGAACCCGGTGAGCCCACGGATCAGGTCGAACTCCTTCATCACGGGCCGTTCGCCACGGTCGATACGCGCATGGGCCTCGGCCAGACGGTGCCGGGTGATCGAGACGGTGGCGTCGTCCAGCTTCTCCAGGGCGCCCCGGTAGCGACCGGTCGAGGCCGCTGCGGTGTGCAGGACGAATGCGAGGGCCGGAGCGCCGAGGTAGAGACCGGCGTTGGGGGCGGCGGTCAGGTCGTCGGACGCCGCCCGGGAGATCCAGGCGCGGGCTGTGTCCCAGTTGCCCTGCCCCGTGCGGGCCCGTACGACGTGGAACAGGGCGATGCCGGCCGCACCCCCGGCCAGGGACTGCGGCCACGCTCGGCCGCCGGACTTGGGCGCGGCAGGGCGCGGGGCAGACAGGTCGGCGGCGAGGACGTCGGCGGCGGCCAGCGCCTTCGGTATCGGTTTCACGACCTGGTCCTTCCTCGTGCGGTCCAGCTCAGCGCGGCGGCGCGGGCGAGGTGTAGGCACTGACCTTCGGAGTCGAGGTCGATCCCGGCGACGCGGGTGTGGTGGAGATGCAGCAGCTCGGGCAGCAGGATGCTCACGTCGGTGGTGCCCGTCGTGTTGAGTACGGCCCGGTAGTCGGCCAGGGTCTCGCGCCGCCGGGCCCACGCGGCGGCGATCCGCTCACCGCCGGGATGGCGGGTCAGGGCGTCGTGGTCGTACGGGTTGCCGAGGGCGACCGCTTGTTCGTATACGTCGCGGGCGGGGGCGGTGCTGGTGGTGCGGGCGTGGTCGATCAGCCAGGCCATCGCGTCGGCGGGGTTTCCGATGAGGCCGGTCGTGAGGTCGATCATGCTGGCGGCGGTGACGGCTTGGGCGTCGGGGCCGCCGTTCGCCGTGCTGAAGGCGAGCTGCGCGGCGGCGGCCTCGGAGTCCGCCGCGAAGAACGCCTCGGCGGCGTCGATCGCCGCCGGGCCGCCGAAGCGGGCCGTCTCGGGGAAGTCCGTGTCCCACCGCACCCGGGAGATCAGCCCGGCCCGGCGCAGTGCCCGGGTCCAGCCGCCGATCGCCGCCGGGGCACCCTCGGCGTGGTCGGCCGGTACGACGAGGCGGAGCCGCAAATGCTCGTCGGGGTCGCGGTAGGGCAGGAACCACCACCGAGTCGTGCCGCCGAGTTCCGCCAGCAGTTCGGGCAGACGGTTCAGGATGCCGCTGTGGCGTTCGGGGCGGGTGTAGAGCTGGACGTGGAACCGGCCGTCGCAGCCGGGGAGGCGCCCGTGCCCCTCCGCCGTGCCGGCCTCGCGGTCCAGCCACCACGGTGTCCTCCGTCCCGGGCCGGTTCGGGCGAGGGGGATGACCAGCTCGTGGGGGCGCCCGCCGATCCATCCTGTGCCCGGGGCCGCTTCCGCGCGGAGCACGGCGGTGCCGGAACGCTGTACCTGCGCGCGCAGCAGCACCCGGTGCGCGGGTTCGTCCAGGTCGAGGCGGAGGCGCTGGTCGCCGTCGCCGACGTACACCGTGCTCGGAGCGGCGACCTGGTCCCGCCACACGGCCAGGGACGCATCCCACTGCGGCTGGTCCGCCTCACGGGCGGCGAGGTCGGCGGTCGTCAGCAGCCACCGGGCCGGGGAGAGAATCGTGCGCCCGTAGCGCACCGCAGGGAGGAACGGCAGTGTTGTCGCGGCACCCCAGTCGAAAACCGCGCACGGGGCGCTCATCGCGTTGGTGGCCTCGGTCAGGAACCGGACCAGCGGATGGGTGCGGTGGACCGGCTCCACCGCGTTGAGGGTCACGAACTCCAGCGGGCGCCGCCGGGACCGCGACACCAGGTAGAGGCGGTGGACGTCGGCGGTCACCGCGATGTCGTCCAGCAGCACCCGCTCCCCGGGGTGGTCGTGGCACTCGCCCCAGGCGAGCACCGCGGGCACCACGCCCGGGGCACGGGCGACGTTCTCGGTCGAAGCGTGGAGCGGGGGCGCGGATATCTGTACGGTCAGGGTGCCGTCAGTCGCGGTCGCCGCCGTCGCGTACGCCGCCGTCATTCGGTCGCGGTCGTCCGCACCGAGGAGATGGAGGAACCGTCCGGTCACCGTCCCGGCGACCCGGGACACCCCGGTGACCGCGAGCGTGAACTCCCCGGCCCCGAGGGCGTCGGCGCTGGAGGCGTTCACGCGGGCGATCAGCTCCGTCGTCGGCTGGACACCGGAGTCAGGGCCGATCACGGTGAGAACGTTGATCATGGCGTCATTCACCACGATCTCGTGTTGACGGCGCAGGGCCGCGTTCTGCGCGAGCGCCAGCAGTTTCCCGTCCCGCTCAGTCAGTGGAGCGTTCGCCGGGGCGGGCGGTCCGCCCAGGAACCCGGCCGGATAGCCGATGCCGGTGTCACCGTCCACCGCGTCCAGGGCCGGGACTAGGGCGCGCGGGCCGTACCGTTCCAAGAAGCGGCTGTGCCAGTTCGCCCACGCACGGCTGAGGAACGGCTGGCGGGCCAGCTGGACGAGTGCCGTCGCGGCCCGCGCCGCTTCCTCGGCGACCTCGGTCGGGACCGCCACCTCCCCGTCGATCCGCAAGTCGACCCCCAGCGTCGGCCCGGCGCCGGGGGCAAGGTCGCGCATCTCGGCTGTGAGCCGGGCTCGGTGTACGCCGTCCTCCGAACATGCGATGCGGGGTCGGGCCAGAGCATGGGTGAGGGACCGGAGCCGTGCAGCGGTGGCGGTGACCGGTTGGAGGTCCTCGGCTTCGGCCGCGTCGAGGGCGTTCAGGAGGTGGTCCAGCGGATTCGTCGTGGTCATCGGGGCACGGAGGTTGGTGACCAGGAGGCGTTGGGCGGTCAGATCCGCCAGCAGCTTGCCGATCACCTCGGCGGGCACGCGGGGGAAGTCGCCGGCCAGCTTGGCAGCGAGGTCCGCGACCCGGATAGGATGGCGGGCCGCAGCCAGGGCCGAGGTGATCGGCGGGGTGACACGGACCCGCACCCGGACCGGGGCGCTGCCCAAGCTGCCGCTGCCCCGGTGGTCGAGCACCAGATGCCCGTCCTTCTCCGCCACCAGCACATGGGTCCGCACCATCAGCTGCGGCAACAGGATGCGATCCGCCTCCAGCAGCTCGATCACCGTGGTCAGCCACACGGCGTCGGGCCGGACGACAGCCCGGTGCCGGGAGCCGATGCGTACGGCCGCCGCGCCAGCCAAGCTCACAGGTGCCACTCCGGCGAAGAGGCCGAACGGGGTGGCCCTGCTCGACGCTCGCAGCAGATACCGCAGGACCGCGAACGTCGCCTTCCGTACGGCGCGTTCCGGCAGGTTCTGTTCGCTGCGGATGTCCCGAACCTGGCGGGCCAGCGCGGGACTGGCCTGGTCGAGAGCTTCCGCGAAGCCGGGTATCCGAAGGGTTTGCTCCAGCCACTCCCGCCAGGAGTCCGTGCCTCCGCCCGGGTCGGGCCAAGGCTGGATGAGATCGGCCGGAGCCCAGGCCCCGGCCCGCAGCAGCGCGGCATCGACGTACGCGTACACCGGCAATTCCCCTCCGTGGAGCGCGGTGCCCGGCCGGCCGAAGCCGACCGGGCACCGCGGTTCAGTCCTTCGGGCCTGCTACGGGCAGGTGGTCGAGCAGGCGGACTCGCAGGTCACACCACAGCCGTCGTCGGTCATCCGGATGAGCCGGTCGGCCGACGGGCCGGACTCCACGATCGAGACATCCAGGTCCCAGTTCTCGAAGCTCTCCGCTTCGCCCGCGGTCTGCGGGTGCGCTTTCGCCGCTTCCTCGATCTGCTGTACGGACACAACAACCTCCCTGATAGTTGGGTGGTGCGAATGCCCCGTGCCCCTGTGACGTGCCGCAGGGGCCGGGGAGCCTATGACCAGGAGAAGGCGACTGCTCCGAGCCGCTTCGCCACAACCCCCTGGGACGGTTCAGCCGTGCCGACGGGCATCGGCCGGTACGCGATCCGCGCCGCGCCGCGCCGCTGGTGGTCCGACGCCCATCGGCGCAGCAGCTCGGCATAGCGCGCGGCGACCTGTTCGGCGTCGGGACCGTGGGCGAGGACGCCGCTCTCGAAGCCGCCGGCCGCCTCGTTCGGCCGCTTCGTGCGGTAGGCGAAGCTCCCCCCGCTGACCAGAGCCGGGACGCCGCGCGTCACCGACAGCGCGAGGAGGCCCTGATCGACCAGGTCCTTGCTGCCGTGGAGCATCACCATCTCCGGCGTGTTCGTCGCCAGGAACAGCTCCAACTCGTCCGGCAGGTCGAAGGCCGCGCCGGACCACACCTCCAGCCGGGGCGAGCGCACGGCGGCAGCCAGGGCGTCGGTGTCGAAGTCCTGCTTCTGGTCGTCTACCCGCAGCGCGAGGCCCTCGGTGACGTGGACGAGCCGCTCGGTGTACGCGCTGGCCCCCTGCATGGGCACGAAGCCGCACAGGCGGTAGCTGTCGCTGACCAGCTCCGCTTCCGGACCGCCGGCCCGGTCGAACGCGATCGACCGGGTGAGCCCGCGCATCCGGAGCGGCACGACGATTCGCCCGTGCTCGGAGAGCTGCTCCAGCCACGCCGACGGGATGTCCCAGGCCCCGGCGGTCACGACGATCCGGTCGAACGGAGCCAGCTCCGGAACTCCGGCGACGGCGTCCGCCCGTACCACCTCGACGTGCTCATACCCGGCCGCGTCCAGACACTTCCGGGCACGCTCGACGATCTCCGCGTCGATGTCCACCGAGATCGACGCGCCCTCCTTGCCGACCAGCTCGGCGATCAGCGCGGCGTTGTAGCCACCCGAGCCGACTTCGAGGACCCTCATGCCGGGCTCGATCCCGGCCTGCTCCAGCATCACCGCCTGAATGTGCGTGGCCGACAGCGAACTGAGAGCCGTTCCGTCCTCATCCCTCTTGATCACCAGGGCCCGGTTGGCGGCGTACGCGGCCTCCAACGGCTCACCGACGGCGAACAGATGCCGAGGCACGGCAGCCACCGCGTCGGCGACGGAGTCAGAGGTGATCGCCCCCAGATCGCGCAGCTCACGCACCATGGCCGCCCGCAACGAGGCCGCTTCCTCATCAATATTCTTGTCTCGTACCGTAGTCACTTCGTCACCCTACCGATCGTGTTTCGTGGTCCTGCCCTATTGCCGGAATCACTGCGGTTCCCCCAGGAGACCGCCCCGAACCGGCCCGTCGTCGGGCGCCGAGCCGCCCGGCGCGGCAGCCTGTTCGGGATGGCCGACGGTGGTGCACAGGTACTGCTGAACAGGCAGAAAGAGCCCATCAGGGATGTAGTGGAATACGTCGCGGACAGGTACCCAGTTGATGTCCGCGACTTCGTCGGGGGCAGCGCGATGGGCGGTGCCGGACCGGATCGCGCAGGCGAAGTAGAGGATGCGGACGCCAGTGTCCGGGTGGATTCGCTCTCTCAGCTGTTCCGTGACGGCGACGGCGAGGCCGGTCTCCTTCTTCACCTCCCGCACGACGGCTTCCTCGGGGGACTCGCTCAGCTCGATCTTTCCGGCCGGGAACTGCCAGGTCAGCATTCCTTCCGGCACGCGCCGTTTGACGAGCAGAAGGCGTCCGTTCTGAAGGATCACGCCGGCCGCGATCGTGGTCGTCCGGTGATCGCTGGGCGGTGGCTGGGGCGGATCTTCCATCGCTGTCCGCCTCACCTGGCGAAGGAGAGGGAGTCGACCGGCTGCCGGTTGAGAATGTCCGCGAGGAGGTCGCCGTCCAGGGTGAGCCGCAGGACGTGGTGATCGGACATCACCAGAGGCACCGGGATGACGTCCACGTCGGTGACGGCGGGCAGCAGCTCGGCGGTGACGTACACACGGTCGATCCGGGCTTCGGGGCCGTGCGTGTCGCAGGCGTCCACCGTGGGGGCGAGCGCGTCAGCGCTTCCTCCTCCCAACCGGTCGGCGTGATGCTGGGCGACATCATGCAGTCCGGCGGTGTACAGAACTTCGTCTGGGCGGGTGTCCATACGCCGTCCCTCTGGCGCGCGGTAGGAACGGTGGGCCCGGTGCGGTTCGTCGTGGATGGCGTCCAGGACGGGGAGGGCGGGTTCGCCCAGTCCGCAGGCTTCGGGGTAGCTGTTGGTGTCCCCGCCGAGCAGGGCCGGGACGCGCACGGTCTCGCCGTCCGCCGTGGTCCACCGTTTGTCGGCCCAGGTGGTCAGCCACTCCGCCTCGGCCAGCCGAGTCGTCGTGGAGGCGTAGTTGAGGTGGAAGGACGCGACGATCAGGGGCAGGGCGTCGCGGCCGGCGGGCAGGTAGCGCATGGTGAGCGCGGTCGGCGGCAGGACCCACATCGGTCCGGTCTGGGGCCAGGTCCGCACGGTGCGGAACACGTCCTGGTCGGCGAAGACCGCGGTGCAGGAGCGGGGGCCGAGCCAGCCGCGCATGCCGAGGATCTCCTCCAGCTCGTACATGACTGCGGCGCCGTCGTCGTCCGCGCCGGGCATCTCCTGGCGGAGGACGAGGGCGGGGTTGTCGCGGACGAGGAGTTCGTGGGCCTTCTGCCGCAGGGCCGGGTCCTGCTTGCCGTTCCGCTCCAGATTCCAGCAGTGCACGGTGAACGCGGACATCCAGATCCTTAACCGTTGAGGGTGTTGGGTGGGAGCCGCCCCGGGGGCCCGGGACCGGTGTCAGCCCGGGCCCGGGGCGGCGGTTCGAGGGTCGGCCGGGACGGTCAGCGGCGGCTGTGGTCGGTCTTGACCGCGATGCCGGCGAACGCCGGGGCGTCGGAGGCGCTGGCGGGGTACGGGGTGAAGTGGCGGACGTTCGTGCCGTGGGCGGACCAGCGGCTCACGGCCGCGAGCCCGTCCCCGAGGTGGGCGAAGCCGCCGAAGAACGCTCCGATCTCGGCGCGGCTGCGCGGGCGGACGCCGATGCCGTGGTGCTCGTAGACGGAGACGACCTCGGACACCTGCCTCGGGTTCAACTCCGCGGTGAGATGGGTGATCGACAGGGTGCTGCCCACCGGGAGCCAGGCCCGCAGGGCGGCCATCGCGTCTGTCACCGCAGTGTCGTCCGTGTTCCACGGGAGCACGTCGTGGACGGTGACCGCGATCGGCTGCGCGAGGTCGAACGACCCGGTCACCTCTGGGGCCCTGAGCAGCTCCTCCATATCAAGAAGGTCTCCGGCCAGGACGGTCGTCGCGTACGGGGGGCCGGGGTCGAGCCGGGACTTCGCGTGGGCGAGGACGCCGGGGTCGCGGTCGATGTAGACGACGGGGCAGTCCCGGGGTACGAGGTGGTGGAGGTCCGGGCGGTTGGGCAGGCCGCAGCCGAGGTCGAGGAACTGCCGCGCCCCCCGGCGCAGAACGGTGTCGGTGGCCACCTCGGTGAACCAGCGGTTCGTCCGGGCGGCGAGCATCACCCAGGGCGCGGCCATGTAGAGGTCGAGGGCCGTATCCCGGTCGCACTGGTACGTCTCGGTCCCACCGAGCAGGACTTCGTACACCCGGGGTGCGCGGGGGAAGGCGAAGTGGTCGGGCCCCAGCTCCTCCAGTCCCACCGGACAGGGGATCGTCGTCATGCCGCCACCCCCGCCAGCTCCATAGGAACGTCCGGTAACCCGTGGCCGGGGTCCGGGGCAGCCGTCGGCCATCCGAGGCGGCGCCGCAGGGCGGCCCGCGCTTGGACGTGCGGCGGGAGGCCGACCGCGGCCCGGCGGACGTCGAGCTGCTCGGGGTCCTCCACCGGGGCCGGCTCCGGGCCGTCCGGTCCCAGGAGGTACTGCGTGCCGTAGCGCTGAAGGTTCCCGGCGTTGACCGCGCACCGGTCGTGCAGGTGCGCCCACTGCTGGATGGTCGCCTCGCCCCGGACGACGGCGCCGTCGAGCAGTCGAAGGGCCAGGCGCTGGAAGTCGGCGAGCGCGTCGGCGCGCAGGACGATTTCCCATACTGCGGTGAGGGCTTCCTCTCCGAGCAGCTCGCGGGTGGGCCAGCCCAACTGGGAGACGATCCGCCGCAGCACGTTGGCGTTGGCGTAGTCCTGGTGCCGGGCCTGTCTGGCCTCGGCGGCGGGGAGATGGACGCGGAGGAGCCGGTTGCGGTCCCGGCGGGCGATCTCCACGCGGTGGAGGAGGTCCCGGGCTATGTGCGGTCCGGCGGGCGGTTGGATCATTGCTGGCCCCCGTACTCCAGGGCGCTCACGAGCCGGCGGGCGGTCTTGACGCAGATGGGCCCGGTCGAGATCACCGGCTCCCCTCCGCAGCGGAGGCAGTCGGAGAGGAAGAGCAGGTCGAGGAATCCGCCGCCGGTGGCGTCGCGGAACGCCTTCTGGAGCCGGGCGAGGACTTCCTGTGCTTCGGGCCAGTCGTCCAGGGCCGTCGTGACCGGTCGCGGGGGAGCCCCCAGAAGCTGGGCAAGTCGCTCCGCTGCCGCGACGGTGAGGTTGCCGAGGGCGATCTCACCGTCCTCAAGTCCGAGGTCCGGAGCGTCGATTCCGTGGGCGTTCAGGGCTCGCCGGAGCCGGTCGCGGGTCTTGTATGTGCGCTTCATGCCCCGGCGCAGCAGGTCGGTCAACTGGAGGACGGTGTCCTCATCGACGGTGCCCAGCTCGATCCGGCGCGCGGGGTCCTCGGTGCTGGGGGAGACCGGGAGCGGCAGTCCCACTTCGCGGCACACCGCGTTCAGGTCCCTGATCGCCCCGGGGAGGGAGGTCGTGATCGGGCGCGGTTGGAGGGATAAGACGTTCACGGGGTACTCCAGGTAGTGCCGGGGCGAGGAACGGGGACTGCGTGAAGGCGCGGGGCTGTTCTGTCACTTCGGCTCCCGGTCTTCCGGGTCGCTGACGAGGTCGAGGAGGTCACTGACCAGCGAGGCCAGGAGTCGGGCGTACGACTCGGTCGGCACGAACTTCGTCGCGGCGCCTTGGGCGTCGAGCCGGGACGCGGCGCCGACGAGCTGACGGAGGAAGTCGTCCGGCCGGCCCTTCGCTTCGTGCAGCGCATCGGTCACCAGAGGCCACAGACATGCATGGAGGGAGCGGACGAGATTCCGGATCTCCTCCGGGGACAACGTCGCGGCACCCCAGCCGAGAATCCGCTCCAGAACCTCGTCCACACCGTCCTCGATGAAGGACTTCCTCAAGCTGGCACCCAGCCGTAAGAGCAGGTCCCGGGGGACGGGCCGGGCGGGTTCGACCTGTCGCGCCCCGCCCGTGCCGTCTCGCACGGGCGGGTGATCGACGCTCGTCGGCACCGTTAGGTCCTTGACCCGGACGGGCATTGCCAGGGGGGAGGGGACAAGGCCGAGTGAGTAGAGGTCAGACGTCTGCGCGGTCATGAGGCCGCCTCCGGCAGGTTCAGCACGCACCAGGTAGTAGTGCGGTCCGGAGTGACACCCCAGTCGGTCGCCAGGGTGGCGACGAGGAGAAGACCACGTCCGGACTCTTGATCGTCGCCGACGGCCTTTACTTGCGGGGTGACACCGGAACCGTCATGGACCACGATGACGATCCCCCGTTCGGTGATGACGAGGCGAACTCCGACCGAGGGGCCTTCTCCGTAACGCAGGGCGTTGGTGACGAGTTCGCTGACCAAGACTTCCGCGTCCGCGCGCAGCCGCCCCAGCCCCAGGTGAGTCAGCTTCTCCGCGGCGATGCGACGGAGGCGTCCGATCCACTGAGCCTGGGGGTCCCGCTCAAGGGCGCCGCTCGTGGTGATCCGGGCGCCGATCGTCACGGTTAAGTCGTAGCGGGGCGGCTCAGCGGGGATGGGAGCGACGGCGATGGGGGTGGTGGTGGGCTCCCAGCCCAAGATCGGACTGACCGTGCTGCTCTGGTGAGTCGTCATCCCCAGTCCTCCGCAGCTCATCAAGACACGCTTCCGGCCCGTAACTGAGAGAGTGCAACCCGTAAGGCGCCCTCTGCACGGAAAGCATGTCCTTCTGACAGGCGAAGTGGCAAGCTTGGAACCGGAATTAGCAGAAGAATGAATGCCAGTTCTATCGACTTGCGCACCCTGGGGTGCGAAAATGCACCCACAGCCGCGCTTAGCGCACCTCGGAGGGAGTGTTCAGCACCCGATGCCGAACGTGAGGGCAGTCCCCACTCTGCGTCGTCGGCGCCTCGGCGACACGTTGAAGGCGTACCGATTTGAAGGTCCGCCTCAGCGGCGAGGCGGCAGCCGCCGCGATGGGGGCGGGCTGGAGCGAGAGCAAGATCAGCCGCATCGAGAACGCGAAAGCGCGGATGCCTCCGGGAGAGGTCGCCAAGCTGTTGGCGGTGTACGGCGTCGAGGACGCCGCCACGGTGGCCGCCTTGGAGAACTTGGCCAAGGACGCCGGCAAGCAGGGCTGGTGGCAGACGTACGGCGATGTTGTCGCGCTGAGTTACACCGACTACCTGACTCTGGAGTCCGACGCCGAGAGCGTGCACGTCTACACACCCAGCCTCATTCCCGGTCTGCTCCAGACCGGGCTCTACGCCCGCGAGATCATCGCCGCAACGGCCATCACTCGGTCTCCCGCCGAGGTCAACGCGCTGGCTGAAGTACGCAAGACGCGGCAGGCCATCCTCACCACCAGGCCGGACGGCCCGCCTCTGAAACTGTGGGCCATCATTCACGAAGCCGCGCTTGCGCTGCGGTCGGCTTCGCATCCGAATCTGATGCGAGACCAGCTTCGCCATCTGTTGGACATGGCGGACCTACCGAACGTCACGATCCAGGTGATGGACCTTCACGCTGGCTCGCACCCCGGGATGCTCGGTCTGTTCGAGGTCGTGCGGTTCCCGACGCCGTGGCCAACCGTCGTCAACCTGGAGAACCTGCGAGGCGGGTACTTCGTGGAGGGCACGGATGACGTCAAGGTCTTCGAGGAAGCTTTCGAGCAGGTGGTAGCCGCAGCGCTTCCCGTGGACGACTCACGCGTGAGGATCAAGGAAATCATGGAAGGAAACGGGACGTGACTCCCAACAAGGAAGACCTGTACTCCGTCGATCTGTCCGCAGCGGAGTGGCGCAAGTCGCCATTCAGCAACGGCGGGGAGCAGTGCGTGGAGATCGCCGACATCCCTGGCGGCGGCATCGCGCTGCGCGACTCCAAGAACCCGTCCTTCCCGGCCTTGCGCTACACGGCCGAAGAGTGGGACGCCTTCCGGAAGGCCGTGGTCGCCGACTGCCTGTAGAGGGTGGCCGCATTGAGTGCAAAGCGCAGTACAGAAGCCAGGTGGTCCTCCCCGTGCAGCAGGGAGGACCACCTGGCTTCTACTCGTGAGGGTGGCTACTCAACGACACCTGAAGACGGCTAGACCTAATGAACCCAGGCGGCGAGCTGGAAGCGTGCGGGCCGGTCGTCGTGCCGTCCAAGGCGGCACTCGTCACCGGCCTTGCCCAGCGCCTTGTTCATCCGGCTGAGGAACCGGTCGTACTGCTCGTGCCAGACGACAGTGGAACCCGCGTTGGCATAGGCGTCGTCCCGGGCGAAGGCCAGGGCGGCGATCTCGTACCCCAGCCCTTCATGCCTCATCCAGCAGGGCGGGATCACGTCCTGCGGCTGCCAGGCGTACGCCTCGTTCAGCCAGCGGCATACCGCGTTCAGCCACGCGGGTAGCGGCTCGATCAGCTCGGCCGAGAGGGCGCCGAGGTCCCACGGCGGGGGGCCGTCGACCACCGACTCCTCCGCGCTTCGCTCCGCGATGTACTCCAGGATCAGCGCGGGCGCTTCGGGGAAGGGCTTGAACTGCGCGAGTGGATTCGTCACGCGGCGGCTCCGTGCGCGGCCCAGGCGGCGGCGTGGTCGGCGGCCTGCTTCTTCTTCGCCGCAGCCCGCCGACGGCGCTCCGTCTCGTTCTCCTCGCGCAGCCGGCGGATGTGGGCTTCGATCTCCGGCCAGGACTCCCAGGTCCACATGCCGTCGAGGCGGGTGACCACCGGGGGCAGGTTGTCGGCGAGGACGAGCGCGTGGCCTTCCGGCAGCGACCTGATCTCGTCGCTCCGCAGCACCGGCTCCAGCGCCATGTGGGTCGCGGTCGAGCGGCTTCCGCGGTCGCCACCGCTGGTCGTCTTCGTGGTGCGCTCGCGCTCGACCTGCCCGCATAGGTCTGACAGGTCCTTGAGGAAGTCGACGTCCTTCGCCCCGCCGAACACGACGACGTTGTTGGTGAACGAGGCCAGCTCGTTCGCGGTGTCCTCGCCGAACCGGGCGCGGGCCGATGCCCAGCCCTGGAGGCCGATGATCACGGTGAGTCCGCGGCCACGGCCGTCGGCGACGCGCTGCCGCAGGGAGGGGATGGGGGCGATGTTCGGCGCCTCGTCCAGCGCGCCGAAGAGGGGCGGGTCGAGTCGGCCGGCGGCGGAGGCGATGGCGTGGGCCTCGGCGATGTCGAGCAGGTCTTCCGTGATCGCGGTGGTCAGTGGGGCGACGCTGTTGACCTCGGAGTCCTTGCCGAGCAGGTAGACGGTGCCGCCCGCGTCGAGGAGTTCGGCGAAGTCCGTGGGGTCCTCGCCGTCTCCGAGCAGGGCCTGGACGACCGACTCGTGCATGAGGGGTTCAAGGGCCGCGTCCAGGGTGGAGGCGGTGTTGCCGACGGTTCGACTGTCGCCCGTGGTCGCGGTTCGGAGCATGTCCGCCCACCCGGGGCCGGCGCCGGGGTGGGCGTTGAGGATGCCGACCGGCGCGGGGTCGGTCAGCTTCCGTGCCCACTTCAGTACCCACTCCAGGCCCGCGCCGTCGAGGGCGGCGGCGTGGAGGTAGGCCGCCAGGATCTTGGCAGCCTGGCCCTTGTAGAAGGCCGCGCCCTCGCTGGACTGCGAGGCGGAACCGGGGGTGCGCGAGCCGGCGATGAACGCCTTGGCCCGCATCATCGCGGTCTCGGTCTCAGCGGCGCCGGTGATCGGCGTCCACCGGAACCTCGGTACGGAGGGGGCGATGTCCTGCGGGTCGAATGCGAAGACCGGACGGCCGCCGGTGCGCCGGGCGTCGAGGGTCAGTTCGACCAGGTCCGGCTTCGTGGAGGTGGCGAGGACCGGTCCGGGCCACCGGCGGATGGTCGGGGCGAAGAAGCGCAGGGTCTTGCCCGAGCCCATCGGGCCGATGACCCGGCACGCCTTGTCAGCGCGGGACCAGAGGTCCACGCCCTTCGGGCGCTGAGAGGTCCCCAGCGAATAGCCGAAGTCGTGAGGGGAGAGGGAGTGTTGCATGACGTGCTCCTGGACGGGAGAAAGGGGGTGGTCAGCGCCCGGCGGATCGCTTCTTCACCAGGTCCACCGCCGTGCGGGGCGGGTGGTTGCTGCCGCTGGTGAGGGAGGGCCGGATCTCCGTGGCCTTGAGGACGGCGGCGGCCGACAACTGCCGCTTGAGCACGGCCTTGCTCGCGAACCCGGCGTCGCGGGCCGCCCGCTTCATCAGCAGCCAGACGGTGGCCATCGCCACCGCGCACACGGTGGCGACGGCGTACAGGGCCACGGAGATCCCGTTGGGCAGGAATTCCACTACTCGGCCCTCTGCCCGACCCGGGCCGCGAGGTAGCGCATGCGTCGGCCGCAGAGCTTGGGGATCGCCGCACCGGGCCCGGCAGAACGGGGCGGCGACTGGTGGAACGCGCCGTGGAGGTCTTCGGCCGCGCGCCAGAGGTGGGCGACGGCGGTACGGACGCGGCCCCCGGCGGCGGAGTAGTCGCCGTGGTCGAGGCTGATGGCCAGCTCGTTCGTGCGCCGGGCGAGGTCGAGGGCTGCGGCGTGCAGCCGGTCGATTTCCCCGCGCTCCGTGTGCTGGCCGGCCGGAAGGTCGGTGCCGATGGTGGTCATGGAATGCGTCCGTTCCGGATCTGCCTGGACGGGCCGACGGCGACGAGATGACGGGAGCCGTTCACGCGGCGTCCGGGTAGCTGGTGGAGACATCGGTCATCGACCCGGACGAGAAGCACAGGTGCTGCTCGGCCACCACCAGCAGGTGCTGTACGGCGGGGTAGATCACCTCTCCGACCACCCACAGCGCGATTCCCCGACGCAGACGCACGATGTGGTCCGCCGTCCACGCAGGCAGCCCCAGTCTGGCCACGGCGGCTTCCGCTTCGGCCTTTTTCATTGAGTAGATGACGACAGTGTCGGCCATTTTCAGCGCCGCCTGCGTCTCCGGGGAGTCGTCGATGTCAGACAGGTGATGGACGATGAAGATGCACGACAATCCGAGGCCGCGCGCGAATTTGAGGAACTTTTCGAGCAGGGCGGCCAGCTGCGGGGTGCCGAGAATATGCCAGGCTTCTTCGGCGATGAGGATGCGCTTGCGCTGGCTGTAGCGTCGGCAGCTCGTCGCCGGGTTCGGCCCTACCTCCCAGGCGCCGGAGTCAGCGTCGACCACCACTCGCTCGTGCTGGCTCGGTTCCGTCCCGCACTCGCACAGGGGTCGCAGCCAGACCTCTTCGAGGAAGACGCTGATCACGGCGACGAGGATGGTCATGGCGACGCCGCCGGACGGGACCTTGGTGAGGTCGAAGACGACCATGTCGGTGTCGAGGCCCACGCCGAGGCTGGTCGGCCCGTCGAGCATGCCGACCAGGTCGCCCGTCGAGTCCTGCTCACTGCCGCACAGCCGGTCGAGAACGTAACTTGCTTCGAGCCCGTCGGCGAGGAGTTCGTCCCGCGTCCGCTGCTTCGCGACGGCGTCGGACTCCTCGGGGGCCCGGAGCGCGGCGGCGACGTCCGCCAGCACGGGGGTGCGGCCGAGGGAGTCCGCCCGGTGGTGGGCCCGACGGATGGCGATTCTCAGGGCGGAGCCGGCGAACTCGTCCAGGGTCTTGCCCAGGCCGAGTTCAACGATCGTCCTGACCAGCTCGGCCTGCCGCTTGCCTGAGATGGAGGGGTCCATGGGGTTGATGCAGGAGGCGCCGGGCCCACCGCCCGGGGCGAACTTGACCGGCGCCATGCCGGTGAGGGAACGTCCGAGCGCGGCCCATTCGCCTTCCTCTCGTTCCTTTTGCTCTTTCGTGTCCAAGACCACGACTTTCCTGCCGAGCCGAATTTGCCGGGCGGCATACGTCTTGGTGAGGGAACTCTTTCCGCGGCCCGTGTCCCCCATCACGATCATATTTCCGCCGGGCAATCCGTCGCCGAATGCACTGAAAGGGCAGTAGATGAACGCCTTTCCGGAATACAGTTCGCGGCCGATGATTGCGCCCGCGCTGCCGAGCGTCGGCGGCGCCACCGGCAGGTACAGCGCCTGGCTGGTGGTCGTCTCCGTGTGGAGCGGGCGCCGCACGGTCTGGTGCATCGGGGTCAGCGGAGCGAGGTTCAGCAGGTCAGTCACTTGATGCCTCCGGCGAGGGGAAGGGTGTTCGCAAAGGCCCTGGCGTGTTCGAGGTCGAGCCACTCGATCCGCAGGTTCGCGTTGCGGGCGCGGCTCCCGGTCGTTCGCTTGGTGCGTTCCAGCTCTTCGGGGCTGCGGGCGGAGATGGTGATGTAGCCGACGACCGCGGAGCCGGCCGCGCCGGAGGCGGCCAGGGCCATGCCGCGTGAACCGGTGGCGCTCGCGGCGATCTGGTCGCGGGGGTCGATGTTCTTGCCGCGCTGGTGGTTGCGGTGCATCTCCGCCTGGTTGTTCGTGTCCTCGGCGAGCATGCGTTCCACGGCCTTGTCGTTGGGCTCCAGCTGTTGGGTGATGGAGAAGGTGCGGATGACGTCGGGCATCCCGATCAGCAGGGGTGACAGGAACCCGGGACCGACGGGCGTGGTGGGCCAGCTGGCTACGTAGGCCGTGGCGTGGAACCAGCTGTCGGTGCTTCCCGCCGCGCGGGTGGCCACGTGTGTCCCCTGCCGGACGTCGACGTTGCGGGGGAAGGCGTGGGCCCGGGGGAGGTCGGTGTCCCAGATGGGGTGGTCAGGGTCGTACGAATTGCGGATGAGGGCCGTCATCGTGCTCTCGTCCAGCGGGGCGACCACCGAGAGGTCGGCGTCCTCACAACGGGACCACAGCTCGTCCAGGTAGACGGCCACCGCAGCGGCGATCCCATCGTCTCCCGCCCCCCGGGCGGAGCCCTCGGCGGCCAGGTCCCGGGTGAACTGCGCGTGGATGGTGACGTAGTACCGGTGTTCCTCCGCCGAGGTCGACACCGCGTTGGCCAGCTCGTTGTAGGAGTCCTTGAGCCATTGCGGGGCGTTGACCGTCGCCGCGGACTGGTCGCGCTGCGAGACGAACCGCTGGTGCGCGTACGGGTCGCTCTTCATCTGCCGGGCCAGGACCTGAATCCGCTTGACCGGGTGGTCCTCGGTGTTGCCGAAGGCGTCGAGGAGTTCGCCCCAGCGCTCCAGCGCGACGACCTGTTCGCTGATGTCCTTGCCGCCCAGGCCGGGGGAGGTGACCTCCAGCGCGGCGGTCACACAGCCGGCCTCCGGCTGGAGGATGACGACGGCCTGCTGCCCGCGGACGGTGGTCGGCACCCAGGTCATGCCCGCGATGCCTTCGGGCTCCGTCAGCGCGGCGTCCGGCGGCGTGCCGTCGCGGCGCACACCCGCCTCGACGGCGGGCGACACCCAGACACCGCCGGTACGGCGGAGCGCCTTGCGGTGGTAGCGGTTGATCCGCCACCAGCGGTAGAGCGAGCGCCGCTGTGACGTGCCCTTCGGACGGTACGGGGCGTACACGATCACCAGGGCGATCAGGATCGGCACCACGAGGCCCGTCGCGGCGAGGGCTGTCGCGCCGTTGAAGGCGAAGCCGAGCAACAAGCCGACCACTGCTCCGCTGCCGAGGACGACCTGTTCGCCGAGGTCGCGGCGGCCGACCAACCCCGTGGGGCGGTGCTTTCCGAACTGATACGTACGAGTTGCCATGGCTCATTGGTCCTTGCTGGGGTCCGGCCGGCCGGGTACCTGTCCACCAGTCGGCCGCGAAGGCGGCGTGGGCGAGACGGAGGGCCCGGGACTCGGGGTGGTCCGTGGTGCGGGGGAAGGAGAGGAGGGCGCCGCTGAGGGATGGGATGTCGGGGCCGGCGGCGCGACCGGCCGTGCGGCGGACGGAGCGGACGGGGGTCCGGCGAACTCGTCCCAGTTCAGCGCCATCCGGGCCCGCGGTGCCGAAGGTCGGGCAGAGGCCGAGCCGACGACAGGGCCCGAACTCGTGCCCTGCGGGCGGGCGGTCGGCGGTGCGTTGGACGCCGTGTTGCCACCAGACGGAGCCGGGGCCGGTCCGACGACCGGGCTGGGAGAGGTGCCGCCCTGCGGGCGGGCGGTAGCTGGAGCACCGGACGCTGCGTGGCCGCTGGCCGCGGACCAGTCCGGGGCCGAGCCGACGACCGGACCGGACGCCCTGCTCGCCGGAGCACCCGGTGCTCCGATGGGACCGCTGTCCTCGGGCTGACCCTGAGCCTGGTCAGAGCCGAGACCGCTGTTGGCGGCTTCCGCGCCCTGAGCGCCGGGGGACCCTGCCGCCTTGTTCTTCGCCACGTCGAACCCGGCCTTGGCCACCGCTGCCCCGACTGCGAGGGGGCCAGCGGCAGCGGCGGTGCCGCCGCCCATCTTGGCCCCGGCCGCTTTGGCCCCGGCCGTCTTGGCACCAGCGGACTTCCCGCCGCCAACGAGGGCATCCTGAACGCGGGAGTTGATCGCGCGGTTCGCGTGCTGCGCCGGGCCGTCGATCGCGGCGGCCGGCCCGGAGGACAGAGCGGCCTTCCGGTCGTGCTGGAGCTGGGCCATCTGGTCACCGAACGCTGGCACCCACTTGTAGAGGGTCGCCGATGCGAAGACCGCCAGCAGGAGGATCAGGGCGCCAATCAGGGTCTTGGAGACCGCATCGGACATGCTGCCCGTGGTGTCGCTGAGGACGGCGCCGCCCAGGCCGAGCAGCGCGAAGAGGATCGGCTTGCTGAGACCGATGGCGAGGATGCCACCGATCCACTTCTTGCTCTTGCCCCAGAGATCACGGTCGACCAGACCGGCGTTCACCACGGGGCCGAGCGCGACGGCCACGTAGATCGCGGCACCGCGGATCAGCAGCTCGATCCACATCAGGAGCGCGCCGGCCAGCATGATCAGGTTGACGACCAGCAGCTGCCCCACACCGTCCGTGGGGTTCGCCGCCATCACCTTGAGGATGTTCTCCAAGAAGGGCTTGAAGTTCTCCGTCGCGTAGGGCTCGAAGACGGCCGTGACCTCGTCGATCGCCTTGAGCAGGAGCGCGATGGCCCCCGGCGTCATCGCGTTGACCACGAACTGGAGGAGGAGGAAGCCAATCGCCTCGCCCACGGCGGTGGTGATGCCGACCCCGCGGACCGCCCGCTTGGCCACGGCGATCAGCCACAGCGCCACGGTGAGCAGGCTGGAGACCGCGAAGATGATCGCGTACTGCCGCAGGAAGCCCGGGGAGGTGAGGTCGATCTGCGTCGTGGCCTGCATCAACTCCAGCATCTTGCGGAGGAACCACATGTTGGCCTCCACCAGCTTCTGGAGCAGGAAGCCCAACGGGTCCCTCACGAAGTCGATGGCGGCCTTCGCCTCGCACACCATCGGGATGTAGCAGAAGGGGTTCGCCACCGCAGCCGGGACGAAGAGGAACCCGACGACGATGTTGACCACCGCGACGGTCCGAAGCCTGTGCCGCCAGCTGCTCGGAGTGCTCCGCTCGACCCGCAGCAGCCCCGGGGCGTCATCACGCAGTCGCAGGCGCATTGCCGACACCTCCCACCTTGGAGAAGCTGTCGGCCGAGTCCGCCTGCTGCATCGCGGGCGGCGCCGGCACGAGCGGCGCGGACGGGGTGACAGCGGTCGTCTTCCACGTGCCGTCGGCCCAGACGAGGTCCACGGTCATCCGCAGAAAGGCGACCTGCGGGCGGCGCGTCTCCTCCGCCCCCGCGACCCCTCCGGCCGACGCGGTCCACAGCTCGATGCTCGCGGCCTGGCGGGAGTGGGCGATGACACGGGTTGCCAGAACGGCAGTCCGGGTGATCAGCTCGCTTCCGTCCGCGGACTTGCCGTCCGTGCCGACCCCCCGGTTCTCCGAGACCAGGCGGGCCGTCGCGTCGGAGTCCGACGTGACCGACTTGAGCACGCTCGGTGCTGCGGTGGCCGCCAGCATCCGATGCCGCCACCCGCTATCGGTGAAGAACCGCGTGTCGCCGTAGAGCATGACCGCGCTGACCGCAGCGGCACGGGCCCCCCGCTCGCTCCGTTCGTAGGGTGCAGGAAAGCCGTCCGGCCCGGTCGCACCGGTCACAACCGGATCGTCCGCAGCGGCCGGCACGTAGCTGGAGAAGTCCTCGGCGACGTTGGACGTCTGCCGTGCGTCGATCGGCGCGACCAACCCGGCGGTGCTCGAACTGTTCTTGAGCTTCCAGTCGTTGGCCTCCCACACCAGCGTGACCGTCACCGACCGGTACCCCGCCGCCGGGGTCGAGTGCCCGGCCGAGCTGCCGCGGACCGTGGTCGTCCACAGCCTGACCATGGCCTCCTGGTCGTCGTAGCCCAGGACGCGGGCGGAGAGGACCCCGGTGCGAGCGATGGCCTGATCGGCGGAGACCGCCGAAGCGTCGCCCCGCAGGGAGGCGGCAGCCTCGGCGGCGGCCAGGTCGGCCTTCTTACCGGTCGAGTCGATGGAACCCCGGGCGGCCATGGCTGCCACGGCGCGGTGCCGGTGCTCGCTGTTCGTGAGGAAAGGGGCGCTGCCGCTGACCACGGTGAAGTTGGCTGCCGCCGCCTTCGCGCCGTTCTGCGTGCGCGGGTAGCCCACGGGGACACCGTCGACCTTCCGGGCCCGTTCCACGTTCGTCTGCGGGGCCGCGTGTGCGGGCGAGGACACCGAGGGGGCTGGCGTCGGCGGGGAGCCGGTGGCGAAGCTGACCACCACACCGGCAACGGTCACGACCGCGACCCCGCCAGCGGCTATGCCCGTGAGCCTGGCGGTCGACCGGGGAGGCCCCGACGCCTGCGAAGAATCGTTTCTCCTGCGAAATCGAGAGGTCACGGGTCACACACCCATGCCGTAGGTGATGCCGAAGATCGTGCCGAAGGAGGCGACCAGGAAGACGACGGTCAGGCCGCCGACCATCAGCCCCTTGCCGTGCGAACTCTCCATCGTGGAGTGGCCCTCGCCGAACCAGCCCTTCGACTTGCCGACACCGGCGAGGAAGGCGCCGGCCCCGACAACGAGGACGATGGCGGCGATGACGCCCAGGATCGTCTTCGCCGTCCCGCCGAGCTTCCCGAAGGGGCCCCAGTCCGGCTTGACCCCGGAGACGACGTCGGCACCGGCGGCGAGGGTGGTGTGCAGGGAGGGGTCGGCGGCAGTGGCCAGGAAGTTGTGCATGGTGAAGCCCCTTGGTGTGTTTGGTATGTAGTGAGGTTTTTATGGTGATTAGCCGACGCGTCGGATGGCGATGATCTGCGGCGTCCAGATGCTCAGCGGCTGGATGCGGACCTGGACGCCCGTGCGCGGGGCGTCGATCACCTCGTTGTTGCCGATGTACATGCCGACGTGTTCGGGACCGGACGGCCCGGGACGGGTGAACAGCAGGTCACCGGGGGCCAGCTGGGAGACGCCCGCGATGGCTTTCCCGGTCTTGACCTGGTCGTAGGTCACCCGCGGGATGTTCACGCCCGCCGCGGCCCAGGCCATCTTGGTGAGCGACGAGCAGTCACAACCGCTCGCGCCGGTGTACGGCGACTTGCAGGTTCCGCCCCACTGGTACCAAGTCCCCAGCGCAGTCCGCGCGGCCGAGACCGCGCGGGCGGCTCCCTCGCCGGCCGGGAAGTTCGGCTGGACGGCATCCGCCCATTTGGCCGCCAGGTCGCGGATGATCCGTACGTAGTCGCGGGTTTCCTTGTACGGAGGGATACCGCCGTACTTGAGCACGGCCCCGCCGCCCGCGTTGTAGGCCGCCAGCATCAGATCCGTGGAGTCCCCCGGTACGTCCTTGACCTGCTTGGCAACGGTGCAGTCGTACTTGGCCTGCGCCGCGACGGCGTCAGCCGGGTTGCGGGCGTCCTTGACGCCGTCCCCGTCGCCGTCCACACCGTGCTCCCTCCAGGTACCAGGCATGAACTGCGCGATCCCGACGGCGCCGGCCGGAGACACGGCGTCGCGGTCGAACCGCGACTCCTGGTAGAGCTGGGCCGCCAAGAGGGAAGCCGTCACCTGCGGGCACAGCCCCGCGTGCTTGTTGACGAGTTCGCGGACCCAGCCGGGAACGGGTGCGTCCGCCGAGATCCCGCCTCCGGGGCCGGCTTCCTCGCTGGAGCCCCCGCCAGCACCGCCGAAGGTCGTCAGCAGGGCGACGCCCGTGATGAGCATGGCCCCGGTGAGACCTAGGCCGAGCTTGGTGCTCTTGTTCATCGCGGCACCGTCACGCCCAGGGCAAGGCGGTGACCCGCCAGCCCCGGGGGGTGTGCTCAAGCCGCAGAGCGAGCTGTTCGCCGCTCCGACGCGGGGTTCCGGAGGCCGGGGTCGTGGTGAGGGTGTAGCCGACCCGGACCAGGGCGACCGCCCGTGTCGGCGGCGGCGCGCCATCGGGGACCACCGCGGAGGTGATCTCTACCGTCTGCCGGGCCTTCGCCATGCGGAGGGCCGTCCACGCCATGTCCTGGCCGGGCCGCTTCTGGCCGAGGACGGCGACCAGGTCGCCGGACGCGAACTGAGACGCGCGGACTCCGGCGTCGGCGAACGAACCGTCCTTGCCGTCTCCGGCGTCGTGCTCGGCGTAGGCCGTGGTGAACGCCCGCGCGATCCGCTCGACGTCTGGCGGCAGGGCGGTGTCCGGCGCTGCCGCCGGCCTTTCTGCGGTGCGGACCGTGGTCGGTGCCGCGCTGCCCACCGAGACGATGTTCGACTGTGCGGCCGAAGGGCCGGAGGTATCCGGCGAGCTGGAGCAGCCGGTCGAGAGCGCGGCCAGTGCGCCGACGACGCCCATGGCCGCAGGTATGCGTATGAAACGGCTGGATCGAGGCATGCGGAATCCACAATCTCGGTGCAAGGGGATTTCGAGAGATCGGGTGTTGCGGCCCCAGGGGGAGGGGCCGCAACACCCCTTCGCAGAGGAGGGGGTCGCCTCTGCGGGCTTGATCGGCTGTTCGCCGTGGAATTCGCGGACTAGGGGCGGCTGTGCGCCGCGTGTATCCGCCGGGTGTTCACCGGGGCTCGTCGGCAGACTTCCATACAGGTCGGACGCCGACTCCGGTTCCCGTTACCGTGACATAGTTTCAAGGGGACGGTGCGCGAAAGGTAATAGCTCATATCAAGGAAATCAGCCCCTCTCGGAAAGGGGAGCCCGGCAGTGGGCTCCATCAGGCCGAAATCGCCATGTGGCGTCGGCCGTGCCTGAATCCTCACAGAGGTCTGCGGACAAATCGAATCAGCAAGAAGCCGGAACCTAATTCCAGGAATTAGGTTCCGGCTTCTTGGCCGAGATGCTGTTTACACGGCCCGGCGCAAGTGCTCGATCGCCACTCCGAGCCAGGGGGCGGCCGGCCCGGCGATCAGCAGCGGAGCGCACACGCTGTACGAGAGCACGAGTTCCCCGGGCCCTGCCGTGAGGCCGGAGAGGAGGCAGTGGTCGAAGGGCATCCACGCAGGAGAGCCGGTCGGCCTGAGCCGCACTCCGGTGGAGGTGAGGACGAGACGGGCCGGGGTGTGGTCACGCCACTGCGGCTCGGCGGCAGCCTCGGCCTCCCGCCGTCGCCGGGCTTCGTGCGGGTTGGGCACCCACTGCCGGCCGAAGGACGGGTGGTCCTCGAAGTACCCGGTCGACCTCGGCTGCACGACGTCAGTCCCGTAGAAGCGCGCGGCCGAGCACCACACGTCCGCAAGGGCGGTCTCGCCCTCGGCCAAGGGCACGTCCGCCGCCTGGATCGGCTCCAGCCGGCCGCCGTTCTGGAGGTGAACCGCGAGCGCCGACGCCGCGTGCACTCCTTCGGCGCGGGCGGCCTCCTCCGGGTGGTTCTGCTGCCGTCGCCACATGGTCTTTCCTTCCTGGTCGACGGGGCCGGTGGCGGTCGCTGCGGTGGGGACCGCAGCGACCGCGCGGCACTGATGGGATGAGATCACCAAAGGGCGGTGGAGGTGCGGGCGGGGGGCGCCGACCGCTCTTCCACCTCGTCCTTCAAACGGGACAGGAGGATGCCCAAGCGGTCGTTGCTGATCGGCTGTCGTGCGCGGACGGCCTCCTTGATCGCGTCGCGGCTGATCCGTCCGCTTTCCTGGTAGGCGGCCCGCGCGACCGGCAACAGGTCCTCAAGCCAGTCGCCGCCGGGTTCCCGGTCCTGCGGAGGCTCGACGTCGTCCGGGACGGACGGTTCGCAGCCGTCCGAGTGGTCGCGTACCGGCTCCGGAACCAGCTCCTCAGCCGCCGCCGGGGGTGGTGTCGGCACTTCCCCGTCCGGGCCGCCGACGGGCATCCCGTCCGCCAAGGCCCGGCTCTCGTTCCCTCGGTCCGCGACCCCGGACGGGCGCGAACCCGGCCCGTTCGGAGCGTGCTCGCCGACGTTGCCCCTCCCGTGCTTGCGCAGGTCAACGACAGCGGGGACCACGTCGCCCGGCGCGGACGGCGCGGCCGTCGCTTCGGCCGTCGGCTCGGACCCGGCCGGGTGGACCTCTGCGTTCTCCGTACTGCCCGCAGGCGGTCGGACGGCTTCGCGGACCGGTCCGGGACCGTCGTCGGCGCGGTCCGGGACGGACAGTTCGGCGGCCCGCGCCATCAGGATGTACAGGTGGACGGAGCCCGCCAGCGCCAACGGGGCCAGCATCGACAGGACCGCGACGACGCTGTCCGTGAGGTACAGCGCGGACTGCGCGGACTGCGGACTGCGGTTCAGCGTGATGGCGTGCAGGGCGTTCGCGCCCAGGCTCGCCGCGGTGGCCGCGAGGAAGAGGAACCAGGTGTACAGGCGGGACAAGAACGGCCTGTTGCGGAGAAGGACGATCGCCCGCACCCCGTACGCAATGAACCCGTCGATGAACAGCGGGAACAAGTAGGACAGGCTCTCCCGTGCGTGCATCGCCACCGCGATCTGCCGCAGCGCGTCGTACGAGAAGGCGAAGCCGGCCGCGCCGAGCAGCACGATCGCCGTCCGGTCCCAGGCCGTCATTCTGTGCAGGGGGACCGCGGACCGAGAGCTGTTGGTCACCGGGGCTATGTGCGCGAGGGACATCAGAGGTCGCCCCCCTCGCGCGGGTTGATGAACGGCCAGACGGGGGTCTGGGAGAGCAGCAGCCCGAACTGTTCGAGGGACGTCACCTCGTGCACGTGCTGGCTGGGGCAGCTCATGCACGACACCCTCAGCGCGATGGACTCCGTGCCGCCCTGGTCGGAGTAGTACAGCTCCAGGTGCTGGCCGCCGACGGTGTCGAGCGAGGCGAACGCCTGGAGGTGCTCCTCGAAGGACAGGAGACCCAGCGTCTCCCACTCCAGGGTGGCCGCCTCAGCGCCGAGGAGACGGTGCGCGTACAGGGCCGCAGCCTTGACGGACCGGGGGCCCCAGGTGTGGAAGGCGTCCTCCCGAGCGGCGGTCCGCCGCTTCTCGGCGGCCGTGAGCTGTTCAGCCGCAGAGACCATGATCGGATGGGGCATCGGAGGGCCTTCCATGAAGTTGCTGGTGGAGATTGTGTTGCTGTCGCCGTGGCCGTTGGCGAGACGGAGCAGGACGTCCGCGTGGCACGGCAGGTCGAGGGGGCAGGTGCACATGAGGTCGAGGCCGCGGAGTTCGCGGGCGAACCCGTCGGCGTAGTAGCGGCCGACCGGGCCCCGGAGCGTGGCGGCGAACAGGTCCACCGCTTCCATCGGGCCCATCGGTGCCCCCGCCGGTGAAGGGCGGCGGTCCCCGGCCGTGAACGGGTTCGCGTACGGGCTGAGGGGTCCCACGTATGCACAGGCTGTGGACAGGGGTGCGGCGTCCGGCGCGGCTCCGCGCAGGCGAATGGGCATCAGGCTGCCCTCCCGCCACGCCGACGGTCCGCGCCGATCATCGGGACGAGGCTGGTCACCATCTCGGCCAGTCGGCTCGCGACCCGGGCCCCGACGAAGTCGCTCAGGTCCGGCCCGTGCTCGTCCCGGGCGGGAAGGTTGGACGTGATGATCGTCGGGAGGCAGCGGTTGTAGCGGGCGTTGACGAGCCGGTACGTCACTTCCTCGGTCCACTCCGACGTCTTGGCCGTGCCGAGGTCGTCCAGCAGCAGATACTGCACCTCGCTCAGCCGCCGCAACTCACGCTCGGCGGCACCCATGATCTGAGAGGGCCGCAGTCGGCCGTACATGTCGGCGGAGTTCACGGTGATCACCTCGAACCGGTCGGGGCCGCCGGCCGCGACCTTCCGGAGTGCGCCGTAAGCCTCGTGGGTCTTTCCCGTGCCGGTCTGACCGGTCAGGAGCAGGGCACCGGCGGCGGCGTTGTCGGCCAGTGCCCGATCTGCCCAGGCCATGACTTCCGGGAGGGTGGCTTCCGCGTCGCGGTACCGGGGCGGCGTCGCGGCGCTCCAGCGGCTCAGCGCGTAGTCGGCGCGGGCCCGGATGTGCCACTGCCGGTCGCCGGGGTTGGTGTCCGACGGGTCGTCGGTGATGTCTTCCGGCACGACCGGTAGTCCTCTCGCTGCGAGTATCCGTTCCATGGCCCGCAGGGATGCGGCGCTGCCCGCGCGCTGGGGGTGGGCCATGATCAGAATCCGTTCTGGTAGGCGCTGGGCTGGGCCGTGTTCTGGTACGGAACCCAGGTCCCGGGCTGTCGCCGCAGCGGCACGACGTTGGTCTGAGCCGCCGGTTCCGGGGCCTGGTCCGGCAGATCCGCCCAGATGCGGAGCAGGTAGCGGGCGGACAGCGGCGGACGGTCTGCGTTCCAGCGCCGGGCGACCATCTCGACCAGCCGGGCGTGCCCCCACCGGGCGGAGAGAGCTGTTACCCGGCCCCATTCCGCTTCGCTCAGCCGCCAGCCGACGACCATCCCGGCCCCGGTCATCGCGGCCACCAGCTCCCGGGCGCCCTCCGGGACCTCGACCGAATCCTGACCGGCTGGAACTTCACAGCGCTTTGAATCAGGAAAGCTAGCTTGCTTTTTGGTGGTGGTAATACTCCCGTAGGGAGTATTACCACCACGCGCACGCGAGGAAGCAACTTCCGGTTCTCCGCGAAGAGACTTCCACTTTGGGGGAGCCGCTGCGGATTCCCTGGAAGCCCCTTCCTGGAAGATTTTTCCGGGTTGAGGCGCAGTGGGGGCGGAAGTAGGAAATTCCTTCCCCGTTGTTCCGGAGTTATCGGCGGCCTGGCCGACGAGGAGAATTGAGTAGCTGCTGGGATTGGAGGCACCGCCTCCGCGTTCACGGCTGATTTCCCCGAGCGATGCCAGGTCGCCGAGGCACGTCGTGATCGAGCGGACCGTGAGACCGGTCAGTGCCGATATTTCGTCCAGGGTTAGGGTCGCCCGGCCCTGGTCGTCTGCCTCCCGGGCCAGAGCGAGCAGAACGAGCCGTGAACCCCGGCACGCTTTGGATTCCGACCAGACCAAGTCCGTCGCTATTTCGCTCATGCGCCGGCCCCGTCGAGTATCGCTATGCGCCGCGCCGGTGCGAGGCCAAAAGACTGGTCGTCTTCCGGGATGTACCCTTTCTGGGTAGGGTCCGGGGTCAGGTAAAGCTCCCCGGTCGGAAGGTAGAAGTCGTGGGCGAGCCGCCAGTCCGCGACGTTACCGAAGGTCCGGCGGACCAGCCGGGCCACACCTGCTTCTACTTTGCGGTCGAGAAACGTGCGATGGAAGTCCGGTTCAAACAGGTGCGTGGTGCCCCGTCGGGCCGGGAAGATCCTGACAAGAATTGCGGAGGGAGAAATCTCGCCGATCGCTCCGCCGAGGGAATTGCACGCCGAGGCTTTGGGGTCGTTCTGAGGCATGGGAAGGCTCCAAAGGCGCAAGGGATTCCTTGCGAGAAGAATCGTTTACTCGCGCCCGTCAGGCAGCGTCAATACTTTGAACCGGCTGTGCGACCAGGTCAGTCCGGCGCTTTTTCCGGTGGAGCCGAGTGAGCTTCAAAAGGTACTCGCGTGTTATCCCGAGCCCCCTCGCCACGGCGTTTGCGTCCATCGTGGAGTCCGCCGCGAACCGGGCGATAGCCTCCGCCCGCTCAGCCTTGCTCAACGCTGCGGTAGAGCCCCGCAGGGTCCGCCCCACGGCACCTCCGTCCATGCGCTCCTGCCAGCTGGCGCGTAGGGCGGAGCGCTCGGAAGCGATCAGACCCCCGCGAATCCCGAATTCCTCGTCGTCCCGCAAAGACTCCATCAGGCAACGGGCCGCCGTCGTGAGCGGGCAATCCGCGCACATATTCAGCGGCCTGACCAGGGAAAGACCCAGCCGTTCCACCGTCTCCATGGGTTCACTTTGCGGGCCGTCGCCGCAAGGGAAGAACATGTCGGTATCCCGTCCGGAGCATCGAGCGTTCTCGGCCCAGTGCTTTCCTTGGGCCTTGTCGGACTCTTCAAGCAGGGGGCCCCAATCGCCCCGCAAAGCCGCCTCGGAGAGGTCGGATATTATGGTTCTCATTACGCCTCATGGTGCTAGCGGCACACGGAGCCTTATGAGGCCCGGTGCGAGAAAGGGAATCGGGAGCTGTTGCAACTCTCGATGAATTGGGAGGCGTGAATTACGCGGCTTCGCTGTCGACCGAGCCTTCGGTAGCAGGCTTCGCGAAGTTGTAGACGCGAGAGTCGCCGGGGATCGAGAATTCGACGTCGAGGATCTTCCCCAGGGTCTCCCACGTCTCGTGGTCCCAGTCCGGCGAGGCATCGAGTTGCGCGCTCACCCAGGCGTCAATGGCAGCGTCGAGGTCGTCATCAGCCACGACCGCCCTCACGCTTCCAGCCCGCGCAGCGTGGCGGTCCGCAGGTCGAACGTATGGCCCGTCGCGGCCCACTTCGCGTGAGGAAAGGAGCGGATGATCCACCGCGCGAGGGTCAGGGCGCGGGCGCGGGGGACGCGGAGAGTTCGGCCGCACTCGTCTACAGCGGTCAGCCGCAGGTGGGGCCACAGGGTCCGGGGGCCCTGGAGGCGGACGTGGATGGCAACGGCGCCAGGCAGCAGGGCGGCCAGTTGGATGGCCAACCGTTCAGCCGGACCCGAAGCTATGTCCTGCTCCGGGTTGCGCTCCGTAGCGGGGGTCATGCGACACTCCTCTATGTGGTACGCCACTCCGTTGATGCCGTGCTAGGAGCACGGAGTGGCTGTGCGTGACCACGCGCCCTCGCGAAAAGGGAGCGGGTCACGGGCTGTCAGGCGTCCGGGAGCTGCGAACTCTTGGGCGCCGATGGCGTTTTGAGGGGAGGAGGCGCATGCCAGCGGCGCGCGGTTCCTCCCCTCCATCTCGCTGGACCCGGGCAGGGTCGGCAGGATGGACGAAAGGAGGGGGTGCGAATCCCCTCGTTTTTCGCTAAACTGAAGCTATCGCATTTCAGGGAAAAAGTCAACGCGCCGAAGTTTCTTCGGTTCAGGCAAAAAGAGGTCGCATGTCAGCCCGCCGCTTCGATCGACACCGGGTTCGCTCGGTGCGTCGAGCTGCCGAGATCTCGCAGTCCGATGTGGCCGAAGGCGTCGGCGTCGCGGATTCGACGGTGGCGGGATGGGAGCTGGGCAGCTCGGTGCCGGATCAGGAGAGGCTTCCTGCCCTCGCGCAGGCGCTCGGGCAACAGCTCGATGAGCTCTTCCCCCGGAGCGGTCCGCCGGATCTCACGGACCTGCGGTGCGACGCCGGCCTCTACCGCAGGGACACGGCGAAGATCATCGGAATGAAGAGCGACGGCCCGGTGGCCGGAGCCGAGGGCGGTGTCCGGCACCTCAAGGATCGGTACCTTCCGCCCCTGGCGGACGCCTACGGCGTGACCGTCGAGGCGCTGCTGCGAGCCCAGAAGAATTCGTTTGCGAAGCAGTCGGGCGGCGAAGAGGCCAACGAAGAGGCCGGCGCCGAGGAGGCGCCGTGCACGCTGGCCGACAAGATCACGCTGATGCTGGAGCGTTCGTACGAGGCGGGGACCGCTCCGGGAGACACCGAGATCGCGGCGGCGGTGAATACCCACGCCGGGGCTGAGGTCACCTCGGCCGCCGAGATCGAGTCCCTCCGGACCGGCCGGAGTGAAGAGGCGGCCCCGGTCGTCCTGGAGGGGCTGGCCAAGTTCTTCGGCGTCACGCGCATGTACTTCGAGCCGGACGAGGCTGTTGCCCGCCAGGTCTACGAAGGACTCCGGCTGATGGGGGCCGCCAAGCAGGGGAAGGTGGGCCGGGTCCGGGCCCGCGGGATCACCGCCGAGGGCCTATCGGCCGGAGTCCTGTCGATCCTCAACGACCTCGCCACCGAGCTGGAGAAGGCCGACCCGGACACCAAGTAGTGCCTGCCCCCCCGGACCTGCCAAGGCCGGGAACAGGCACTACCGCAGTGTTTCCGTCCTACTCGGCCGTGTCGGGCTGGTAGCGCCGGCCGGCAGCGAACACGGCCCTGATGTTGCCCAGCGCGGTGAGATCGGCGAGCGGATCGCCGTCGACCAGCAGGAGATCCGCACGGAACCCGGGGGCGATCCGCCCGGTCACCGAGCCCAGGCCGAGGGCTGTTGCTGCCTCGCTCGTCGCCATGTCGATGATCGAGCTGTTCGCCAGGCCCAAGTGCGAGTAGAACCCGAGGGCCGGAACCAGCCCGTTGAACCCCGCGCGCTGCACCCCGGCGTCGGTCCCCGCGACCAGGCGCACCCCGGCGTCCGCCATCTGCCGTACGAGATCGAACATCGCGGCGGCGCGCTCCTCACCGAAGATCCGGGGGAGCATCCGCCAGTGGGGGCTCACCGCGGGGCAGACAACAATCCGCCGGTCGATGATCTCCTTGAGCACGTCCTGTCGGAGGTCGAGACCGCTGTCCGTCATCCAGGTGCAGTGCTCAATCGTGTCCACGCCCGCCTCGACGGCGGCGGCGATGCCGTCGGTCCCGTGGGCGTGCGCGGCCACCTGCACGCCGGCCTTGTGTGACTCGTCCACCAGGGCGGCGAGTTCCTCCGCCGTGAACTGGCTCTCGTGGCTCGCGGGCCCGCCCTTCGTCAGCCCGCCGCCGGTGACCATGGCCTTGATGACCCCGGCGCCGGCCGCGACGTTGCGGCGGACCAGGTCACGGACCTGGTCCTCACCGGACACCTCGCCGCCGAGGAAGTGGCAGTGCCCGCCCGGCGTGGTCAGCGGGGTGCCCGCCGACACGATCCGCGGACCCGGGGTGCTGCCCTCGCCGATCGCCGCAGCGAGTCGCAGCGCGAGGCCGTGGCGGTCGCCGAGGTCACGGGCGGTGGTGACGCCGCTGCGTAGAAGCTGCTCGGCACGACGGCGCATGTCCTCGAAGAGGGTCTCGTCCGTCGAGTTCGCAAGGGCCGGCACCGGGTCCGGGCTGCCGTCGAAGATCAGGTGCACATGGGCGTCGACCAGCCCCGGCAGCAGCGTGCCGTCGAAGTCGAAGCGGGGGACGCCTTCGCTGGCCTGTCGCTCGATCTCCGCCCGCGGGCCCACGGCGGTGATCGAGTCGCCCTCGGTCAGCACCGCGCCGTCGTCAAGGTACTGCCCCGAAGCGATCAGTACCCGTGTGCTGGTGAACAGCATTTCGCCTCCGTGATCTTTGTGTGTCACGCCGCATCCCGCAGCGCGTCGGACACCGCAATCAGTTGTCGTACATCCGATTGCCGGTCACTGCCCCGCGCCATGGCCAGGGGCACAGCCGGGCGCGGTGCTGGCACACCCTCCCCGACCCGGGCCGCAGCCCGGTGCAGCCGCGCCGCCAGCTCCTTGGCGTCGACGTCGAGAAGCCGCCCGTCCTCTCCCTCATCGAGCAGGTGAGGGCTGATGTCCACGAGGCCGTCGCGGCACTCCACGATGCGGCGGTGGTACCGCCGGTGCACCCCGCGGGCCCGCCACCGATCCAGCGCCGCAGGCGACGCCGGCCGGAGTACGTTCTCCGGGTACGCCTCAGTCAGCAGTTCCCACAGCGGGGCGAGCCGTCGGTGATCCCGACGGTGCCGGAGCCAGAGCCGCAGAGAAGAGATCCGGGCCCGCGCTCCCGGGTACGTGACCCCCGCCGCGAACAGCAGGATCGAGACCACCAGGAGGATGGCCACGGGCGCCATCACCGCCGTGGGAACCTCGACTCCGGCCCAGCGGACCGCGACGAAGACGGCGCGGACCGCGCAGGCCGCCGCCATCGTGCCGAGTCCCACCGCTGCCATCCACAGGCCGGTGGAGTGCGGGCGCTGGGACATCCGCGCAAAGCGGCGCGTCCACCGGGCCGCCATCGCCAGGGCGTACATCAGGTACAGGCCGGCACCGGCGTAGAAGAGGGCGACCTGCGGAATCGTCATGTCCGCCGTGCTGAACGATCCGACGAAGACCTCAAGGGGCGCCGACAGGGCTGCCACCGAGATCCCGACGATGACGCCTGCGGCAACGACGGCTTCCTTCCGGGCCCGGCTGCGGCCCGCCTCAGCGTCGGTGGCGGAGTAGAGGTAGAAGCACATCAGGAAGTAGACGGACAGGACCAGCAGCATGTTCTGGATGAGCTTCGCAGACCCGTGCCCGGCGACCATGTCGATGCCGGAACTTCCGCCGGGCATGGTCACCGGGTACGACAGTGCGGAGCAGGCCAGGCAGAGCGTCACCGAACGCAGTGGCGCATCGTGAGGAGAACGCTTGAGCTGGTAGACCTTCCACACGAGGGCGGCCAGCAGCACCAGGAGCAACAGTTCCACGCCTACAGCCACCCTCGTCGGTCACCGAGCGCCGCTTCCACACGGCGGAGTTCGGGGTCGTCCGACAGCGGGGTGGTGCCGTCCAGCACGGACGACCACTCCAGAATGATCGTGGCCACCAGTTCGACTGCGCACTCCTCGCCGTCGTCGTACGAGCATCGGCGCGCGACGCGCTTGATCGTCTCGGCGGTGAACACCGGCAGCAGGTTCGCCCAGCCCTCAACGAAGACGGCAGCCTCGTCCGTTACTTCGCCGGCCGTCGTTTCGTCAGCTACCTCGTCGGAGGCTCCGGCGGCGGCCCTCGCTGCGGCTTCCTCGTTCTCTGCGACGAGGATGTGGCCGATCTCGTGGAGCCGGATGTGGTCCTGATGCAAGCGTGTCGTCTCTGCCTGGTAGAGGATCACGTCGTAGTCGTCGTACTCGACCCACATCCCCGACGGACCCGGCTTCGGCAGCGCGGCCTCCCGCAGGTACAGAGGCCGTCCCCGTCGGCGGCTGAGCGCCTCGCAGAGCTTGTCCACGTCGAGCGGAGGCGTGACCCCGAGGTCTTGAAGTTCACGCCGGATCAGCCGATGCAGATCCCGTTCCACCGTCCGTCTTGCCGCCGGCCGCCAGCGGCCTAGCAACCGGCCACGGCCCGCTCTGCCCTTCGCGGGCGCCTTACTGAGGCCTGCGGCTCCCAGGCGACCCTTCCCTGACCACATGTGATGTACCTTCCGACACGCGAGTGATGGCTCCCCCGAGCCGGGCGACCCGCGAAGACGCTGCTCATCCCCGCGCGGTCGTCGGCGGCACTGCCGCCCACCCGTTACGTCCCCTCGACTTCCGGCCAGGCGCAGAGCCCGACCCTCCAGAGCGCATCGCCGCAGGTGGCGAGCCTCAATGGAACTGCTGGGGAACTGCCAGCGACATTACGTGACGTCTTTGCCAAGTCATGACCAAGTCTGGGACGAAAGGTCATGATCAACTTGAATGACCCATAGAAATCGCTGATGTGGCAAAACGCACCAAACCGCCCATGTGGGATTTGATCAAGGCTGTGAGCTGCGGCTTTGGTGGGGAGCGTGGACGCGTCAATTTGCGCGATCATGAGGCCGCCTTGTTACCGATCCGTAACTTCCTGGGTGAGGGTGACCTTGCCTGCGACTCCAGGTCGTGGAACCGCAGTTCAGGCGGGCTGTGGTCATGCTCACTTCCGGAGGTGTCGGGCAAAACTCGCTATACGCTCAAGTCATGCTGAATGTGATATCTGGCCAACCTGACGGCTACGTCGAGTTCTGGTCCGAGTACCACCTGTGCACCTTGACCACGCTTCGCCCGGACGGTCGACCCCATGTTGTACCCGTCGGCGTGACCCTCGATGTAGCCGCCGGAGTCGCCAGGGTCATCACCCGCAGGTCCAGCAGGAAGGTGGCGAACATCCTCGCGGCCGACGAGCCGGCCCGGGTCGCGGTGTGCCAGGTCGACGGGGGCCGGTGGGCCACTCTCGAAGGCGTGGCGGAGGTCTGCACGGACGCCTCGGCTGTCGAGGATGCCGTCACGCGCTACGGCCAGCGGTACGGCCGAACGCCAGCTCCCGACCCGGAGCGGGTAGTCATCCGGATTTCGATTGAGCGGGCGATGGGCCACGCGACGCCAGCCGCACCGCGGCCTGCCGCTGCCTGAGCGGCTGAACCCACGGCTCGAAGCCTGGATCGGCGTGGCCCGCCGGGGGCTGGGCGGAGTGATCGAGAGCCGCGGCGGCGGGCTGAGTGGGGTGCCTGCGGACAGGCAGCACCCGTTGGGGAAGGACTTCGGCGGCCCTTGTGGGAGGGCCGCCGTTTCCGGCCGGGTGCCTGCCGCGCCGGGCCGGGGTGCGGTCAGGCGTGGTAGATCGCGTACATGCGGCCGTCGTGGACGGTCAGGCCGGGAGCGGCCAGCACCGTCGGGGTCCATACGCTGTGCTGGGAGCCGCCGCTGACAATGTGCGGAGGGTTGCTCCACCCCCAGGCGCCCTGGTGGCTCTCCCTCGTCCAGGCAAGGACGGCGGGGCCGTCGGTGCCGGCGTGGGCCAACCATCCGTAGCCGCCGTGGCTGTGCGCGGTGGGCCCGTGGGCGGAGCGCCACCCGCGGTTGGGCTCGGCGATCCACGAGTCCTGCGAGTTCCTCACCAGGGAGATGAGGGAGCTGTCGTCGGTGCGGTGGTCGACCATCAGGGTGCCCTTGGTACTGGTGAGCGCGGGTGTGCCGTGCGCCGGGTAGAAGTTCCTGATCGTCTCGGGGGTGTTCCAGTCGGTGCCGCCCCTGTAGTCGGCGACGTGAACGCGGCCGTCGCTGCCGGCGTGGGCGCAGTACAGGCGCCCGTTGTGCACGGCCATGGACGGCGCGTAGGGGGTGACCCAGTCGCGGATCCTGTTGGTCCGGCTCCATGAAGTGCCGTCGTACCAGTTGTGGTGGATACCGTGTGTCCCGCTGGTGCTGATGTGGAGGCAGTGGAGCTTGTCGTCGTGGACGGCGAGGGCGACGGACGCGGCGCTGGAGGTCTGGTTGATGCGGACCGGGGTGGTCCACGCGCGGCCGTCGTACCGGCTCCACATCGTCGCGTTGTCGCCCACCCGGGTGAACACCGCGTGCAGCACACCCCGGTAGGAGGCGATCCGCGGGGCGTTCGTCGTCTTCCAGTCCAGCGGGACCGGTGCGCTCCACGGACCCGCCTGGTCGGGGGTGGACCCGTGGGTGCGGGTGACCAGTTCGATCGCGCCGGTGGGGTAGACGGGGTGCTCACCGGTGTAGCGGCAGGTCAGCGCGTGGTCGCCGCCCCCGGTGAACCGCCAGGTGATCTCCCCGCGGACGGCGGCCATGGCCATGTCGTCGCGGGTGAGGACGATCGTGCGATGGCAGTCCAGGTCGTCGTCGTTGCGCAGGACGTCCATGAGCGCGACGAACAGCTTCCCAATCTCCCAGGCCACCGTCGCCGGCAGCGGGATCGGGTCGGGGAGCGCCCCGATCGGATTGTTCAGGGCCCGCTCGATCGTCTCGATCGCGGTGTACAGGGCCTCCTGGAGCGCCTTGTACCAGGCCGCGTTGCTCTGGTCGGCCTCCCACACCTGGATGCTCGTGATCAGGGTCCCGGCGTCGGAGGCCTGCTCGTCGACGAACACCCGGTTGTTCGCGTCGAAGTGGCGGGTCTGGCCCTTCTTGACCGCCCCGAACTCCTCCGAGATGAACGTCCGGCCCCCGCCGCCGGCACTGGCGGAGGAGGTGAAGTAGACCTCGGGCTTCCCGCCCCCCTGGTCGCCCATCGCCTTGTGGACGTAGAACCGGTCCATCTCCATCCGCACCCGCCACCCCGCCGTGCCCGCTGCCTCGGCTGTGGCAGCGGCGGCGGGGTCGCGGTAACGGGCCACCCCCGACACCCCGAACCCCGACTTGCCCATCGCCTCCAGGAACGCCGGCTCCTCCTCCGCGCCGCGCGCGAAGTCCTCCGCACTGGGCAGCGACACATTCGGCGCCGCCGCCGCCTCCGCCGCCAACTGCGGAAACACCGCCGCCAGGTCGGCCATGGCGAACCCCGACGACACCGGCCGCGAGGCGATCAACTGCGGCACCACCAGCGAACCCGGGTCCGTCGACTGCACCGTGCCCCGGTACGCCCCGCCCCACTGCGTCACCTCCGCCATGGGGACCGCCTTGTCCAGCACTCTCATCAGCAGCATCTCCAGATCCGTCGGCGGCTGCTTCACCCGCAGCCGGTCCGCGCCGTGCAGCGCCACCCCGAGGAGGAGGTTCGCCAGCCCCGGCGCCCCCGAGGTGCCCGGCGCTGCCGGTGAGCGCAGCGCCGCCAGCGTGCGCGTGCTCCTCGGCCGCCCCGCGAGCAGCGCCTGCAACCGCTCGATCCGCTCCTGCGGCGTCCTCTCCCCCAGCGGCCCCGCCTCAACGGCCGCACCCTCCCGGACTTCCGCCTCCGTCATACCGGACTCCTCTCACCCGCAACCCGGGGGTACGACACCCCGCCTCACCACACCAACGATCCGGACCATCGGACCAGAGACGGGACAACCCGAACGGGTGACCCCGAGCCGGGCCGAGCGCCCCGGTTCGGCGCGATACCGGCGCAGCGGATCTCGACCGGCCCCTGGCCCGCGTCGCCGGTCCCGGGCCCGCCGTACGGACTGCCCAAGCGCCGCCACGGCGCGGACGGCCGGGCAATGCGCGGCGCCCAGGAAACCGACGTGGTCGTACCGGAGCGGGGAGAGGCGGGCGAGCGGGGCAGAGCGAGGTGAGGTCGACCACGTCACGCAGTGCAGCCGCCAGGGCCTCCCCAGTGGTTCGCCCCGGAGCCCAGCTCGTTCAGACCTGTGGCTGCTACTTCCAGACGGGGATGAGTCTCTTGGGGTTCGGTGTCTTGTTTCCCTTTTGTCCAGGCAGGACCTGGACGGCGGCGAAGATTTCGAACAGCACCTGGCGCTTCTGTGCAAGGTCGTACTCGCCAGCGAGCCACTTCTTGGCCACGTCGTTAGGCGCCTCGTTTTGCGTCGCTGCTGCCAATTCGAACTTGGCTCGCTCGCTGCGCAACTTCTTGATTTGCCTCTCCAGAGGCGGTGCCAGTCGGTAAAACATTGCGTCAGGGACTTCGTCGGCCTGCCACTGCTTCTCCAATCCGGCGAGCTTGTCCGCCTTCTGTTGGAGTTTCTCCTCGTCAGGCCACGCGACTTTGACCGCAATGAAAGTGGCCTGGGCCTTCTTCAGTTTCGCCAGCACCAGACGCTGGAGCTGCTGGTCGACCATGGGGCCGGAGATCGCGTTGCGTGAGCACGTCGAGCAGGTGTAGACGTAAGGGCTTCGTTTGCTCGCGGCCTTCGTCCCGCCCATGGGCTCGTTGCAGACGCGCGTCGTGACCGCCCCGTCCTTCTCCTCCTCGATGCGGTACTGGCAGCGGAGGAGCGTCGACCCCAGGTACTTGACGGTTTTCGGGATTCCAGTGATCCTCGGTGTTCCCGAGCCACGGGCAAGGTAGGTGCTCCCCGCCCCGAAGGTGGCGCACACCGCACGCCACTTTTCCGGTGTCGTCACGGTTTCCCAGATGCCCACGATGGGCTCGTTGTCGTCATCCAGAACGAGTTCGCCGCGGTTTGCGCGATATCCGCACACGCGAGGAGCGGTCATCATCTGCGTGAGCGTCTGCGGAACGAGATCATTTCTGCGGGTGCCCGTCAATTCTCGCCGCTTCGATTCGTCGCAGAGGGTCTGTACCGCTTTCCCCTTGATGCGCTCGTCAATGGCCCATGCCAGAAAGTCTGACTCGGCCCGCCGAAGCGTTGTCCTGTCTTCGTTCCAGCCGAACGGCCTCGGGCCACTGTGGGGCAGTCCGTCGAGTATTCGGTCCTGGTGCCAGTCGCGGATTCGACGCTTCTTCTTCATGGACTCGGCCTTGTTGACCACTGCCATGATGCCGGTCTTGATGATCTCGCTTTCCTCGGTGAGATCCATTGGCCCCGACGGTGTGTAGAAGCGCCGGCTCGGGTCGAGCGTGATCGCCTCTACGAAATCTTCCCAATCCCGGTCAGTGCGCTGCACGCGGTCCTGGTCGACGCAGATGATCCCGTGGACCGGGTAGCCCTCCGGCGTCTGCCCCCTGCGAAGGTCCCGGAGCATCGCCTGGAAGTCCGGACGGACCACGTTGCGCTTCGAGGCCGTCAGGTCGTTGTCGGTGTACCGGTGAACGATCACTGCACCGTGGCGGGCGGCGTTCCTGCCGTTGCGGCGGTGCTGGTTGGCCACGCCCTTACCGGCCGACCACGCGGACGTGGCTGCCTTCTTCTTGTTGTGCTTGCGCCAGTCGTCCGAGATGCGGGAGTACGCGATCAAGAAGGGCGTGTCGGGGTGCAGCCGGACGAGTTCGTCCGGCGGAGCGAGCCCGGCGGGCCTGCCGCGCAGCTCAAGATCGTCCGGCCCGGCTTCCTCCGGAGCGGTGTTGGCTATGGCGTATTGGTCACGGGATGTGCTCAAGGTCTTACTCCTGGCCAGGCCGCGCGAAAGCAGTGCCGGGCGGTCTGGATCATGCGACGATGCCGGTATGAACCGACTGGCTAACGAGCAGTCGCCCTACCTACTCCAGCACGCCTCCAATCCGGTGGATTGGTGGCCATGGGGAGAGGAGGCGATGAATGAAGCTAAGCGGCGGGACGTGCCCATCTTCTTGAGTGTGGGCTATGCGTCCTGTCACTTATGCTTCTACTAATTTACTGGTGCCACGTCATGGCCCACGAGTCCTTCGAGGACGAACCCACGGCCGCGTACATGAACGAGCACTTCGTGAACGTCAAGGTCGACCGGGAGGAGCGGCCGGACGTCGACGCCGTCTACATGGAGGCGGTGCAGGCGGCGACGGGGCAGGGTGGGTGGCCGATGTCGGTCTTTATGACGGCGGAGGGGGAGCCCTTTTACTTCGGGACGTATTTCCCGCCGGAGCCGAGGCATGGGATGGCCTCGTTCAGGCAGGTGCTCGAAGGGGTGCGGGCGGCCTGGGGGGATCGGCGGGAGGAGGTGGCGGAGGTCGCGCGGAGGATTACGGGGGATTTGGCCGGGCGGGAGCTGGGGGCGGGGGATTCGGGGCGGCCGACGGCGGAGTCGCAGGGGAATGCGCTGTTGCGGCTGAGCAGGGATTACGACCCGGTGAGCGGTTGGTTCGGGGCGGGGGACACGAGGTTCCCGCCGAGCATGGTGGTGGAGTTCCTGCTTCGGCACCACGCGAGGACCGGTTCGGACGGTGCGCTGGAGATGGCGGAGGGCGCCTGCGAGGCCATGGTGCGGTCCAGCCTGTACGACCAGGTGGGGGGCGGGTTCCACCGCTATGTGCTGCGTGCTGTGCCGGAGGGGGCGCTGGTGCCGCACTTCGAGAAGATGCTGTACGACAACGCTCTGCTGTGCCGGGCGTACGCGCACCTGTGGCGCACCACGGGATCCGAACTGGCTCGGCGTGTCGCGCTGGAGACCGCGGACTTCATGGTGCGGGAGCTGCGGACGGCCGAGGGCGGTTTCGCGTCGGCGCTCGACGCGGACAGTGTGGACGCGACGGGCGGGAAGAGTGAGGGCGCGTTCTACGTCTGGACGCCGGAGCAGCTGAGCGAGGTGCTGGGGGACGAGGACGGCCGCCGGGCGGCAGGGCTGTACGGGGTGACGGAGGAGGGCACCTTCGAGCACGGGGCTTCCGTGCTCCAGCTCCCGGGCGAGGAGGCGGAGGCGTCGATCCGTGAGCGGCTGCTCGCCGCGCGGGAGCTGCGGCACCGGCCCGAGCGGGACGACAAGGTGGTGGCGGGGTGGAACGGGCTGGTGGTCGCGGCGCTCGCGGAGACGGGGGCGTTCTTCGACCGGCCGGATCTGGTCGAGCGGGCCACCGAGGCGGCGGATCTTCTCGTACGGCTGCATCTGGACGACTCGGCGAGGCTCTCCCGTACCTCGAAGGACGGCCGGGTGGGCCCCAACGCGGGGGTGCTGGAGGACTACGCGGATGTCGCGGAGGGGCTTCTCGCGCTCGCGGCGGTCACCGGGGAGGGCGTCTGGCTGGAGTTCGCCGGGCTGCTGCTGGACATCGTCATCGACCGGTTCACCGGTGAGAACGGGACGCTCTACGACACCGCCGACGACGCCGAGAAGCTGATCCGCCGCCCGCAGGACCCGACCGACAACGCCACTCCGTCCGGCTGGACCGCCGCCGCGGGGGCGCTGCTCTCGTACGCGGCGCACACCGGGTCCGAGGCGCATCTGACGGCGGCCGAGCGGGCGCTCGGGGTGGTGAAGAACCTCGGGCCGAAGGCGCCGAGGTTCATCGGGTGGGGGCTCGCCGTGGCGGAGGCGCTGCTGGACGGTCCCCGGGAGGTCGCGGTGGTCGGGGCCGCCGACGATCCGGCGACGGCCGCGCTGCACCGTACGGCGCTGCTGTCGGCCGCGCCCGGCGCGGTGGTGGCGGTGGGCGTCCCCGGCGGGGACGAGTTCCCGCTGCTGAGGGACCGGGAGCTGGTGGGCGGTGAGGCGGCGGCCTATGTCTGCCGGGCGTTCGTGTGCCGGCGGCCGGTGACGGACAGCGCCGAGCTGGCGGGGGAGCTGACGCCCGGCGGCTGAGCGGGTGCGGGCCCGGGCCCGGGTGTCAGAGCCGTACGCCGTCCCTGAGGGTCCGCAGCGCGCGGTCCACCAGTTCGGCCAGGTCGTCCTGGTGGTCGCGGGCGGCCCAGTACAGCATCACCTCGCGCAGCGCGCCCAGCACGGCGGCGGTGAACACGCGTACGTCGAGATCGCCGTGGGGGCGGCCGGTGCGGTCCGTGAGGGCGCGGACCAGCAGGTCGGAGGTGAGGGCGATGGACTCGGTCATCCGGGCGCGGATCGCCGGGACCTCGACCATCAGCCGGGTGCGCAGGACGGCCTCCGCGCGCTCCTCCTCGGTGAAGGCGGCCAGACCGGTGGTGATCACGAGCCGGAGCGAGTCGAGGGGGTCCTCGGCCGGCGGCCGGGCCCGCAGCTCGGCCTCCAGGAAGGGGTGGAGTCCGCCGCTGAGGACGATGTCCTCCTTGGTGGGGAAGTAGCGGAAGACCGTGGACGGGGAGACCTCGGCGGCCTCCGCGATCTGCTCGACGGTGGTCGCCTCGTACCCCTGCTCCGCGACCAGCCGGTGGGTGGCGCGGCGGATCGCGATCCGGGTCTTGAGCTTCTTGCGCTCCCGCAGCCCCATCGGCGGCGGGCCGGAGGTCTCGGCGGGGGCGGGCGTGATGGCGGCCATGCGCTCATTGTCCCGCACCGGTCTTCGGGCGGGCCGTGTCCACGCGCCTGTCCGTCCCGGATTCCCCGCCCCCGGCCGTACGGGGTGCGGACGCCGCGCGGGGGCGACAGGAAGGCCGTGGCGGGCGGGCCGCCACGGCCGGGGGAGCGGGACGAGCGGGGGAGCGGGGACGAGCGGGGCGGGCCGGGTCAGCTCTGGTAGGCCACCAGGGAGATGCCGACGTAGTGCACGACGAACGCCGCCAGCGTGAAGGAGTGGAAGACCTCGTGGAAGCCGAAGAAACGCGGTGAGGGGTTGGGGCGCTTGATCCCGTAGACCACGCCGCCCACGCTGTAGAGCAGCCCGCCGACGATCACGCAGACGAGCACCGCGATGCCGCCCGTACGGAGGAAGTCCGGCAGGAAGAAGACGGCGGCCCAGCCCATCGCGATGTAGCAGGGCGTGTAGAGCCAGCGCGGCGCGCCCACCCAGAAGACCCGGAAGACTATGCCGGCCGCCGCGGCCGCCCAGACCGCCCAGAGAAGGGGGCGGGCGGTGGAGTCGGGGAGCAGCAGCATCGTCAGCGGGGTGTAGGTGCCCGCGATGATCAGGAAGATATTGGCGTGGTCGAGCCGGCGCAGCACCGCCTCGCCGCGCGGGCCCCAGTCGCCCCGGTGGTAGAGGGCGCTGATCCCGAAGAGCAGGCACGCGGTGAGCACGTAGATCGCGCACGCCACCCGGGCCTTGGTGGAGCCGGCGAACGCGGTGAGCACCAGTCCGGCGACCAGGACGGCGGGGAACATCCCGGCATGCAGCCAGCCGCGCATCTTCGGTTTCACCGGGGGGGATTCTGTCTCGGTCACTTCGGGCGCGGCAGAGGTCATATCTGGATGGTACCTACGCAACCGTAGGTAACAGACCGGTGTGCCGGACCCGTCGCCGGGAGCCGCCGGGAGCCGTCGGGGAGCTCCCGCGCGCCCCCGTTCGCCGCCGAACGGGGGCGTACCGGGACACGAATGGCGGTACCCAGCACCCGGCGCGAGTGGCGATGCTCACGTGAGACACCCCCTGGACATATGGGCGCGAGCCCCGGATGATCAGATGAGTGCAGTCGGCACCGGATGAGCGCCTGCGAAGCATCCGGGTCGCGGCCCCCACGGGGCAGCAAGGAAAAACAGCACAGGGCAACCGCACAGGGCACCCCTCACCACCCTCACTTAGGAGCGATCGTGGCGCGCGACATCGCGGCTTCCACCACCTTCCCCAGCACCGCCCCCACCGATCACAAGGCGCTGATCTCGTGGGTCGACGAGATCGCGGCGATCACCCAGCCCGACCGCGTCGTCTGGTGCGACGGGTCGGAGGCCGAGTACGACCGGCTGTGCGAGGAGCTGGTCGCCAAGGGGACGTTCACGAAGCTGGACCCGGTCACCCGGCCGAACTCCTACTACGCCGCGTCCGACCCCACCGATGTCGCACGCGTCGAGGACCGCACCTTCATCTGCTCCGAGAAGGAGGAGGACGCCGGGCCCACCAACCACTGGAAGGCCCCGGCGGAGATGAAGGCCCTCTTCACCGGCGGTGAGGACGGCACGGCCGGCGAAGGCATCTTCCGCGGCTCGATGCGCGGTCGCACGATGTACGTCGTCCCCTTCTGCATGGGCCCGCTCGGCTCCCCGCTCTCCGCCATCGGCGTCGAGATCACCGACTCCGCCTACGTCGCCGTCTCCATGCGCACCATGACCCGGATGGGACAGCCCGTCCTGGACGAGCTGGGCGAGGACGGCTTCTTCGTCAAGGCCGTCCACACCCTCGGCGCGCCCCTGGCGGAGGGCGAGCAGGACGTCCCGTGGCCGTGCAGCTCCACCAAGTACATCTCGCACTTCCCCGAGACCCGCGAGATCTGGTCGTACGGCTCGGGCTACGGCGGCAACGCCCTGCTCGGCAAGAAGTGCTACGCGCTGCGCATCGCCTCCGTCATGGCCCGTGACGAGGGCTGGCTGGCCGAGCACATGCTGATCCTCAAGCTCACCCCGCCCGCCGGCGAGTCGGAGTCCCCGAAGTACATCGCCGCCGCCTTCCCCTCCGCCTGCGGCAAGACCAACCTCGCCATGCTGGAGCCCACGATCCCCGGCTGGACCGTGGAGACCATCGGCGACGACATCGCCTGGATGCGGTTCGGCGAGGACGGCCGGCTGTACGCGATCAACCCCGAGGCCGGTTTCTTCGGCGTCGCGCCCGGCACCGGCGAGCACACCAACGCCAACGCCATGAAGACCCTCTGGGGCAACGCCGTCTTCACCAATGTCGCGCTCACCGACGACAACGACGTCTGGTGGGAGGGCATGACCGAGGAGACCCCGGCGCACCTCACGGACTGGAAGGGCAACGACTGGACCCCCGAGTCGGGGACCCCGGCCGCCCACCCCAACGCCCGCTTCACCGTGCCCGCCGCCCAGTGCCCGACCGTCGCCCCGGAGTGGGAGGACCCGAAGGGCGTGCCGATCTCGGCGATCCTCTTCGGCGGCCGTCGCGCCAGCGCCGTTCCGCTGGTCACCGAGTCCTTCGACTGGCAGCACGGTGTCTTCCTCGGCGCGAACGTGGCCTCCGAGAAGACCGCCGCCGCCGAGGGCAAGGTCGGCGAGCTGCGCCGCGACCCGTTCGCGATGCTGCCGTTCTGCGGCTACAACATGGGCGACTACATGGCCCACTGGATCAAGGTCGGCCAGCGGGCGGACGCGGCCAGGCTGCCGAAGATCTACTACGTCAACTGGTTCCGCAAGAACGACGCGGGCAAGTTCGTCTGGCCGGGCTTCGGTGAGAACAGCCGGGTGCTCAAGTGGATCGTGGAGCGGCTGGAGGGCCGGGCCGAGGGCGTCGAGACCCCGATCGGCATCCTGCCGGCGGCGGGCTCGCTCGACACGGACGGCCTTGAGCTTGCCGCCGACGACCTCGACTTCCTGCTCAAGGTCGACCGGGAGGTCTGGCGCGAGGAGGCGGCGCTGATCCCCGAGCACCTCAACACCTTCGGCGACCACACCCCCAAGGAGCTGTGGGACGAGTACCGCTCGCTGGTCGCCCGTCTCGGCTGACCGGCTCCCCGCCCGTCCCGGCAGCCGCCGGGCGGGCGGGCTCGTGTGAACCTCGCGGCGGACCGGCCCGACCAGTCCCGCCCTGACCTGTGGGGGTCACCCTCAGGTCCGCCGCGTTCCGGCCCCCGGAGTCCCCTCAGACTCCGGGGGCCGACTTCTTTCTCCCGGCCGGTGCGCACGGCCGGTGCGCACGGCCTCCCGGCCGGCGTGTGCGGCGGGAGCGTCCCCGGACGGGACCCGGGGGGATGTGAATCCCGTCCGGAGACGCGTGGGTGGCACCCGGTCCACGCGCCTCACCGGCCCGTGAACCGGGGCCGTCAGTGGGCCCCGACCAGACCGGGGGTGTCGAGGGCGGCGGCGTGGGCGTCCATCCGCTCGGCGGCGAGGATCGCGGCGGCCGTGTCCGCGCGGGAGGCCGCGACCACCAGCGCCCGCCCGGCCAGGGCGTGCGCCCGGCGGTGCAGGGCCTCGGGGCGGGCCCCGCTCAGACCAGCGTGGCGGACCGGCGGCGCGCCGCGCAATCTGGCGATCTGGGCCGCGACGCGCTCGGCGGCGTCGTCCAGCGACAGTTCGTCGGTGACGGCCAGCAGCGCGGAGAGATGACCGGCGAGCTGGATGTCCAGCTCCTCCTCACGAGAGCGGTGGGGGTAGTCGGCGCTGTCGGCCATGGTGTGGACGGACCGGGTGCGTATTGGCTCGTACATGGGGGATGGCCTCCTGCTCACTTTCAGGAGACCATCCTAGCTTGGATTCTGTCTAAAGTTGAGTGCAGTCGGATCTGGTGGCTCGATAGCGATGGGTCTGACGGTTCCCGCAGCTCAGGCGGGTCGGGATCCGGTCAGGGCTGTCCGTAGCCATCCAGGAAGGTCCCGATCCGGGTCACCGCGTCCGCGAGCTCCTTGGCGGCGGGCAGGGTCACGATCCGGAAGTGATCGGGTTCCGGCCAGTTGAACCCCGTACCGTGCACGACCATGATTTTCTCGGCCCGCAGCAGATCGAGGACCATCTGCCGGTCGTCCTTGATCTTGTAGACCTTGGGGTCGAGCCGGGGGAAGAGGTACAGCGCGCCCTTGGGCTTGACACAGCTGACCCCGGGGATCTGGGTGAGCAGCTCGTACGCCACGTCCCGCTGCTCCAGGATCCGCCCGCCCGGCAGCACGAGGTCCTCGATCGACTGCCGGCCGCCGAGCGCGGTGGCCACGGCGTGCTGGGAGGGCATGTTCGCGCAGAGCCGCATATTGGCGAGGATGGTCAGACCCTCGATGTAGGAGGAGGCGTGGGCCTTGGGCCCGCAGACCGCCATCCAGCCGGAGCGGTACCCCGCGACCCGGTAGTTCTTGGAGAGCCCGTTGAAGGTGAGGACCATCAGATCGGGGGCGATCGCGGCGGTCGGGGTGTGGGTCGCGCCGTCGTAAAGGATCTTGTCGTAGATCTCGTCGGAGCAGACGATCAGATTGTGGCGGCGGGCGATTTCGGTGAGCCCGCGCAGCATCTCGTCGTCATAGACCGCGCCGGTGGGATTGTTCGGATTGATGATCACGATCGCCTTGGTGCGGTCGGTGATCTTCCGTTCGATGTCGGCGAGGTCCGGCATCCAGTCGGACTGTTCGTCGCACCGGTAATGCACGGCGGTGCCCCCGGCGAGCGATACGGAGGCGGTCCACAGCGGATAGTCGGGAGCGGGTACGAGCACCTCGTCGCCGTCGTCGAGCAGTGCCTGCATCGACATCTGGATCAGTTCGGAGACGCCGTTGCCGAGATAGACGTCCTCGACGTCCAGCTCGATCCCCTTGGTCTGGTAGTGCTGCATCACCGCGCGCCGGGCGGAGAGCAGCCCCTTGGCGTCGCCGTAGCCGTGCGCCGTTCCCAGATTGCGGAGGATGTCCTCCAGAATCTCCGGCGGGCACTCGAACCCGAAGGCCGCCGGGTTGCCGGTATTGAGCTTGAGGATGCGATGACCCGCCGCTTCCAGCCGCATCGCCTCCTCAAGGACGGGACCCCGGATCTCGTAACAGACATTTGCGAGCTTCGTCGACTGGATCACCTGCATGCCGGTGAGCTTACGGCCGTGTAACCGGGGTCGCCGGATGTTTTCACCCCTCGCGACCTTGTACGGGAATGGCGGCCCGGCTGCTCGGTGCGGTGGCCGGGGCATCCATCCTTGGAATGCGATAGCGGAGCGGGCCGCACGCCTGCGGTTTATGCGGTGCGGCGACGGGAGCGGCGATTTGGTGTTGCACTCGTCACTCGGCCGGGCCCGGCGGGGCGAAACACCGGGTGGGGTCCGGTCCTGGCGACCGCGGCGGCAGGGCCCCGGGTGTGCCCGCCCCGGGCCGGTCACGGTGTCACGGGGCGGGGCGGGGCGGCCGGGACCGGGCTCCGCGTCCGGGCCGCGTCTCCGGGCTCCGCCGAGGGAAATGAGAATTTCTTCATCTCCGGCGGGATACGGCCGATCGAGTCGAATCGGCCGGGCTTATTCATGCGGCGGGGATCCGCCGGCCGGAAAGGATAATTCCGGGTGGGGTGCGAATTCTGGGCCCTGTTTATTTATGGGTAATTTTGTGGTTCGGTGAAAAAAAGAGAACCCCGGGGCGCATGAATACATGCGTCCCGGGGTTCTCTTCCTGCCGGCTTGGCGTCAGGAGTTGACGCAGGTGTTGCCGAAGGCCGGGTTCAGGAGGCCGATGACATTGATCGAGTTGCCACAGAGGTTGATGGGCACGTGTACGGGGACCTGAACCACGTTGCCGGACAGCACGCCGGGCGAACCGACGGCCGCACCGTTGGCGCCGGCGTCGGCCATGGCCGGAGCGGCGGATCCCAGCGTCATGAGGACGCCCGCGACAACGGCAGCAGCCTTTGTGTGCTTCATTTCATTGATCCTTTCAGCGGTGGTGCTGTACGCAGCCGCGGCCTTCGCGCTGCGTCGACAGTTCCCTGTGCATGGGCACCCCCGCAGAGTTAGTAACGAGGAGGTTCCCGCGAGGAAACCTTTATATGGCCGCCGGTTCGAAAACTCACTCGGATGCAGCACGGTGAATTATTGAACCGGGTGGAAACATAGCCTATGGGGAACGCGGCCACATCTTTTTTGAAATTCAGGAAGAAAAGCGCCGAATGAGTGTGCCCCCGAACGCACGGCGCTCAGGGGCACACTCACGACCTCGGCGTCCGCGCTCAGCTGTTGCCGGCGCCGTTGCCCGACAGGACCGGGATGTTGCTGAGGATGTGCGACAGCGGCTCGTCGCCCTTGGCCTGGGTCGAGTTCTCGGTGCACTGCTGGTTCTGCGGCGACGAGAGGATCGGGATGTCCTGGACGGTGACCGGGATGAGCCCGATGAGCGAGCCGACGTTCGCCTTGGCGGGCAGGCCGATGCAGGGCTTGTTGAGCGAGCCCTGGACCAGAGCGATCTGCGGGCTCATGTCGCCGTGGGTGGCGGAGTTGCCGTAGGCCTGCGTCGAGCCGTTGCCGCTGAAGGACGTGGTGCCGTTGTCGTTGCCGATGGCCATGGCCTGGGGAGCCATCGCGGCGCCTGCGCCCACCATCGAAGCGGTGACCGCGGCGGTTGCCAGAATCTTCTTGATCACTTGTGTTCCTTTTCGCTGTGAACGATCGACCGTGGAGCAGCCTGGTCAACCGTTCCGGGACCCGTTTGGTTCTGCCCGTTCACCCGAATGCCGCAATGGCGGGCGGCGAGCCGCCCGTACCCGTACGGAAGATCGATGGAGGGCCATGCGAGTGACCCGCCGGCCGCCGGTCCGTGGGCCGGACGGAGCACGCGTACCCCGGCACCGAGGGGGTGCCGGGGTACGCGTGGGGGATCGGTGTGCCGGGTCCGCCCGGGGGCGGATTCGGCGGTTCAGCTGTTGCCGGCGCCGTTGCCCGACAGGACCGGGATGTTGCTGAGGATGTGCGACAGCGGCTCGTCGCCCTTGGCCTGGGTCGAGTTCTCGGTGCACTGCTGGTTCTGCGGCGAGGAGAGCACCGAGACGTCCTGGACGGTGACCGGGATGAGCCCGATGAGCGAGCCGACGTTCGCCTTGAGCGGCAGGCCGACGCAGGGCTTGTTGAGCGAGCCCTGGACCAGGCCCAGCTGCGGGCTCTGGTCGCCGTGGGTGGCGGAGTTGCCGTACGCCTGGATCGAGTCGTTGCCGCTGACCGAGGTGGTGCCCTGGTGGTCGCCGATGGCCATAGCCTGCGGTGCCATCGCCGCGCCCGCGCCCGCCACGGAGAGGGTGACCGCGGCGGTCGCCATAACCTTCTTGAGCATGTTCCGTCCTTCTGTCTCGTGGATGCCCGCAAGTGGAGCGCCCTGAGCAACTCCGCCGGGGTTGTTTGGTTCCGCCGGTTCACTCCAATGGACCCCATGCGGCGGACTCATCGGCTCATATGCCGAATCGGGGAGCATCGTGGCCGCCGCCCGTGCTCGTCTCCTGGTCTCTCCGCGCGGCGTCCGTTCCGCTCTGTACCCGGCCCGGCCGCCCGATCCGGAAGCCGGGCGGGGATGCCACCCTTACGGGCGTACGGGAAGGGGACGCGGCCCACCGGCTGCCGCGCCCCCCTCCGTCGTGTCCGCCCCCGGCGGCGGCGGTCAGCCGCCCAGCTCGATGCCGCCGAGGAGGGGCGTCGCCGCACCGGCGGTCTTCAGCGCGTTCTGGGGGGCGTCGCCCTTGACCTGATTCAGCTCCATCGCGGTGTCGGCGACGTCCTTCACCACGTTTCCGCTGCCGCCGTTCAGCAGCGGGCTCTGGGCGACCAGCTGGTTGACGCCGCCGTTGAGGCTCATGGGGGGCATGCCGGACGTGGTCGCCGCCATCGCGGGCGAGGCCGCGCCGAGCGCCGCGACCGAACCGGCGACGATCGCGGCAACCCTGGTGTACTTCATGTCTTCGCATCCCTTTCTCCGGCGACGGTCGTCGCCGACGACGACATGCGTAACGAGCCCTCGCGGCCGGAGAAACCCCTGCGGCGATTCTCGTATCGGCTGATGAACGCCGATGAACGCCGAGGGCCCCGAGGAACACCGAGGAGCCCCGGCGGCGGGCCCGGCGGCCGTCCGCTCGCGCGCCGGGCCGTTCTGTGGCAGCCCTCCCGCGGCGGGCCCGCCGCCGGAGGGTGACGGCGCGTCACCCCGTACGGCCCTCGCGGTCCCGCTCAACGAGCCCTGCCGGAAAGGGATGTGCCCGATCACTCGAAGGGATATTTCCGGCGGGAATCCACAATGCCCGGGAAAGGGCGACCCGGCCGGTCGGGCATCTCGCCCGTGAACATCACCGGCCTTTGGGGTGATGAGCGGCCAATTGGCCCAACAAGCGCGTCCTACCTGTTTTCCGACTAGTTTCTGACAAACTGCACTCCTGTTTTTGTCATGTAGATCGAACAGGGAGAGCCAGTCATGCCGAGACCGACCGGCCTCACCGCCCGAGGTGTTCTGGGAGCGGTTCTCCTGCTCGCGCTGCCGGCCGTGACACTGTCGGCCCAGCCCCATTCCGCAGCCGCTTCGCAGACCTCTCCCGTATCGGCCCCCATGGCCGTCGACGTGTCCGGCCAGCCGGAATCGGAACGCATTCCCTTCGCCCAGCGCTATCAGGCCGTGCACCACGGCGGCATCGTCCGTGCCGCGAATTCCTCGATCACCTGCACCTCGCCGACGAGCACGTCAGGGCCCTCCTGCACCTCGGCGAGATCCGGCGACGGGGTCAACAGCGACTTCGAGATGTACTACATCGACCAGGACGACGACCCCAACACCTACAACTCCAGCCGCGCCCGGCTCGCGATCCCGGGCAACTCCACGGTGACCTATGCCCGGCTGTACTGGGGCGGAAATCTGCTGGCCGGCGAACAGAAGCCGCCCGAGGACAACGGGCGCGTTCTCATCGCGGAACAGGGCGGCCAATACCAGCAGGTACTCGCCGACACCCGAATCGCCCACCGGGACGCCGACGGGGCCGACGCCTTTCAGGCCTCGGCCGACATCACCCCACTGGTGCGCCGCGCCGGATCGGGCCTCTACACCGTGGCCCAGATCAATGTGGCGATGGGAAATTCGACGGTCGGCACCTGGGGCGGCTGGACCCTGGTCGTCGCCTATGAGAACAGCACCGAACCCCTGCGCCATCTCTCCCTCTGGGACGGATTCGAGGCGCTCGGCACGGACCGGGAGAGCCAGGAGATCAGCCTCTCCGGACTCCGTGTCCCCGCCGGGGCGAAGGGCCGCGCCGGATTCGTCTCCTACGACGGGGACCGGGGCGAGAAGGGCGACGCGGTGAGCGTACGGGCGGACGGCGCGACGGCGTTCGGACTCACCGACACGGCCAATCCGGCCACCGATGTCATGAATTCCACCATCACCGGACCCGAGGGCGCGATCAGCCGGCAGCCCGCCCACGCGAACACCCTCGGCTACGACTCCGACGTGTTCGACATCGGGCCCGCGCTGACCGCCGGCGGCACCCGTCTCACCTTCCGCTTCGACGCCGGGACGGGCGGATACGGCCTCGGCGTCCTCTTCGCGCAGACGGACACCCGCCGCTGAACCCCGCCCCGCCGCAGCCCCGCCGCCGCACCGCTCGTCCGAGCCGAGCCGAGCCCGAGCCACCCAAGAGAGCCGCACGTGCCGCAAGAAAGCCGGACCGAGCCGAGCCGACCGACGATTCTCCATCTGGTGCAGCCGGTGGAGGGCGGAGTCGCACGCGTCGTCACCGATCTGGTCCGGGCGCAGACCGCCGAAGGAGTACGGGCGATCGTGGCCTGCCCGCCCGGCGGCGAACTCGCCGACCGGGCCGAGGCCGCGGGCGCCCGGGTGCACCTGTGGAACGCGGTGCGCGAACCCGGCCCAGGGCTCCCCCTCGAAGTCCTCGCCGCCGGCCGGCTGATCCGCCGGGGCCGGCCCCATCTGGTGCACGCCCACAGCGCCAAGGCGGGCCTCGCCGCCCGGCTCGCCGTCAGGGGGCGCGTCCCCACCGTCTTCCAGCCGCACGCCTGGTCCTTCGAGGCCGTCGCGGGCCGCGCCGCCCGGGCCGCGCTGACCTGGGAGCGGTACGCCACCCGCTGGAGCACCCGCACCCTGTGCGTCAGCGAGAGCGAGCGCCGGGCGGGCGAACGCGCCGGCATCGCCGCCCGCTGGGCCGTCATCCGCAACGGCGTCGACCTCGGCCACTTCGCCCCCGCCGACGGACTCGCCCCCGAGGACGACCGCCGCCAGGCACGGGCCTCCCTCGCCGCCCTCCGCGACGTACCCGCCGACGCGCCCCTCGTGGTCTGCGTCGGCCGACTCTGCCGGCAGAAAGGACAGGACACCCTCCTCACCGCCTGGCCCCGGGTGCTCGCCCGTGTCCCCGCCGCCCGGCTGCTGCTCGTCGGCGACGGACCCGACCGCGAACACCTCGTGCGCGACGCGCCCCCCGGCGTCCTGTTCGCGGGCGCGGTCCCCGACACCGGCCCCTGGCTGCGCGCCGCCGACCTGCTCGTGCTCCCCTCCCGCTGGGAGGGCATGGCGCTCGCCCCGCTGGAGGCCATGGCCTGCGGACGGCCCGTCGTGGTGACCGACGTCGGCGGGGCCGGCGAGAGCCTCCCGCCCGGCCACCGGCGGCACAGCCTCGTACCGCCGGGCGACCCGGGAGCCCTCGCGGCGGCCGTCGCCGCGCTGCTCACCGACGCCGGGCTGCGCGCCGCGCTCGGCGGCGAGGCCCGGGCCCACGTCCGGGCCACCGGCGATGTGCGCACCACCGCAGCCGCCGTACTCGACCTCTACCGGGACCTACTGCTGCCGCACCACCCCCCGACCAGGAAGAGCGCCAAGCGATGACGACGGAGAGCGTTCCAGCGCCCCACACCGCCCGGCCCCTGGCCGGGGCCGGACCCGTGACCACCGCCCTGCACCCGCCGCGCGGCCCGGCCCGCCCCCGGGCCAGGGCGCTCTCCCCGGCCCGGCCCGCCGCGGGCGGGCGCGGACCGGTGGCCGCGCTGCTCGCCGCCGACGCGCTCGCCCCGGCGCTCACCGCCGCACTGCTGCCGGCCCCCGGCCACCTCCCGCCGGCCGTACTCGCCCTGCTCGTACTCCTCCAGCCCGCCCTGCACGCCTGCCGGGGCCTGTACCGCCCCAGCCTCTCCCCGTCCGCGCTCGCCGAAGCGCCCACCGTCGCCGGGCTCGCCCTGCTCCAGTGGCTCGTCCTCACCGAGGCGCTGACCGCCCACGACAGCCGGTACGCGATCGGCTGGCGGGAACTCGTCCTCGCCGTGCTCACCCAGACCGCGTTCTGCTGCGCCGCCCGGGGCCTCGTCCACCTGGGCCGCCGCAGGGCCGCCGCGCGCCGGCCGCAGTCCGTGCTCGTCGTCGGCCGGGGCACGCTCGCCCAACAGGTCACCCGGGCCCTGACCGCCCGCCCCGAGTACGGCATGCGCCCGGTCGGCCAGATCGCCGCCGCCCCCGACGACGGCGGACCGCTGCCCCTCCTCACCACCCGGCAGGCCGTCGCCCGGACCGTGGGCGGACACGCCGTACGGCACGCGCTCTTCACCGAACCGCCGGGCCCCGACACCGAGACCGCCGCGCTGCTGCGGCTCTTCGCCCGGCACGGCTGCCGGCTCTGGCTGGTCGAGGGGGGAGCGGCCGCGGGCAACGCCTGGAGCCGGGCCGTCGGCCACGACCATCTGTGGGGACTCTCCGTACGCCCGCTCCGCGCGGCCCTGCACCGGCCCGTCGCCCGCGCCGTCAAACGCGTCATCGACACCGTCGTCGCCGCCGCCGCGCTGATCCTCGCCGCGCCCGTGATGGCGGCCTGCGCGCTCGCCGTGCGCGTCGCGGACGGTCCCGGCGGCGTCATCTTCCGCCAGGAGCGCGTCGGCCTCGACGGAAAACCGTTCACTCTGCTGAAGTTCCGCACCCTGAGCCCCGCCGACGAACACGAGTCCGCCACCCTGTGGAACGTCGCCTTCGACCGCCGGATGTCCACCACCGGCAGCCTGCTCCGCCGCACCTCGCTCGATGAGCTGCCCCAGCTGTGGAATGTGCTGCGCGGCGACATGAGCCTGGTGGGGCCCCGGCCCGAACGGCCCTACTTCGTCGCCAAGTTCAGCCATGTCCACCCCGGCTACCAGGCCCGCCACCGGATGCCCGCCGGAATCACCGGCCTCGCCCAGATCCACGGGCTGCGCGGCGACACCTCCATCGAGGAACGGGCCCGCTTCGACAACCACTACATCGAGACCTGGTCGCCCTGGCGGGACGTGTGCATCCTGGCCCGCACGGCGGCCTCGCTCCTGCGGCTCGGAGGCAGCTGAGCGATGGCCCTGCTCCAGTCCGCACCCGCCGCCGTGAGGGCCACCGGCCTCCCGCCCGGGCGGCGGCCCGGCCCGGCCCACTGGCTGCCGCTGCTGCCGCTGCTCGCGACCGTGCTGCTGCTCGCCGCGCCGCTCCCGGCCGGCGACGGGCTCGGCTCGCGCGGCCCGGCCCCCGCAGACCTCGCCTCCGCCGCCCTCGTGCTGTTCGTCGCCTTCCGGCTGCTCCGGACGCGCGCCCGCCCGCTGACCCCGGCCGCCGCGCTCGTCCTCGCGCTGCCGGTCGCCGCCCTCGCCCTCGCCACCGTCACCGCGGCCGACCCGGCCGCCGCGCTGCCCGGACTCGTCCGCCATCTCCAGGTCTTCGTCCTGGTCCCGGCCGCCGTGCTGCTCTCGCTCCGGGACGCCCGGGACGTCCGGCTGCTCGCCGCCGCGCTCGTCGCCCTCGCCGTCGTCCAGGGCGCGCTCGGACTCCACCAGTACGCCACCGCCACCGGCGCGTCCTACATGGGCGAGAACATCCGCGCCGTCGGCACCTTCGGCCCCACCGACGTCATGGGCATGGCCACCGTCGTCGCCTACGGGCTGCTGGCCGCCGCCGCGATCGCCCTGCTCCCGCCCCCGAACGCGCCCCACTGGCTGCGCCCCGCCGCGCTCGCCCTCGCCGCCGCCCTCGCCGTACCGCTCGCGCTGTCCTTCAGCCGGGGCGCGTGGATCGCCACCGCCGCCGCCGGTACGGTCGTGCTCGCGCTCACCGGTCTGCGGCGGGCGGTGAAGACGCTGGCCGTGCTGGCGGCGGCCGTGGTCGTCCTGGTCGGCGGCCTCGGAGCGGGCTCCCAGCTGATCTCCGAGCGGGTCGGCAGCATCACCCGGGTCACGGAGGCCCCCGACCGCTCGGTGACCGACCGCTACGCGATGTGGGCCGCCGCCGGGAGCATGTGGCGGCAGAGCCCGGCCACCGGCGTCGGCCTCAAGGGCTTCCCCGCCCACCGCGACGGCCACGCCTCGATCGGCCTCTCCTCGGCGGCCGACACGGCGGGCGCGGGCTTCGCCTTCCGGCACCAGCCGCTGCTCTCGCCGCACAACATGTATCTGCTGATCCTCAGCGAGCAGGGGCTGATCGGTCTCACCGCCTTCGCCGGCGGCTGGGCGGCGATCCTGACCGCCGGGGTGGTGCGGCTGGCACGGCTGGTACGCGAAAGGCGCGCGCCCGGGCGGCACGGGCGGCGGCCCGCGACGGCGGGCGACTGCGGGCTGATCGCCGTGGCGCTGATGCTCTGGCAGACCGTGGACTTCCTCTACGCCGACATCGGCGGCCCCTCGACCGTGCTGACCGGCGTCGTCCTGGGCCTGGCGGCCTGGTGGGCGCTGGCCCCCGCCGCCGGGGCCACCGGGGTCGCCGGGGCCGCCGTCACCGGCCGGGAAGCGACGACCGCCGCGTGACCGGCCCGACGCCCCCGGCCCCGGAGTCCGTGCCCCCGCGTCCCGTTCTCGAACCCGGACCCGGACCGGCCGCCACCGCCACCGCGAAGGAACCCGGACCCCCGCCGCTCGGGAGGTTCCTCGCGCGGGCGGCGGCGGTCACCGCCGGACTCACCGTCGCCGGGGCGGTGCTGGGGCTCGTACGCGACCAGACCATCGCCCGGATCTACGGCGCGAGCACCGAGAGCGACGCCTTCCTCATCGCCTGGACCGTCCCCGAGATGGCCGCGACCCTCCTCATCGAGGACGCGATGGCCCTCCTCCTCGTCCCCGCCTTCAGCCACGCCATCACCCGCCGCGCCGCCGCCGCCCGCACGAGCGGCCAGGACCCCGTGCGCGAACTGGTCGCCGCCACCCTCCCCCGGCTGTTCGGCGCGCTCGCCGCCCTCACCGGGCTGCTGATCCTCTTCGCCCCCCAGTTCGTCCGGGCCCTCGCCCCCGGCTTCGCCGATCCCGCGCTCGCCGTCGACTGCACCCGTCTCACCGCGCTCACCGTCCTCTCGTACGGCACCGCGGGCTACTTCAGCGCCGTCCTGCGCGCCCACGGGAGCTTCCTGCCGCCCGCCGGGGTCTACATCGCCTCCAACATCGGCATCATCGGCACCACCCTGCTGCTCAACTCCCTCTGGGGCGTACGCGCCGCCGCCGCCGGAGTCGCCGTCGGCGGTGTGCTGATGGTCCTCGTCCAGCTCCCCGCCTTCCTCCGCCGGACCGCCTGGCGCGCCCGCCGCCCCCGGCGCGCGGGACGACCCCGCCCCGCGCCCCCGCTCGTCGGCCTCGCCGTCGTCGCCCCGATCATGCTCTTCGCGGCCGGCCGCCAGTCGCAGGTCCTGGTCGAGCGCTTCCTCGCCTCCTCGCTCCCCGGCGGGGCGATCTCCCATCTCAACTACGCGCAGAAGGTCGCGCAGCTGCCGATGGTGCTGTCGCTGATGTTCTGCACCGTCACCTTCCCCGTGATCGCCAAGGCCGTCGCCGCCGGCGACCGCGAAGGGGCCCGCCGCCGGGTCGAGAACGACCTCGCCCTCGCGGGCCTGGTGGTCCTCCTCGGCACGGCGCTCATCCTGGGGTACGCGCCCCAGCTGGTCGAAGTCCTCTTCCAGCGCGGGGCCTTCACCGCCGAGGACACCGGAACCACCGCCGCCGTCATGCGGGTGTACGCAGCGGGCCTCCTCGGCCACACCCTCGTCGGCGCGCTCGGCCGGCCCTTCTTCTCCGCCGGGCGGCCCACCTGGTACCCGTTCGCCGCGATGGCCGCCGGACTGATCGTCACCGTCGCCGCCGGAACGGCCGCCGCCGGACCGTGGGGGGTGTACGGAATCGCCGCCGCCAACGCCGCCGGAATCTGCGCCACCGCGCTGCTGCTGCTCTTCGGGCTCGGCTCCCGGGTGGTCGCCATCGAGGTCGGGGCGATCGGCCGCACTCTCGCCCGGCTCGGCGCGGCGGCCGGCGCGGCGGCCCTGGCCGGGCGGCTGGCCGCCCCGCTCACCGCCGACCCGCTGCTGAGCCTGGCGCTCGGCGCCCTGCTCGTACCCGCCGTCTTCGCCGCCGCCGGACTCGCCCTGCGCGCCCCGGAGATCGTCCACCTGCTGGCCCTCACCCGACAGAGGATCCGTCATGTCCGCTGACACGGCGACGACCCGACCCGCCCGCCCCCCGGCCACCTCCTGGCCCTGGATCCTGATGTACCACTCGGTGGCCGACCCCGCCGAGGACCCGTACGGCATCACCGTCGCCCCCGCCAGGCTCGACCTCCAGCTCGCCCGGCTGCGCGCGCTCGGGCTGACCGGCGTCGGCGTCGACACCCTGCTCAGGGCGCACGCCCGGGGCCGGTCCCACGGACTGGTCGGGCTCACCTTCGACGACGGCTACGCCGACTTCACCGAGGCCGCCCTGCCGGTGCTGCGCCGGCACGGCTGCACCGCCACCCTGTTCGTCCTGCCGGGACGGCTCGGCGGCGACAACGTCTGGGACCCGCGGGGCCCCCGCAAGCCATTGCTGGACGAGCGGGGCATCCGCGCCGCCGCGACCGCCGGGACCGAGATCGCCTCCCACGGGCTCTACCACGTCGATCTGACGGCCGTGGAGGACGCCGTGCTGAGCGAGGAGACCACCCGCAGCCGGGAGTGGCTGCGCGAACTGACCGGCGAGGAACCCGCCGGCTTCTGCTACCCGTACGGCACGGTCGACGCCCGGGTCGCGGACGCCGTACGCGCCGCCGGATACGCGTACGCCTGCGCGATCCGGCCGCCCGCCGCGCTGACCGGCGCGTACGCCCTGCCCCGCACCCATGTCAGCCACGCCGACCGGGCCGCACGGCTCGGGCTGAAGCGGCTGCGGCACCGGCTGGGGCTGTGAGCCGGCCGGTGCGGGCACTCCATGTGATCACCGGGCTGGGGATCGGCGGCGCGGAACAGCAACTGCGGCTGCTGCTGGGCCGGCTGCCCCTCCACTGCGACGTCGTGACCCTCACCAACCCGGGCCCGGTCGCGGACGGCCTGCGCGCCGACGGGTTCCGGGTGACCCATCTGAGGATGGGCGGCAACCGCGACCTCGGCGCGCTGCCCCGGCTCGTCCGGGTGATCCGCGAGGGCCGCTACGACCTGGTTCACACCCATCTCTACCGGGCCTGTGTGTACGGACGGATCGCGGCCCACCTCGCGGGCGTGCGCACCCTCGTGGCCACCGAGCACTCGCTCGGCGCGGCGGAGATCGAGGGCCGCCCGCTGACCCGCGCCACCCGCGCGCTCTATCTGGCCACCGAACGGCTGGGATCGGCGACCGTCGCGGTCTCCGAGACGGTCGCGGCCCGGCTGCGGGCCTGGGGGGTGCCCGCGCACCGCGTCCACGTTGTCCCCAACGGAGTCGATGCGGACCGGTTCCGCTTCGATCCGGCCGCGCGCTCCGCGCTCCGCGCCGAACTGGGCGTGCAACCAGATGACTTCGTGGTCGGCGGGGTGGGGCGGCTCGTCCCCGGCAAACGCTTCGACCTGCTGATCCGCGCGGTCGCCGACCTCCCCGGCGCGCGTCTCCTCCTCGCGGGCGACGGCCCCGAGCGCCCCGCCCTGAGCGCGCTCGCGGCCGGTCTCCGCGCCGGAGACCGGGTCCACTTCCTCGGCGCGCGCGCGGACGTCCCCGAAGTCCTCTCGGCGCTCGACGTCTTCGTGTCCCCGTCCCGCGAGGAGGCCTTCGGGCTGGCCGTCGTCGAGGCGCTCGCCGCCGGGCTGCCCGTGCTGTACCGCGTCTGCCCGGCGCTGGAGGACCTGCCGCCCGGCCGGGCCCCCGGCAGCCTGCGGATCGGCGACTCGGCCGGGGAGCTGACCGAGGAGCTGCGAAAGCGGCGGAGGGCCGCCCCGGGGCTGCGGGAGCCGCCCGCCGCGGCGGCGCACTACTCCATCGCCGCCGCCGGCGAACGCCTCACGGCGCTCTACGAGCGCCTGCTCGCCGATCCGCCCCACCACCCCACCCATCACCACCACCCGACGGAGAGAGCACGCTCATGACCGACTCGTCCGAGACCCCGGAGCCCGCCCCCCGAGGGCGGATCAGACGCCTCGTCGGCCGGATCTTCTCGCTGCCCCGCTGGTGGCCGCTGCCCGTACTGGCGCTCGCCGGAGCGGCCGGCGGAGCCGCGTACGGGGTGTTCGTCACCCCCCAGTACGCCGCCACCAGCTATGTCGTCGCCGTCCCCGCCAAGGACACCCAGCCCGCCGCCGCCCTCGGCTTCGCCCAGGCGTACGGCCGCATCGCCACCAGCGACTCCACCATCGCCTACGCCCGGGTCGCCGTCGGCATCCCGGCCAAGGCGCTCCGCGCCCAGGTGCGGACCGAGACCTCCCCCGACTCACCGATGATCGCGATCACCGGCACCTCGGAGCGGCGCGCCGAGGCCGCCGACATCGCCAACGCCGTCGCCGACGCGATCTTCGTGAGCAGCAATCAGATCGCCAAGAGCACCGGCGTCCAGCTGGTCAGCTTCTCCCAGGCGATCCCGCCCGCCCACCCCTCGTCCGCCTCGCCCCGGATCGCCACGGCGGTCGGCGGCTCGGCCGGCGCGCTGATCGGCGCGCTCGTCCTGCTGGTGCGCCCCCGGCGGCTGCCCCGCAACGCCGTGGCCGCCGTCCCCGCGCCGGCCGGGGCGGGCGACGCCGTCGAGCGGGAGCGGGTCTGATGGGGCGGGCGGGGGCCGGGCCGACCGTCGCGCTCTGCCGCGACGGGCACGCGTTCGCCCGGCTGCGGCCCGAGTGGGACGCCCTCCAGCGCCGCTGCGCCGACGCCACCCCGTTCCAGAACCACGCCTGGCTGGAATCCTGGTGGCTCTCGTACGCGGCGGGCGGCCGGCTGCGGACCGTGCTCGTACGGCTGGACGGACGGCTGATCGCCGCCGCGCCGCTCATGCTCGTCCACCGCCCGATGCCCCTGCTCGTCCTCCTCGGCGGCGCGATCTCCGACTACGGCGACATCCTCGTCGACGACGAGCACCGGGACGTGGCGATCGGGGCGCTGGCGGACGGTGTGCGGCGCGCCGCCCCGGGCGCGGTGACCGATTTGCGCGAGGTACGGCCCGGAGCCGCCGCCGAGCGGCTCTACGAGAGCTGGCGCGGCGGCCGGCGCAGGCTGGCCGACTCGGTCTGTCTGGAGCTGCCCGCCGCCCCCATGGCGGAGCTGCTCCAGCGGCTCCCGGCCCACCGCGCCCAGCGGGTGCGGGCCAAACTCCGCAGAATCGACTCGCTGAAGATCGAGGACCGCACGGTGACCGAGGACGAGGTGCCCGCCGCCATGGCGCATCTGCTGCGCCTCCACGAACTCCAGTGGCGCGGGCGCGGGGTCACCGTCGAGCATCTGCGGCCCCGGTTCGCCGAGCATCTGGTCCGGGCCACCCGCCGGATGGTGCGCGAGGGGGCGGCCGATCTGACGGAGTACCGCCGGGACGGCGAGGTCGTCGCGGCGAGTGTGGCGCTGCTGTCCGGGCGGCTCACCGGCGGATATCTGTACGGCGCGCACCCGGGGCTGAGGGAGGACAAGGTCGACGTCGCCACGATGCTGCTCCGCCACGACGCCGACGCCGCCGCCGCGTCGGGCCGCCGGGTGGTGAGCCTGCTGCGCGGGGACGAGGCGTACAAGAACCACTGGCGGCCCGAGGCGGTGGCCAACCAGCGGCTGCTGATGGCCCCGCCCGGACTCGAACCGCTGCTCCGGCTGCACACCGCGCGGGCCGCCTGGCGCGATCGCGCGGCGAGCGCCGTGAACGCCCGGCTCCCCGCCGCGCAGCTGTGGCGCGCCCGGCTCAACGACTGGCGGGCGGGGCTGCGATCGCCCTAGCCCGCCAGTCGCTGTCGCCGTCGCCGTCGCCGTCGTCTAGTCGTCCGAGAGGCCGAAGGGCCAGCCCGAGGGCCACGGGACCGTCACGCAGTACTCCCGCCGGGGGACCCACTGGGCCACCCAGTCCCCGAGGTCCAGGGGCACGCACCACTTCTTGGAGTTGAGCTGGGATGCGGGTGCGGGTGCGGGTGCGGGCGGCGGGGTCGGCGCGACGGGCGGTGCGACGGGCGGCAGCGGGTTCGGCACCGGCTTGACGAGCGGCGGCGGGGACGGGACCGGGGACGGGAGAGGCACCGGCGAGGGCGACGGTTCCTCGGGCGTCCGGGTGGGAGCCGGTGTCGTATCGGCCGGCTGCGGCGTTGGTGTCGGTGTCGGTGTCGGCACCACCGCCGGAGGCGTCGGCGTCGCCGCCGGTACGAGCGTCGGTACCGGTACCGGGTTCGTCGTCGCGGTCGGCGCCGGGACCGGGGCCGGGACCGGGGCCGGGACCGGGACCGGCAGGTCCACCGGCGTCGGTGTCGGCGTCGGTGTCGCGGTCGGCGTCGGGATCGAGGGCACCGATGGCACCGAGGGCGCCGAGGGCACCGCCGGGACCGGGGGCGGTGTGGGCGTCGGCACCTGCGGAGTGGGCACCACCGGCGGGGTCGGCGTCACCGGCTCCGGCGGCACCGGTCCCGGCTTCGCGAAGAGCATCGTCCGGAAGACCTTCGACGATTTGGGGTTGTCATCGCACTGCCAGACACCGTGCGGGCAGTAATCCGTAATGGTTTGGTACAGCGGCTTGTGCCGCTCGATCCATTCGAGCATGCCCCGCATGTAATCGGGATTGTCCCCGTTGCGGAACAATCCCCATTCCGGGTACGAGATGAGTTTGTTGTGCGCCGCCGCGAATTCCACCTGGTGCTGAAGTCCGTACGGAGTGTTCACCTGCTCCTCGAACGTCCGTCCCGGGGCCTGGTCGTACGAATCCATCCCGATGATGTCCACGACATCGTCACCGGGGTAGCACTCGGGCCAGGGAATCGCGTCCTTGCCCCGGTTGGGCGCGAAGTCGAACCGGAAGCTCTGCCCCGGCACCGAGCGCATCGTCGTGACGATGCGCTTCCAGTACGTCTTCCACGCGCGGGGGTCGGGGCCGCAGCGATGGGTGTAGGTCGTGCCGTTCATCTCCCAGCCCAGGACGACCACGGTGTCCGGCACCCCCAGCGCCACCAGCCGCTCGGCCAGCGCCCGGAAGTGGTGGTCGTACCGCCCCGCCGCCCCCGCCCGCAGCAGCAGCCGTACGTACCAGTCGGGCAGCCGGTCCTCGTTCCGCTCCAGCATGGGCACATTGAGGACGAACATCCGGTCGTCAGCACCGCGCCGCCAGCGGGCCCACTCGGTCAGGAAGTCGGGAGCGCCCTCGATATTGCTCCAGCGGTCGCCCGGCAGATAGGTGTGACCGGCCTTCAGCTCCGCGCCGCCGAGCCACCGCGAGAGCTGCTCCATGCGCCACACCCCGGCCGGGCCGTAGTCGAGATAGGCGCCCATCGCGACCGATGAGGCTCCCGGTACCGAGGCCGGCACCAGGGGCGGCGCGGACGGCGGCGCGGACGGTGACGCGGATGCCGGCACCGGCGTCGCGGTCGGCGCGGGCACCGCGCTCGGCACCGGATCGGAAGCCGGGGCCGAGGCCCGCGCCGGGGCCGGATTCTCCTCGGCGCGTGCGACGCCCGCCGCCTGTTCTCCGAATACTCCCGTCGAAACAAGCAGACTGGCGGCGACCGTTCCGACGCACGTACCGGTGAACCGGCGTCGACGAGTCATTGCTCCTCCTAGAGAAAGCCGTATACGTGCTGTCCGGTCTGGAATTCCGGCCCCATGGTGGCGTACCCGACCGTAGCCAGAAAGTGTTACTAATTCGCAGATTGACATCCCGTCAGTGCGTAATTCGTGAGAACGGGCCGGGTTTTCCAGGACCATCCAGGTGAAAGTTGTGACGCTGATGCCACCCTTCGACACCGGGGTCGCGGCCGAAGTGCCGTACGACACCCGCGTTCCGCCCGGAGGCCCCTTCGACGCGGGCACGCCCGCCCTGGTGCTGCGCCTCGACCGCAATCCGTTCCACCACGGCACCCTCGGCGCGGTCCGCTCGCTGGGCCGCGCGGGCGTCGAGGTGCACGCCGTGGTCGAGTCGGCCGGCAGCCCCGTCGCGCGCTCCCGCCATCTGCACCGCGCCCATGTCGGCCCCGCCGAACCCGTGGGCCCCGACGCGCTGGTGGAGCTGCTGCTGCGGATCTCCGACCGGATCGGCCGGCGCGCGGTGCTGATCGCCATGGACGATGTCAGCGCCATCCACACCGCCGCCCGGGCGGTCCCGCTCGGCGACCGCTTCCACCTCCCCGAGCAGCCCCCCGAGCTGCCCCGCCGCCTCGCCGACAAGGCCGAACTCGCCTCGCTCTGCGCCGCCGCCGGCATCCCCCACCCGCAGACCTTCGTGCCCGCCGACCCCGGCGAGGCGGCCGACGCGGTACGGCGGCTGGGACTGCCCCTGGTGGCGAAGTGGACCCACCCCTGGCTGCTGCCCGCCGCCGCCGGACTCCGCAGCACCACCCTCGTACGCTCCCCGGGAGCGGCCCGCGAACTCTGCGAACAGGCGGGCGCGGCGGGCAGTCGGCTCCTCCTCCAGCGCTATCTGCCGGACGCCCCCGACACCGACTGGTTCTTCCACGGCTGCTTCTCCGGCGGGCCCTCCGGCACGGTCTGTCTGCTCGGCGGCAGCGGCCGCAAGGAGCTGTCCTGGCCGGTGCGCACCGGACTCACCGCGAAGGGCAGCTGGCAGCCCAACCCCGAGGTGGAGCGGGCCGCGCTGCGGCTGGTCTCGCACGTCGGCTACCGGGGCATCCTCGACCTCGACTTCCGCCGCGACCCCGCCACCGGCGTCCACCAGCTGCTCGACGCCAATCCGCGCCCCGGCGCGCAGTTCCGGCTCTTCACCGAGCCCGGCGGACTCGACGTCGTACGCGCCCTCTACCTCGACCTCACCGGCCAGCGCGTCACCAGCGCGGGCGGCGGCCCCGGCCGGGTCTTCGTCGCCGAGAACTACGCGCTGCTCTCCGCGCTCGTCTCGCTCCGCGACCGCTCCGCCCGGCCCGCTCCCTGTGCCCCGGGCACGGCGACCGCTCCCCGTACGGGCGTCGAGACCGCCTGGTACGCGAGCGACGACCCGCTGCCCTTCCTCGCCATGGCCGCCGCCTGGACCGGCCGGGGCCTGGCCAAGGCCGCGCACCGGCTGCGGACCGCCCTGCGCGCGGTCCTGCGCGCCCCGCGCGCCCGTACGCACCGGCCCCCGCCGCCCCGACAGGGCGGCACGGCGGCGCGCACCCCGTGAGCCCCGCGCCGTCCACCCGTACCGACCTTCCCCCTCCCACCGACCGTCCCCTACCGCGAAGAAACGGACCAACCGTGTACGACATGGCAGTGATCGGCGCAGGACCCTACGGACTCTCCATCGCGGCCCACGCCGCCGCGGCCGGAATGAGCCTGAAAGTCTTCGGCCGCGCGATGGCCTCCTGGCGCGACCACATGCCGGAGGGCATGTACCTCAAGTCGGAGCCCTGGTCGTCGAATCTCTCCGACCCCTCGGCCGCGCACACGCTGCGCCACTTCAGCGAGGAGCACGGCTTTGACGCCGTGCACGGCACCCCGCTGCCCATCGCCGCGTTCACCGAGTACGGCATGTGGTTCGCCGAACACGCGGTGCCCGCCGTCGACGAGCGGACCGTCACCCTCGTCGCCCCCGCCGGGGACGGCTTCCGGGTGGAGACCGCCGACGGCGAGCGGGTGCGCGCCAGGACCGTCGTCCTGGCCGTCGGTGTGATGCCCTTCGTCCAGCTCCCCGAGCAGCTCGCCGCCCTCCCCGCCCACCAGGTCTCGCACAGCAGCGGCCACCGCGACCTCAGCGGCTTCCGGGGCCAGGACGTCACCGTCCTCGGCGCGGGCCAGGCCGCGCTGGAGACCGCGACCCTCCTCGCCGAACAGGGCGCGCGGCCCCGGCTGGTCGCCCGCAGGGCCCGGCTGAACTGGAACACCCCGCCCGAGCCCCTCCAGCGCGGGATGCTGCGCTCGCTGCGCACCCCGCACAGCGGTCTGGGCACCGGCTGGACCAGCTGGGTCTGGTCCGAGACCCCGTGGGCGGTACGCAAACTCCCCGCGTCCACCAGGGAGCACATCGCCCGCACCGCACTCGGCCCGGCGGGCGCGTGGTGGCTGCGCGAGCGCTACGAGCGCCGGGTGCCCGCCCTGCTGGGGCACGGGCTGCGGAGCGCGGCGGCGCACGGCGAAAGGGTCCTGCTGACCCTGGGCGCGCCCGACGGGGAGACGGTGGTCGTCGAGAGCGACCATGTGCTGGCCGCGACCGGCTTCACCCCGGACCTCGACCGGCTGCGGCTGCTCGACAGTTCGCTGCGGCGGGCCGTCGCCACGGTCGGCGGCGGCCGTGCCCCCGAGCTGAGCGCCGGCTTCGAGTCCTCCTGCCCGGGGCTGTTCTTCGCGGGGCTGCTCGCCGCGCCCTCCTTCGGCCCGTCCATGCGCTTCGTGCACGGCGCGACCTTCACCGCCCACCGGCTCGTCGCCGGGGCGCGCCGCAGGCTCCGCGACCGGGCCGACGTCCGGCTGCCCCGGCCCGCCGAGCCGGCCGCCGCGCCCCACTCCGTACGGGAGCGCTGACGCTCCCTCAGCCCGCGTGCACGCCGCCGCCGGGGAACTCGGGGAACCCCGGCAGCTGCGGGAAGCGGGTCAGCAGGCCCCACTCCCCGTCGTCCGCCCCCGGCAGGGTGCGCCCCGCCGTGCTCCACTCCCGTGCCAGCCGGTCGTAGATCGGGTTCTCGTCCGCCCCCGGCGGCCGGACGTACGGATCGGTCCTCGGGGCCGTGAGCGGCCGCACCCGTTCCCAGCGGCCGGCTTCGGGAGTTCTCGCCATACGTCGGCCAACGCCCGCACCCGGGGCGAGGTCACCGCACGCCCCGCACGGGGAAGTAGTGAGGGAACGGTTTTTCGGTCCTCGGGGCCGTGAGCGGCCGTACTCCACCCCCGCGCGGCCCCGGACCCCGGCCACCGGGCGGGTACGCCCCCGGGCTGCCCCCGGGCCGCGCTCCCCGGCATCCCCGGGGCCCCTCCGGGCGACACCGGACGCGACACGTGCCCCGCAGCGGCCCTTCCCGGCGAAAGGCGGTGATGATACGGAAAACGGCCTGCTGAAGGGGACCGATGCGCCACATTGCCCGGGTGCTGCTGCTGTCGGCGCTCGCGATGAGCCTCACCGCCTGCCAGAACCCCGTCGACGCCCTCACCGACCCCCCGCCGCGCGCGCGGGCCGCCCCGGCCGTCCCGGCCGCCGCCTCCGACGAGAAGCCGGCCCGCGCCGCCGCGAAGCCCGCGGCGGCTTGGGTCGGGGACTCCGCCGACCTCGGCGGCCGGGGGTCGGGGACCCATCTGCGGGTCTCGGTCGTCGGCCAGGTCGACCCCGCCGTCGGCGTCCGCGCCGCCGACCGCCCGGCGAGCGGCTCCCGGTGGGTCGGCTTCGCGGTCACCCTGCTCAACTTCGGCGGCAAGCCCCACGAGGTGGCCGGAGCCCGCGCCTGGGTGGTCGACGACACGGGCGAACGCCACCGCCCGGTCACCACCGGAACCCTCACCACCGGGGCCCCGCTGCGCTGGAACACCCTCTCGGTGGGCGAACAGAGAAAGGGCTGGCTGGTCTTCGAAGTGCCGGAGCGGGCACGGATCGTACGTCTTCACACGGTCCTCGGAGACCGGTCCCTCGCCTGGCAGCTCCGCTTTCCCCCATCCAGGTGAACGGAGGGGGCCGCCGGACCTGACCGGGCACTAGGGTGCCGAGCCATGACCCTCGCGAACTCTGCCAAGAACACTGTCCAGCGCGGCCACTTGGGCACAGTGTCGATGCTGGCCTGGACCGGCGACCCCGACGCCGGACACGACATGCCGTATCTGCTCGTCTACTCCCTCGGCGACGGCGACGGCGGGCCCGAGGCGGGTGTCACCGCCCTGGAGGGGCTGATCCGGCAGGGCGGCCTCGCGGTCGACGGCACACTGACCGACGCCACCCCGGCCTCCTACAATTCGCCGATCAGACTGCTGGTCCAGGGCGGTCGCGCGGTCCTCAACATGCCCGGACTGAGCGCCCAGTGCCCGGCCCCCGTCGAGTGGCTCGCCGCCGCCGAGTCGCGCGGCCACGCCCATCTGCTCATCAGCACCCGCCCCTGGCCCGAGGCGACCCCGGGCGAGCCCCTCACCGAGGAACTCCTCCAGTCCTACGTCGGCGACGAGGACACCCTGCTGTCCGCCGCGCACGCCCTCCTCCCGGTGAGCCGGCTGCGCGGCTAACCGGGAACCACGGCCGCCGTCGCGGCCGGAGCGCCGGCCGGGCCGAAGACGACGGGCAGCGAGCGGACCCGGTTGTCGAAACTGGAGTCGATCAGCTCCATCGCCCCCGCCGCGCGCGGACCGTCCGCCCGGGCGAGCAGCTCGCCGAAGAGCGCCTTCATCTCCTGCCGCGCCAGATGCGCCCCCAGGCAGTAGTGCGGGCCGCCGCCCCCGTACCCCAGATGCGGATTGGGATCCCGGGTGATGTCGAACGCGTCGGGGTCGTCGAACACGGCCTCGTCGCGATTGGCCGAGGCGTAGAAGAGCACGGCCTTCTCGCCCGGGACGAACACCCGCCCGCCCAGCTCGCACTCGGCGACGACCGTACGGCGGAACTGGATGATCGGTGTCGAGTGCCGCACGATCTCGTCCACCGCGCCGTCCGCGTACCGCCCGAAGTCCCCCGCCAGCAGGGCCCGCTGCTCCGGGTGGGCCGAGAGCAGCGCCAGTCCGTGCGTGACGGCGTTGCGGGTGGTCTCCACCCCGGCGACCAGCAGCAGCGAGAAGAACGCGCCGAGCTGGCGGGAGGAGAGCGCCGCGCCGTCGACATCGGCGGTGACCAGCGCCGTGATCAGATCGTCGGCGGGCCGGCGGCGGCGCTCCCGCGCCAGCCTCGCCATCGTCAGATTCAGCCGGGCGAGCGCCCGCAGCCCGCGCCCGGGCACCCGGATCCGGCGGCGGCCCACGCCCACGTTCCGGGACGCCTCGTCGATCTGCCGGGCGATCTCGCCCCGGTACCGGCCGTCCACGCCCATCAGGTCGCAGATGACCTCGAACGGCATCCGGGAGGCGACCGAGGTGACGAAGTCCCCGGGCTGGTCGCGCACCATCTCCTCCGTCACCCGCCGGGCGGTCTCCCGTACGTTCTCCTCGGCGGCGGCCAGCAGCCGGGGGGTGAAGGCCCGGGAGACGATCCCGCGCAGCGCCGCGTGCTCGGGGCCGTCCATGTTGACCATCGAGTTGCCGAAGACGGCCTTGGCCCAGGCCGCCGGCTCGGGCGTGGTGACCCCCGGCGCGCTGGCGAAGTGCTGGGGGGCGCGGCTCGCGGCCCGTACGTCGGCGTGCTTCACCAGCGCCCAGAACCCGGGGCCCGCACCGAAGCGGACGGGGGTCTCCAGGGTGCGCAGCAGGGCGAAGGAGGCCAGCCGGCGGGAGCGCGGCAGCCGCCAGAACGACGGGTCGGCGAGATCGGCCTCGCCGGTGCTGAGCGGGGCTTCCACGGTCATGACCTCCTGAGGGCGGGGCGGCCATGCTGGCCCACCGCCCGGCGGCGTCCCCGGCCGACACGGCCCGGCGGCCGGGGATTGCCCCCTTCGCGCGACCTTCCCCCGGACGGCGGGCACGCGTTTCGGTGACCGCCGTCCGGGTGCGTGCCACCCGGAAGAGGAACCCTTTCGCCGTCGTCTCGTTGACAGGGCGGTGCACGGCCGTCCCCGACCGGACGGCGAGGTCGAACAGGACGGACCGACCATGCGTATCCTCAACCGCCCGCTGTCCCGACGCGCCGCCCTGCGGACGGTCTTCACCGTCGGCGTGGTCGCCGGCGCGGCCGGTGCGCTCGCGCCCCTGCTCGTCGCCCGCGACCCGGCGGGCTCCCAGCGGCGCGCCCCGGGCCCGGGGCGCGATCTGGAGCGGTTCGCGGAGCTGTACCGGGGGCGGCACATCCAGGGCACCGCGACCGTGATGGTCCCGGCGGGCGCGGTGGGCGGGACGCCGGGCGGAGCGCCGGGCGTCGAGGTCCGGATCGACGGCCGGCCGCTGCATGTCATGCGGCGGGCCGACGGCAGCTATCTCAGCCATGTCAACCACTACGAGTCGTTCCCGACGCTGCGCGAGGCGGCCCGTGCCGCGGTCGACGAGCTGGGGACCGCCCGGCTGGCCGCCGCCGCGACGGGACTCTGAGGACAGGAGCGGCACCGGTGCACACCCGTAAGAATCAGCGGAATCTGACCCCCGCCGAGAAGCGGCGGCTGATCGACGCGCTGCTGGAGCTGAAGCGTTCGGGGGTCTACGACGAGTTCGTCAGGATGCACGACGACTTCTATGTGCCCGACGGCGACAGCCGGCCCAGGGCGGCCCATATGACGCCGTCGTTCTTCCCCTGGCACCGGCGCTATCTGCTGGAGTTCGAGAGCGCGCTCCAGCGGGTCGACCCCTCGGTGACCATCCCCTACTGGGACTGGACGGTGGACCGTACGCCCGATTCCTCGCTCTGGGCGGACGACTTCCTCGGCGGCACCGGCCGGACGGGCGACCGGCAGGTGATGACCGGCCCCTTCGCGTACTCCGCCGGGAACTGGCGGATCGATTCGCGGATCACCGACGGCAAGTACCTCACCCGCAATCTCGGCCGGCCCTCCGCGCCGCTCGCCCTGCCCACCGCCGAGGAGGTGGCGGGCGCGCTCGCCGAGCCCCACTACGACGCGGCCCCCTGGGACTCCACCGCGACCTCCGGCTTCCGCAACGCCGTCGAGGGCTGGAGCACCGGGGACTCCGCGCGCTGGCGCAACCACAACCGGGTCCATCGCTGGGTGGGCGGTCTCATGCTGGGCGCGACCTCTCCCAACGACCCGGTCTTCTGGCTGCACCACGCCTTCATCGACCTGCTGTGGGACCGCTGGCAGCGGGCCCGCCCCGGGGCCGGCTATCAGCCCCGTGCCCGGGTCGCCGCCCCGGATCCGCAGGCCGGGCGGGTCTTCGCGCTGGACGACCCGATGCCGCCCTGGGACGAACCGCCCTCGCGGCTGCTGGACCACTCCCGCCTCTACCGCTACGTCTGAACCCCGTCAGGACAGGACTGTGGCCTCCTCCTTCGTCCGAAGGAGGAGGCCACAGTGCTCGGGGTAATACGGGGTAATACGGGGTGACGCGGGGTGTTTCCGGGTGGGACTAGTACGCGCCGCCCTCGGAGGCGTTCACGCAGGTGTTGCCGAACGCCGGGTTCAGCAGCGCGATGATGTTCACGGTGTTGCCGCAGAGGTTGACCGGGATGTTGACGGGGACCTGGACGAGGTTGCCCGACAGCACACCCGGGGAGTGGGTGGCGGCGCCGTGCGCTCCGGCGTCGGCGATGGCCATACCGGCGCCGCCGACCAGGAGGGCGCCCGAGCCGGCGACGACAGCAGCGGCCTTGGCGAAACGCGACATCAGTTTCTCCTTGCGATTTTCGGGACATCGGCCACAGGGCTTGCGACCGTCACGCCCCTTCAACGCCGGAGCCGCTGGGCGGTAACGGATCATCGCGAAAGTGGCCGCGCATGCCGTAGTGGCACAGGTGTCGGAAGTGCCATACGGGCCGGAACGTGACTCGTCGCCCCTCCGCGCGTTGCACAGCGCATGATCTGTCACAAGAGAACAGCCACTGTCGCTTTCGCCGCCCTTTTCCTCGCTGTTTCGGCCGCGGGCGCGGCCCAGTCCGCCACCGCCGCCCCGCACCCCGTCAAGAAGTCGGCCGGCGAGGTCGACCGCAATCTCCTCAAGCCCCCGCCGGGCGGGGCGCTCCAGCCCGTCACCGATGTGGTCGGCAAGATCGTGCCGGGGCTCCCCGCCTGAGGCTCGCGGTCCGAACGGGCCCGAACGGCCCGAACGGCCCGAACGGGTCAGTCGCGGGGCGTGCGGCGGACGGAGCGGCCCGCCAGGACATCCGTCCGTACGCCGTCCTCGATGACGAACTTCCCGTCGATCAGCACATGCGGAATGCCGGACGGCAGGGTGCGCGGGGACTCGAAGGTCGAGCCCGCCGCGACCGTCTCGGGGTCGAAGAGGACCAGGTCGGCCCGGTAGCCCTCCTGGACCAGACCCCGGTCCGGCAGCCGCAGCCGGGCCGCCGGACGCGAGGTGAGATGGGCGACCGTCTCCTCCAGGGAGAGGATCCCCAGCTCACGCGCGTACCGGCCGAGATAGTGCGGGAAGGTGCCGTAGGCGCGCGGGTGCGGCTTCGCGCCCTGGAGGATGCCGTCGCTGCCGCCGGTGTGGACCCGGTGGCGCATGATGGCGCGGACGTTCTCCTCGTGGCCGACGTGCTGGAGGATCGTGGAGCCGAGCTTGTCCTCGATCAGCAGCCGCCGGGCGGTCACCCAGGGGGCCTCGCCCCGCTCGCGCGCCGACTGCTCGACGGTCTTGCCGACATAGGCGGCGAGCGCCGGGTCGGAGACCCCGGAGATCTCGATGGTCTCCCACTCCATCGGCACCCCGTGGCAGCCGTCCGAGCCGATCTCCTCCAGATGGTGGCGGATCCGCTCGGCCGTCGCGTCGTCCCCGAGCCGTCCCAGCAGCGCCTCGGGACCGCCCTCGGCGGCCCAGCTCGGGAGCACCGCGACCAGGGTGGTGGAGCCCGGGGTGTAGGGGTAGGTGTCCAGCGAGATGTCCGCGCCGTCCGCCAGCGCGGTGTCGAGCAGCTCCAGCAGATCGCCCGCCCGGCCCTTGTTGACGCCGAAGTTCATGGTGGCGTGGGCGAGGTGGAGCGAGCAGCCCGCCTCGCGGGTGAGGGCGACCATCTCCTCGTACGCCTGGAGCGCTCCCGCGCCGTAGGAGCGGTGGTGCGGGCAGTAGTAGCCGCCGTAGGAGGCGACCACCCGGCACAGCTCGGTCAGCTCGGCGTCCTTGGCGTACATGCCCGGGGTGTAGGTCAGCCCGGAGGACATGCCGACCGCGCCCTGCTCCAGCCCCTCGGCGACCAGCTCGCACATCCGCGCCAGCTCGGCGTCGGTGGCGGGCCGGTCGTCCCAGCCGACGACCTGCATCCGGACCGTGCCCTGGGGGATCAGATACGCCGCGTTGACGGCGATGCCCCGGTCGAGCCGGTCCAGATACTCCCCGACGGTGCGCCAGTCGAAGTCCACGGAGTCGTCGCCGGGCCCGCCGCCGTTCCAGCCGTTGATGGCCCGGCGCACGCCGTCGAGCGTGCGCACGTCCACCGGGGCGTACGAGAGTCCGTCCTGGCCGAGGACTTCGAGGGTCACCCCCTGCGCCGCCTTCGCCTCGTGCGAGGGGTCGCGCAGCAGGGCGAGATCGCTGTGCGCGTGCATGTCGATGAAGCCGGGGGAGAGGGCGAGCCCCGCGGCGTCGAGGGTGCGTGTGCCGGAGAGCGCCGGACGGCCCTCGCGGCGGATGGCGGCGATGCGCCCGTCGCGTATGCCGACGTCGGCGCGGTAGGAGGGGCCGCCGCCGCCGTCGATGACACGGGTGTCACGGATGACGAGATCCATAGCTCCGCTTCCTTCTGCCTGAGGGGCCGTCTAAAAGAACGTGCGGATGTAGTCGCTGACCGTGCCGTCGGCCTCGACCAGCGGAATCAGCTGCCACTTGTCGAAGGAGGTGCAGGGGTGCGAGAGCCCCATGCCGAGCCAGTCGCCGACCTCCAGATCCGCTTCGGGGGTGGTCTGGACCCAGCCGTGCTGGTCGGAGAGACCGCTCACGGTGATGCCGTCGGCGGGGCGGATCTCGCCGGTGCGGGCGTCGCGCACGGCCTGCGCCTCGGGGAGGTCGAGGTCGTACGCGGCGTCCCGCTTGCCCGCGTTGAGGAAGGCCTGCGCGGGGGTGGGGCGCGAGACGACCTGGGCCCACAGCCGGAAGGCGGGCTGGAGCGCTCCCTCGTCCGGTACGCGGTTGAAGGGGGTGAGATGGCGGTAGTGGCCGTCGTCGTGGGAGATGTACGCGCCCGAGCGCAGCATCTTCAGCACCGGCAGCGAGAGCTCCGGGACCTCGGCGAAGACATCGGCGACCGCGTCGAACCAGGCGCTGCCGCCCGCGCTGACGACGATCTCGTCGGTGTCCTTGAAGCGGCCGTCCCGGTCGAAGTCGGCGGCCAGCGCGATCATCCGGCGCAGCCAGGCGCGGACGCTGTCGTCGTCGGCGTTCGGCACCTCGCCCTCGTATCCGGCGACCCCGACGAGCCGCAGCGCCGGGGCGGCGGCGATGGCGTCGGCGACGGCCGCGCACTCGGCCTCGGTACGGGCCCCGGTGCGGGCTCCCTCGCCCGCGCCCAGCTCCACGACCACATCGAGCGGGCGGGGCGCGCCGGCCTCGGTGAGGGCCTCGTTCATCAGCTCGACGCCGCGCAGGGAGTCGGCGTAGCAGATGAGCCGGAAGCCGGGGTCGGCCAGCTCGCCGGCGATCCAGCGCAGGGCGGCGGCGTCGACGACCTCGTTGGCGAGGAAGATCCGGTCGATGCCGTGGGCACGGTAGACGCGGGCGTGGTGCGGGACGGCGGCGGTGATGCCCCAGGCGCCGCGCTCCAGCTGGCGGGCGAAGAGCTGCGGGGACATCGAGGTCTTGCCGTGCGGGGCGAAGACCAGTCCGTGGCGCTCGGAGTAGGTCTGGAGCAGCGCGAGGTTGTGCTCGACCGATTCGGCGGAGAGCGCGAGGACGGGGGTGGTGAAGCCGCCGGTGAAGAGATTGCGCCGCTCGGCCGCCAGCTCGCCGACGGTCAGGCCCTCGGCGTCCGGGGGCAGCGCCTTGAACCGGTGGTCGACACGTTCCCGGCGGAGCGGGCCGAGCTGGTCGGCGGACATGGGTCCTCCCTCGTCGTTGCATCATGTGCAACACTCATTGCGTATATCGCTCAATGGTGTCTAACATCCGGCGCAGCGTCGGGTCAATGGATCCGACCGCCCCAGACCCCGCGAGGAGCCCCAGGGTGAGCAGCCTGACCGGAACCGGAGCCGTGGATGTCGCCGACGTCATCTGCCTCGGCGAGTCCATGGTCACGTTCCTTCCCTCACAGCCCGGACGCCTCGCCGACGTCCCCTCCTTCGCCCGCGCCATAGGCGGGGCCGAGTCCAACGCCGCGTGCGCGCTCGCCGCCGCCGGACACCGGGTGCGCTGGGTCAGCAGGGTCGGCTCGGACGGCTTCGGCGACCATCTGATCCGGGCGATCGGGGCGTACGGAGTGGACACCTCCACGGTCGGCCGCGACCCCCGCCGCCCCACCGGGATCTACTTCCGCACCGCCACCGACCGCTCCACCGACGCCCATGAGGTCGTCTACTACCGGCGCGGCTCGGCCGCCTCGGCGATGTCCCCCGAGACCGTCCCGCCCGAGAGCCTCGACGCCACCCGGGTGCTCCATGTCTCCGGCATCACCGCGGCCCTCTCCGAGGACTGCCTGGCCCTGATGCGCGCCCTCACCGCCCCCCGCGCCGGCCGCCCGCTGATCTCCTTCGACGTCAACCACCGCCCCGGCCTCTGGCGCGCGGACTCCGGTCCCCGGGTCCTGCTGGAGCTGGCCCGGGGGGCCGACCTCGTCTTCGTCGGCGACGACGAGGCCGAGACCGCCTGGGGCCTGGCCGGCCCCGAGGCGGTCCGCGCCGCCCTCCCCGAACCCGCCGTCCTGGTCGTCAAGCAGGGCGCGCGGGGCGCGACCATGTTCGAGCGCCCCGCCGGGGCCGGTCCGGACGCCGGGGACACGGTCACCTTCGCCCCCGCCCCCGCCGTCGACGTCGTCGCCCCCGTCGGGGCGGGCGACGCCTTCGCCGCCGGCTATCTCTCCGCCCGGCTCCGCGGCCTCGCCCCGAAGGCCCTCCTCCGCCACGGACACCTCTGGGCCGCCGCGACCCTCACCGTCCCCGGCGACCTCACCGCACCCCCCGGCGCCGACCACGCCGACCGGCTCGTCGCACTCGACGACGAGACCTGGAAGACACTTCGTCTCGGCCCCGGCTGGACCTCGGCCGAGGATGAGGAGGTACGTACCCCATGAGCCAGACCGTCGACCGCGCCCTGAGCATCCTGCCGCTGCTCGCCCAGGGACCCGCCGATCTCGGACAGGTCGCCGACCGCCTCGGCGTCCACAAGTCCACCGCGCTGAGACTGCTGCGTACGCTCCACGACCACGGTCTCGTCTACCGCCAGCAGGACCAGCGCTACCGCCTGGGGGCCCGGCTCTTCGCCCTCGCCCAGGAGGCCGTCGAGAACCTCGATGTGCGCGACGTCGCCCACCCCCATCTCGTCACCCTCAACGAGCAGATCGGACACACCGTCCACCTCGCCGTGTACGAGGAGAGCGAAGTCCTCTACATCGACAAGGTCGAGAGCCGCTACCCGGTACGGATGTACTCCCGCATCGGCAAGCCCGTCGCGATCACCGTCGCCGCCGTCGCCAAGCTCCTCCTCGGCGATCTGCCCGAGCACGAGCGGCGCGCCATCGCCGACAAGCTCGACTACCCCATGTACACATCCCGTTCGACGCCGAACGCCGCCGCGTTCCTCAAGGAACTCGCCGCCGTCCGCGAGCAGGGATGGGCCACCGACCTCGGCGGCCACGAGGAGTCCATCAACTGCATCGGCGCACCCATCCGGGGCGCGGCCGGCCGGGTCGTCGCGGCGATGTCGGTCTCCGCGCCGAATGTGGTCGTCACCGCCGAGGAACTCCTCACCCTCCTCCCGCTGGTGCGGCGCACCGCCGACGCCATCAGCCGGGAGTACTCGGGCTCCGGCACCCCGCACTGAGCCCGCCCCGACCAGCCTTCACTGAACAGCCCTCACTGAACAGACGCTAAGGACGCACCATGACCGAGAAGACCGCGATCACGCCCTCCACCCACACCGCCCCGCCCGCCAAGTTCTCGCACGGCGTGAAGAAGGGCAACATCCTCCAGGTCGCCGGTCAGGTCGGCTTCCTCCCGGCCGTCGAGGGCCAGCCCCCGACCCCGGCGGGCCCGACCCTGCGCGAGCAGACCCTCCAGACCTTCGCCAACGTCAAGGCGATCCTGGAGGAGGGCGGCGCGAGCTGGGACGACGTGATCATGACGCGCGTCTACCTCACCGACGTCGACCACTTCGCCGAGATGAACGAGATCTACAACGCGTACTTCGAGGAGCAGGGCCTCAAGGCCCCCGCCTCCGCCCGTACGACGGTCTACGTCGGCCTGCCCGCCGGGCTGCTCATCGAGATCGACGCGCTCGCCGTCCTCGGCTAGAGCCGGGCTCCGGCCTCCGGCCGGACCCACTCCGTAACACGCAGCACGCAGCACCCCAGCACCACCTGGCACATCGATGTGCGCGCACGGCACGGCGCCCCCTCCCGGGAGCGCCGTGCCGTGCTCCGCCATACCCAAAAACCCTCCACCGACCAAGGGTTGAACCATGCTTCTTGCCGCCGATGCCCCGCCCGGTGCACCGCCGCACACCGGAGGACTGCTTCTTCTCATCGATGGAACGGCCGGTCTGCTGACCGTCGCCGCCCTCGGGATCGCCCTCCTGCTCGTACTGATCATCAAGATCCGGCTCCAGCCGTTCGTCGCGCTGCTCGCCGTCTCCATAGCCGTCGGCCTCGCGGCCGGCCTCTCCGTCACCGAACTCTTCGGCACCGTGCAGCGCTCGGCGGCCGAGTCGGTCATCGAGACGGGCATGGGCGGCATCCTCGGCCATGTCGCCATCATCATCGGTCTGGGCACCATGCTCGGCGCGATCCTCGAAGTCTCCGGCGGAGCCGAGGTGCTGAGCAACCGTCTGCTCGGGGTCTTCGGCGAGAAGCGCGCCCCGCTCGCCATGGGCGTCACCGGAGTGATCTTCGGTATACCGGTCTTCTTCGACGTCGGAATCTTCGTTCTCGCGCCGCTGGTGTACGCGGCGGCCAAGCGCTCCGGCAAGTCCGTCATCCTCTACGCGATGCCGCTGCTGGCGGGTCTGTCGATGACGCACGCCTTCCTGCCGCCGCACCCCGGCCCGGTCGCCGCCGCGGGGCTGCTCGACGTCTCGCTCGGCTGGGTCATCGTGATGGGCGTCGTGGTCGGACTGCCCGCCGTCGTCGCCGCCTGGGTCTACTCCGACTGGATCGGCAGGCGCGTCTTCGTCGAGGTCCCCCAGGACATGCTGGAGGCGGCCGAGGAGGCCAAGGCCTCGGTCGACGCCGAGCGCGGCCCCGGGGCCGCGGAGTCGCCGGTGGCGCTCTCCACGGTGCTGTTCATCATCGGTACGCCGCTGACGCTGATCCTCGCGGCGACCTTCTCCTCCATCGCGCTCGACCCCTCCACCCTCCGCTCGGTGGTGGAGTTCTTCGGCAACCCGTTCGTGGCGCTGACGATCGCCCTGATCCTGGCGTACTACCTGCTGGGCATCCGGCGCGGCTGGTCGCGGACCTCGCTGGAGCGGGTCTCGACCTCCTCGCTGAAGCCGGTCGGCAACATCCTGCTGGTGGTCGGCGCGGGCGGCGTCTTCGGCGCGGTCCTCAAGGCGAGCGGGGTGGCCCAGGCGCTCTCCGACACCTTCGAGGACGTCGGCCTGCCCATCATCGTGCTGGCCTATCTGATCTCGCTGGTGCTGCGGGTCGCCCAGGGCTCGGCGACGGTCGCGATCGTCACCACGGCCGGCATCGTGCTGCCGCTGGTGGAGAACGCGGACCACTCGCAGCCCTTCCTCGCGCTGGTCATCATGGCCATCTCGGCGGGCTCGATCTTCGCCTCGCACGTCAACGACGGCGGGTTCTGGATCGTCGCCAAGTACTTCGGCATCTCCGAGCGGGACACGCTGAAGACCTGGACGGTGCTGGAGTCGGTGCTGTCCGTCGCGGGCTTCGCGGTGGCGGCCGCGCTGAGCCTGGTGGTCTGACCCGGCGGTCCGGCGCCGACGGCCGAAGGGCCGCCCGGGGGTTGTGCGCCCCGGGCGGCCCATCTGCCTGTGCACGGTCCGCGTCAGGCGCAGTACTGCTGTTCCTTGCCGATGGAGCGGTACATGCAGTCCGAGTTCTCCAGCAGCTGGAGCACCGCGTCCCGGTTGCGGCTGGTCTCCCGCTCGATCACCTCGTCGGGCGGATAGAAGCCCCCGCCGCCGAAGCTGCCCGGATACATCTCGAAGGTGTAGCCGAAGATCCGCTGATTCCCCCACAGCCAGTCGTCGATCGAGCCGTCGGTGATGTAGAGATCGCTCGCCTGCTCCGGGGTGTAGCCATTGCTGGCCGCCATCTTCTGGCCGACCGCCGCGAAGGCGTTCCGGTCGTCCTGGGTCATGCCCGGAGCGGTGTCGGCGGTGGTGTAGCCGAAGGGCCAGAGCACCAGCTCGCTGTAGGTGTGGAAGTCGATGCCGGTCCTGATCTGCTGCTGACCGCCGACGATCCGGCTCCGTACGAAGTCGGCGACGACCTTCACCTCGGGCGCGGACTCGGCCGCCCGGCCCCGGTAGGTGTCCGAGCCGAAGGAGCCCGAGGAGCCGCCGCAGCAGCCCCAGCGGTAGTTCCAGTTGCGGTTGAGGTCGGTGCCGACCGCCGTCGAGCCCGTGTTGGGCTGGCGGTTCTTGCGCCAGCTGCGGTAGCTGCCGGTGGCGATGTCGTACTCGCCGCCGTCCGGGTTGACGTCCGGGATGATCCAGATCTCCCGGCTGTTCACGGCGCTGGTGATCCGGGAGTCCGTGCCGTAGTCCTCGCCCAGCTCACGGATGAGGTAGAGGGCCATCTCCACCGTCAGATGCTCACGGGCGTGCTGATGGTGGGTGAAGAGGACCTCGGGCTCGTTCTCGTCGGCGGCCACATTGTCGCTGATCTTGACCGCGATGATGTCCCGGCCCTGATGGCTCTTGCCGATGACCCGCTTGCTCATGATGTTCGGGTACGCGGCGATCCGCTGGTCGATCACCGTGTTCATCTCGGTGTAGTTGTGGTACCGCGAGTCCGCCGGCGGGAAGTCGAAGGCCTCGACGGGACCGCCGCCGGTACGGGCCGGCGGGCCCGGCAGCTCGATCAGCCGGTGCCCGAGCGCGCGCAGCCGCTTGACCTGGGACGCGCTGGCGCTGATGACGGTGGAGTGCGGATCGGCCTCGTCGACCGTGACGCCGAGGGAGGCGATGGCGGTCCGGGAGGCGACGGTCGCCTCGCCCTTGATCTGGTACTGGCGGGTCCGCTCGTCGGCGGCGACGGCCGGGGCCTTGGGGTCCGGCGGTGCCGCGCTCGCGGTGAAGGGCGCCGCCACCGCGAGCGCCAGCAGGGCGCTCAGGGTCGCGGCCTTCCGGCCGCTGCCGCGGATGCGTAGTCGCATGCTGTCTCCCGGGTGTGGACTGGGGGGTGGAACAGGCGTACGGATCGGACGCGTGGTGCGGTGACACATCGTGCGGCCCTGACATGGCCAGGTCAAGAGGCGGAGTTCGGACGCGTACGCCGGACCGGGCCCGCGCGTACGCCGGATCGGGCCCGCGCGCACACCGGGAACGGACCCGCCACGCACAGCAGCGCCTCCGCGGAAGCGGGGGCGCTGCTGGCTGCGTCGTACGACCTGGCGTGGGGGTAGGTGGTGCGTACGACAGGTTTCACGGCGGCGGGGCCGCCGGTTCGCGGGGCCGGCCGGGTGGCCGGCTTCCGCTACGGCAGGGTCTTGATGTGCGCCCCCACCGAGTTCGACCAGGCGTTGCCGGCGGTGGCGTCCCAGTTGGTGGACCAGGTCATCGCGCCGCGCAGCGTCGGGTAGGTCTTGGCGGGCTTGAAGGTCCCGCAGTTGGTGCCCTTGGTCAGGCAGTCCATCGCGGCGTTCACGATGGCCGGGCTGACGTAGCCGCTGCCCGCGCCCCGCGTGGAGGCGGGGACTCCGAGGCCGACCTGGGACGGGTCGAGACCGTTCTCCAGCTGGATGCAGGCGAGCGCGGTGAGGAAGTCGACCGAGCCGGTCGAGTAGACCTTGCCGTCGCAGCCGAGCATCGCGCCGCTGTTGTAGTTCTGCATGTTGACGACCGTGAGGATGTCCTTCACGTTCAGCGCCAGCTTGAAGTACTCGGTCGAGGTGGACTGCATGTCGATGGTCTGCGGGGCCATCGTCAGGACCATCTTCGGGCCCGCCTTGGCGGAGAGCTGGCGCAGCGCCTTCGTCATGTAGGTGGAGTTGATGCCGTGCTCCAGGTCCACGTCCAGACCGTTGAAGCCGTACTCCTGCATCAGCGCGTAGGCGCTGTTGGCGAAGAGGGTGGCGGACGCGTCGCTGTTGACCGTCACATTGCCGATCTCGCCGCCGACGGAGATGATGACCGACTTGCCGGCGGCCCGCTTGGCGGCGATGTCCGCCTTGAACTCGGCGACGTTGGCGTAGCCGAGCGCCGGGCTCAGGTTGAAGGTCAGCTCACCGGGGGTGGCGGTGGAGTCGGCGAAGGCGACCGCGATGATGTCGTAGGCCGACTGCACGTCGCGGAGCTTCTGGACGGTCGCGCCGTTGTTGAAGTTCTGCCAGTAGCCGGTGATCGCGTGCTTGGGCACGACCGGGTCCGGGATGACCGGGCCCTCGCCGGTGCGGCCGGTGACCGCGGTGGACTTCGCGGACTCGCCGGCGCTGTTGGCGGCGGTGACCTGGAACTGGTACGAGGTGTTCGCGGTCAGCCCGCTCACCGTGGCCGAGGTGCCGGCCGAGGTCTGGACCTTCACACCGTCGCGGTAGACGTGGTAGCTCGTGGCCCCGGACACCGCGCCCCAGTTGAGGGCGACGGTCGAGGAGGTCACGGTGCCGACCGCGAGACCGGTGGGCGTGGTGGGCACGACCGGGTCGGGGTCCTGGCCGCCGCCGCCGTCGGGGCCGAAGACGCTGACGTCGTCGACGTGGTAGGCGGGAGTGCCGTACCAGCCGTGGGTGTAGACGGTGACGGACGTGGTGCTCGGGCCGGTGCGGAAGCTGGTGGAGAGCTTGCCCCAGGCGGAGCTGCCCTGGGTCCAGGTCGAGACGTCCGTGGTGCCGGTGCCGCTCGCGCCGAGGTAGGCGTAGCCGCCCTGGGTCCAGGCGCTCAGCTGGTACGTGGAGTTGGGCTTGACGGCCACGATCTGCGAGCACTTCGCGTTGTCGGCCCCGGCGGGGGTCGCCTTCAGGGCCGATGCGCCGGTGCGTACCGGGGTGGAGACATTGGTGCCGGTGCCGCCGGAACACGTCCAGCTGGAGAGTCCTGACTCGAACCCGGCGTTCTTGGCGACATTGATGTCGGCCGCCTGCGCGGTTCCTGACATACCGGTGACGGTGAGCCCGGCCCCGACCGCGAGGGACAGGGCTCCGCCGATCCATCTCCGCGAACGTGTGGTGCGGTCCACTTGCTGCCTCCAGTGGGGGAGTTGTGGGGGGAGAAAGTAAGAGACGGTGGCCACCGTTATGGCGTAAAGCTGGTCCAGACCAATCGGGTTGTCAAGACCTGTGGCACCGATTGGTCCGGAGTGCTCTTCGATGAGTTTCGGCCATACCGGGACGTACGGCCTCGGGCGCACCCCCGCTGTGGGTGTACTGGATCGTCATCCTTTGGTGAGCTTTGGCCTGTGCGGAGTGTGCACGGGCTGCGGCTCTGGGTTCCGCGAGGTGTTCTCTGCCTCGGGAGTCGCGGATAAAGTGCTCGTGCAGAAGCAGCGAGTAGTACGTATCTGCGGTCGCGGGACCACCGGCGACCGGAGTCGAACGGGGAACCAGCGTGCCGACCGCAATAGCTGTCACCAGCGCAGATCTGGTGCTGCCGCCGATGGACCAGCACACGCCGGCGGCGGCCCTGCTTCCGTCGCCCGACGACCGGCCGCTGGACGCCGCGATATCCGCCGTCGCCCTCCTCCTGGAGCAGCACGGCTCGGTGGTGTCCCTGTATCCGTCCTCCCTGCCGCCCGCCCATGAGCGCCGGCTGTACACGGTCCGGTCCGTGCTGGAGAGCAATCGCGTCGCCCTCCTCAAAATCGATCTGCCGCCGCTGGGCGTCGCCGTGCTCGCGCGCCAGTTACGCCAGTTGTCCATCTGCGACTTCGGCCCCGGAATCATCGCCTCCGCCGCCCGGCTGCTCTCCCACTACATCTACGCGGGCGCGCTGCTGAACTCCGTGACCCGGCTCGACCGGGTGCCGGTGAGCATGCGCTCGCACGCCAAGTCCTGGGTTCCCGGCACCCAGTTCGGAGTGCTCGCCAACCCCGAGCCCGAGGTGATCCGGATCGGTTCCGGACAGCTCGGCGGCCCCGCTTTCGCGACCCGGCTGGTGGTGGCCAGGGGGCAGCTCCAGTCGGAGTGGATCGAGAAGACGCTGGTTCCCGCATGGCAGTCCCAGGGCGTGGAGGAGACCGAGCTTCCCGCGGAATCCGCGCGCTGGTGGGGTACGGGAAAGCTGCTGGAATTCACGGCCTTCCTCCCCGACATCTCCACGCTCTATCAGCTGGTGGCCTCCGTGCGGAGAGAGGTGTGCACCTGGTGCGGAATCGAACTCATCGGTGACCGTTGCGGATTCTGCGCCGCGCCGCTCGTGGCGGCCGAGAGCCAGGACCGTGAATCCGGCGTCCCCAAGCACGGAACCCCCGCCCACCACGGCCCGTGACCGGTGGCGGCGACCGGCCCCCGGCCGTACGGAACCCCTCGTACCGCACCCTTCGGGCCCTCCGTAACCGCAGGTCGAGCGGGTGCCGACGGTATCGGAGCCGGCCCGGGACGGCGGTCGCCCGGACCGCCGCCGCACCGCTCGCCCCGTCCGCTCCCTCCGCCCCCTCCGCCCCCTCCGCTCCGCCAGTCCCTGTCTGCTTCGGTCCGCCGGTCCCGCGAAGTGTGCGAGGCCGGCGAAGTCAGCGAACGAGGTTGCCCAGCCCATGAATTCACGCCAACGACGCGGCGTCATCCTTCTGATCGTCTCGGTGCTGTGCGCTCTCGGCGCGTTCGCCGGCGTGATATCAGTCATCAACGATGTGAATTCGAAGGTCGGACCCGAGGTTCCCGCCTATCGGGTGAAGACCGAGGTCGCCCCTTATACGGAACTGCGGCCCGGCCAGTTCGAGAAGGTCAGCATGCCCAGGCGCTGGCTGTCGGAGAGCGCCGTCACCAATCTCTCCGAGGTCGTCGGGAAGATCGCCGTCACCCGGCTCAAAAAGGGCTCGCTGCTCCAGGACGACATGATCGTCGACCGGCCCGAACTGGAGTCCGGGGAGCAGGAGATCGCCATCATGATCGACTCCGCCACCGGGGTCGCGGGCAAGATCACCCCCGGCGACCGGGTCAATATCTTCGCCACCTTCGCGGGCAGGACCGAGCGCGACGCCGACCAGTCCCGGGTGATCGTCCCCGGGGCCCGGGTCATCGACGTCGGCCGGCTCACCCCCATCGACCGCCGGAGCGACGACCGCCGCGGCAGCACCCTGCGCGAGGCGGTGCCGATCACCTTCGCCCTGAGCACCAAGGACGCTCAGCGGGTGGCCCACGCCGAGTCCTTCGCCGAGAACGTACGGCTCGCCCTTCTCGCCAGGGGCAGCGGCTCCGCGTTGCGCCCCGGCGACAGCACCTACACCCTCGACGAAGACAAGAACAGGTGAGGGCTGTATGACCACACGCATCCTTCCGGCCGTCGGCGAAGCCGACGCGGCCCGGTCCGTCACCACCCTGCTGAGCCAGCTCCCCGACGCCGAACCCGCCGCCCCGGTGGGGGACTCGACCACCCTGCTCGACACGCTGGCCAGGCTGGCCGCCGAGTCGCTCGACGAACTGCCCGAGGTCGTCCTCGTCCACGAGCGGATCGGACCGGTGCCCGCCCTCGAACTGATCCGCGAGGTCGGGCTGCGCTTCCCCGCCGTCGGCGTCGTCCTGGTGACGGCCGACGCGGGCCCCGCGCTCTACTCGGCCGCGATGGACTCCGGCGCCCGGGGCCTGGTCGCCCTCCCCCTCTCGTACGAGGAACTCGCCCAGCGTGTGGCGGCGGCGGCCGGCTGGTCCACCGGGGTGCGCCGGCACCTCGGGCAGAGCGCCGACGTCTTCACCGGCCCCGGCGGCACCGTCGTCACCGTCAGCGGGGCCAAGGGCGGCGTCGGCACCACCGTCACCGCCGTCCAGCTGGCCCTGGCCGCCCAGGCCTCGGGCCGCACGGTGGCCCTCGCCGATCTCGACCTCCAGTCCGGCGACATCGCCTCCTACCTCGACGTCCAGTTCCGCCGCTCGATCGCCGACCTCGCCGGGATCCAGGACATCTCGCCCCGGGTGCTCCAGGACGCCCTCTTCGCCCATCACACCGGGCTCGGGCTGCTGCTCGCGCCGGGGGAGGGCGAGCGCGGCGAGGAGGTCACCGACCGCGCCGTACGGCAGATCGTCAGCGCGCTGCGCAATCGGTACGAGGTCGTCGTCGTGGACTGTGGCACCCAGATGAACAGCGCCAACGCCGCCGCCGTGGAAATGGCCGATACCACCCTGCTGGTGACCACTCCGGACGTGGTCTCGGTCCGCGCCGCCAAGCGCATGGTCCGGCTCTGGGACCGGCTCCAGATCCGCAAGGCGGAGGAGACCGTCGCCGTCGTCAACCGCCACAACCGGGCCACCGAGATCCAGCCCCCGCTGATCGAGAAGATCACCGGCACCCGGGTCGCCAGGACCGCCGTCCCGGCCGGCTACAAGGAACTCCAGCCGGTGGTCGACGCCGGACGGATGCAGGATCTGGAGGCGAAGTCCGCCGTCAAGCAGGCGCTGTGGGCGCTCGCGGGCGAACTGGAGCTGGTGCGCGCGCCCCAGACCGAGCCGAAACACGGCAGATTGCGGGGCGACCGGGGTTCGATCGGCCTCCGCCGGGCACGGTCGAGATGAGCACCGTGAGGGGGTACGGGGAGCGATGAGGTCTCACGTACGAGCGGGGCGGACGGCCCCGGCGCCGGCCGCGGCCCCCGGGTGGGCGCGGCTCGTCCGCGCCCGGCTGCGTGAGGACCGGGGCCAGGCCGCCGTCGAGTTCACCGGCACCCTCCCCGTCATCCTGGCGACGCTGGCCCTGCTCTGGCAGGCCGCGCTCATCGGCTACAGCTTCTCCCTGGCGGGCAACGCGGCGGACGCGGGGGCCAGGGCGGGCGCGGTGGACGGACCGGCCGCCTGCGAGGCGGCGGCGCGGGAGGACCTCCCGGCGGCCTGGCTGGCCGGGGCGCGCTTCGGCTGCCCCGGCAACGGCGGCGATCTGTACGAGGTCAGCATCACCTTCTCCGTGCCCGTGCTCTTCCCCGGTGTGCTCGATCTGCCCTTCACCTTCGCCGCCGACGCCGCCGCCGTGAACGAGGTCCCCTCATGAGCCGTGACCGCGTACCCGTACCCGTACGCATGCGCGACCGCGACCGCGACCGTGAGCCGGAGCGCGGCCAGGCCGCCATCGAGTACGCCGGAGTGATCACCCTGCTGCTGCTGGTCGGCCTCGCGGCCGTCCAGTTCGGCCTGGCCGCCTACACCGCCCAGCAGGCGGGCACCGCCGCCCGCGCCGCCGCCCGCGCCGCGTCCCAGAAGGACGGCGACGGCAAGGGCGCGGCGGCCGGCCGGGCGGCCCTCAGCGACTGGCTGGACGCCTCCATCAGCGCCGAGTGCGCCGGGGCCGACGAGGTCACCGCCACCGCCGTGGTCTCCGTCCCCCGGCTGCTGCCCGTCTTCGACATCGGCCCGGCGACGAGAAGAGTCACCATGCCCTGCGACTGAACCGCCCGCCCCCGAGCCCGCCCCGAGCCCGCGTACCACCCGGCAGATCCAGCGCAGACCTAGCACCACCTGGGAGATGAGGACATGAGCCTGCGGGCGCGCATCAGCAGCCCCGAGCCGGTCAACGGCCACGGCGAGGAGAACCGCCTTGTCATCGTCTACCGCGCCAAGCTCCTGGAGGAGATCGACCTCGCCGAGATGTCGGCGCTCGCCGCCGCCGAGCGCAGGGCCCGGCTGGAGCGGGTGCTCGGCCACATCATCAGCCGCGAGGGCCCGGTCCTCTCCAGCGTCGAACGCTCCCAGCTCATCCGCCGGGTCGTCGACGAGGCCCTCGGCCTCGGCATCCTGGAACCGCTGCTCGAAGACGCCTCCATCAGCGAGATCATGGTCAACGGCCCCGAACAGGTCTATGTGGAGCGCGGCGGCCGGCTGGAGATGCTCCCCCTCCGCTTCTCCTCCGCCGAGCAGCTGATGCAGACCATCGAGCGCATCGTCTCCACCGTCAACCGCCGTGTCGACGAGGCCAACCCGATGGTCGACGCCCGCCTCCCCTCCGGCGAGCGGGTCAATGTCATCATCCCGCCGCTCTCCCTGAGCGGGCCCATCCTCACCATCCGCCGCTTCCCGCGCGCCTTCACCCTCCAGGAAATGATCGCCATCGGCTCCCTGGACGAGCAGATGACCCTGCTGCTCTCGGGGCTGGTCCGGGCCAAGTTCAATGTGATCGTCTCCGGCGCGACCGGCACCGGCAAGACCACCCTGCTCAACTCCCTCTCCGGACTGATCCCGGAGAACGAGCGGATCGTCACCATCGAGGACTCCGCCGAACTCCGGCTCCAGCAGTCCCATGTGATCACCCTGGAGAGCCGGCCGCCGAACGTCGAGGGCAAGGGCCGGGTCACCATCCGCGACCTTGTCCGCAACTCCCTGCGCATGCGCCCCGACCGCATCATCGTCGGAGAGGTGCGCGGCGGCGAGACGCTCGACATGCTCCAGGCCATGTCCACCGGCCACGACGGCTCGCTCGCCACCGTCCACGCCAACAGCGCCGAGGACGCGCTGATGCGGCTCCAGACCCTCGCCTCCATGGCCGAGGTCGAGATCCCCTTCATCGCCATCCGGGACCAGATCAACAGCGCCGTCGACGTCATCGTCCAGCTCACCCGGCACGCCGACGGCTCCCGCCGGGTCACCGAGATCGCCGTCGTCGACTCCCGGGGCCGCGACGAGTACCGCATCGTCTCCGTCTGCCACTTCCAGGCCGAGCCCATGACCGCCGACGGCCGGGTGAACGGCCGGTTTGTCTACCACCCGGTCCCGCGCAAGGTCGCCGAGCGGCTCTACATGAAGAACGAGCCGCTGCCCCCGGTCTTCGGCGTGGCCGAATCCGACGAGCAGCTCGCCGTGCGCCGGACGGTCGTCTGAACCGGCCGCCCGAACCGGCCGTCCGAGCCCCTCCACCGTCATCCGAAGCCCATCGAAAAGGCCCCGCCCGACATGGACAATCTCCCGCTTCTGACAGCCGGAGTCACACTGCTCGCCGGTGTGCTCGGTGTCATCGGCGCGCACACCTACGCCTCGGGCAGGGCCCAGCGACAGGCCCTGGTCGACCGGATGACCCAGAGCGGCGGGCTCACCGGCCCCGCGGGCCGCCGCCGGCGCTTCGACGGGGTCGACCGAAGACTGCGCCCCACCCGCCTCGGCCGCCGCATCGAACGGAAGATAGCCGTCACCGGCCTCGACCTCACCCCCGGCGAGTACGCCGTCTACGTCGTCGGCGGGCTGCTCTCCCTCTACTTCATCGTCGGCGCGGTCTTCGCCCCCTTCTTCGGAGTCCTCGCGGCCGTCGCCGGCCTCTGGGGGGCCAACGCCTTCCTCAACTGGCAGCGGAACAAGCGCACCGAGGCCTTCATCAACCAGCTCCCCGAGTTCACCCGCGTCCTCGCCAACGCCACCCAGGCCGGACTCGCCCTGCGCACCGCGCTCGCCATGGCCGCCGAGGAACTCGACGACCCCGCCGGCCAGGAACTCGGCATCGTCGCCGACCAGCTCGCCGTCGGACAGAGCCTGGACGAGGCGCTCGGCCGGCTCGCCGAGCGGCTGCCCTCCCGCGAGCTGATCGTCCTCGTCACCACCCTCATCCTCGCCAACCGGGCCGGCGGCCAGGTCGTCACCTCGCTGCGCAACCTCACCCAGTCCCTGGAGGAGCGCAAGGAGACCCGCCGGGAGGTCACCACCACGCTCTCCCAGATCAAGGTCACCGCCCTGGCCGTCCCCCTGCTCGGCCTCGGCTTTCTGCTGATGATCAACTCCATGACCCCCGGGGCCCTCGACAAGATGACCGGCTCGGTGGTCGGCCAGATCACCACCCTCGTCGCCTTCGGCCTCTACGGACTGGGCGCGTTCCTGATCCGCCGGGTCTCCCGGATCCAGGTCTGAGAAAGGAGGACACCATGGGACTTCTCCTCGCCGCGCTGCTCGGCCTGTCCGTGTACGGCGTCTTCCACGGCGTACGGATGTACCGCGCCGACGCGAAACTCCCCGAGGACCTCGCCCTGGCGCTGGAGGTCGGCGCCACCCGCACCACGGCGGTCGGCTCCGGAATCGACCGGCTCGGCATGCGCTACGCCCCCGCCGTGCTCCGCTCCATGGGCCCCAAGCGGGTCGACGCCCTGCGCGTCCGGCTCGACATGGCGGGCAACCCCGGCGGCATGACCGTCGACCGCTACGCCGCCCGCCGCGCCGTCTACAGCTTCCTGGGCGTGCTGGCCTTCCTCTCCATGCTGCTGCGCGGACAGTTCGTCCTCGCGATCCTGCTGCTGCTCTTCGGCCTCCTCTGGACCGACGTCATCATCAAGGCCGCCATCCGCCGCCGCCGCGCCGACATCGAGCGCACCCTCCCCGACTTCCTCGACGTCCTCGCCGTCGTCGTCTCGGCCGGCCTCGGCTTCCGCCAGGCCCTCGAACGCGTCTCGGAGAAGTACGAGGGCCCCTGGTCCGACGAGATCCGCATCACCCTGCGCCAGATGGACATGGGGGTGAGCCGCCGCGAAGCCTTCGACCAGCTGCGCAGGCGCAATGACTCCGAGCAGGTGTCGATGCTGGTCACCGCGCTCCAGCAGGGCGAGGAACTGGGCGCGCCGATCGTCGAGACCCTCATCCAGATCGCCACCGACATGCGCCGCACCGACGCCCAGAACGCCCGCAGGGACGCGGCCAGAGCGGTGCCCAAGTCCACGCTCGTGGTCACCCTGATCATGCTCCCGGCGACGATGCTCCTCATCATCGCGAGCTTCTACTACGGCGCGGGAGTCGATCTCTCGGAGGTGCTGGGCGGCTGACCCGCCCGGCATCCGGCACCCGGCACCCGGCAGCGCTCAGGAACGGGAGGTGAACCCCATGGACCACGACGATCACCACGACCACGACGACCACGACGACCACAGCCGTACCGGCCCCTCCGGCACCGGCCCGGTCCACTCCCGCACCCCCTCGCTGCCCCTCCAGGTCAACGCCCTCCAGGCGCTCTGCCGCCAGGTCTTCGGCTTCCGCCTCGCCATGATCGCGCTGGCCGTCCCCTTCGCCCTCGCCGGCACCCGCCCCGGCCCGGCCAGCTGGCTGGTCGGAGCGGCGGTCCTGATCACCTTCATGACCTCGTACGCCCTGCTCCGCGACTGGGAGCGGTTCGGCCCCGTACTGCTGCGCCACCCCTGGCTGCTCGGGGCCGACATGGCCTTCGGCGCGCTGCTGCTGATCACCGCGTCGCCGGACTCGACCCTCGCATACGTCACCATCTGCACCCCGCTGCTCGCCGGGCTGATCTCCGGCTGGCGCGGGGCGGCCGTCCTCGCCGTGCTCCAGTCGCTGATCGTGGCGGGCGCGTACGCCGTCAACGACCAGGCGGTGGCCCGCTTCACCGCTCTCCTGCTCCCCGGGCTCTGTGTGCTGACCGGAGCGCTGGGCAGCACCCTGCGCCGGCTGATGCTGGGCTTCGGCGAGGCCGGACAGGCGCTCTCCGAGGCCCGCGCCCGGCTCGCGGTCGGCGGGGCGGTCGAGCGCGAACGCGCGAGGCTCGCCCGGGAGATGCACGACTCGGTGGCCAAGACCCTGCACGGCCTCGCGCTCGCCGCCGACGGGCTCGCCCACACCGCCGACCGGATGGACCCGCTCACCGTACGGCTCCAGGCCGAGCTGGTGGCCAGGGCCGCGCGCCGGGCCGCCGCCGAATCGCGCGAGCTGCTCTCCGATCTGCGCCGGGAGCCCACCCCCGGCGGCGGCACGGACATCGTCGCCGAACTCCGCGCCCGTACCGAGGACCTCGACCGCCACGACGGCGTCCGCGCCGTCTTCCGCCGCGTCGGCGCGAGCCCGCCCGCACTGTCCCAGGCCGTCGCCCGGCACGCGCTGACCATCGCCTCCGAGGCGATGGAGAACGCCCGCCGGCACGGCGGCTCCGGACGGGTGGAGGTGTCGGCCGGGGTCCTCGACGGTGTGCTGCGGATCAGCGTCTACGACGACGGGAAGGGGCTGCCGCCCGGCACCACCCTCGAAGGGCTGCGCAGATCCGGCCACTTCGGCCTGGTGGGCATGGTCGAGCGGGCCGCCTCCGTCGGCGCGCGGATCCGGATCGGCCGGGGCCCGGCCTCCCGCGGCACCGAGGTCCGCCTCGAACTGCCCCTGCCCGCCGTACCCAGCCCCCCGGTCTCGCTGCTGCTGTGACCCCCGTTCCCGTCCCCCGTCCCCCGTTCAGAGAGGAGGCCGCGGCCATGCCGGACGACCACCACCATCCCCCCGGCCCGGTGGAGCACCCGCCTCCGCCGGCCGCCCCGCTCCGGATCGTCGTCGCCGACGACAACCCGGTCGTACGGGCGGGTCTGACCGCCCTGTTGCAGGGCCGGCCCGATCTGGCCGTCGTCGCGGAGGCCGCCGACGGCCGCCAGGCGTACGAGGCGACGGTCCGGCACCGGCCGGACGTCGTGCTGCTCGACGTCCGGATGCCGGGCGTGGACGGCATATCGGCCCTGCCCCATCTGGTCCCGCTCGCCCCGGTGCTGATGATGACCTACAGCCGGGAGAGCGCGATCGTCCACGAGGCGCTGCGGCGGGGTGCGGGCGGCTATCTGGTCCACGGCGAGTTCACCGCCGAGGAACTGGTCGCCGCGGTACGCGACATCCGGGCCGGCCGTGCGCCGCTCTCCCCCTCCGTGACCGGTGCCCTGCTCGCGGGAGTACGCGGTGATCCGGCCGCGCAAGCGTCTGCGACCGCACACATCCAGTCCGACGAAACCGTAGAGAATCGCTTCATCAGACAAGCAATGCCTGGTACATGGCCTCGTCCCAGGTTCCGGGAATTTGCTCAACAGGCTTCGCTTACGCAAGCGAATGTGGGACATTCATCTTCGGGCCCCCACCCGGCCGAGGAGCCCCGAGGACTGATCACCGAGCTGAGCAGGCGGGAGGTCGAGGTGATGGGGCTGATCGCGTCGGGTCTGACCAATCAGCAGATCGCCGCTTCCTGCTTCATCAGCCCGAAGACGGTCAAGAACCACATCAACCGCATCTTCGCCAAGCTGAACGCGGCCAGCAGGGGCGAGGCCATCGCCGTCTGGCACGGCGTGGCGGCGCGCGGCGCGAGCGGTCCGGCCGGTGCGTCATGACCGGGCGCACCCTCTTCGCCTGGGCCCGCCGTTGGGCCCCGGGGCCCATTCCCGGGCGCGTGCTCCCGGCGTACATTTCTCACGCCGCCACCCGGACCGGCCGCCGGAGAGCGGACATCGCGGGTACGGCGGGCGGAGACATGGACTCGTACCAGCCGGCCGGCGCCAGCGCCCCCGGCGCCGGAGGGGAAGCCGATGCCGGACATGACGCTCAAGGCCGTGGTCAGGACCCGTCTGTATCTCGCGGCCCGAGCGGCGGCGGCCTCGCGGGCGAGGAAGGACCGCCGCGACGCGGGACAGGGCTCGGTCGAGTACGTCGGAGTGATCGTGCTGGTGGCCGCGATCATCGCGGCCCTGGTGGGCTCGGGAGTGGCCGACGACATCGCCAACGGTCTGACGGAGAAGGTCGGCGAGATCCTCGGCGGCGGTGGGGGCGGCGGCGAGTAGCCGCGCCGAGCGCCCGCCGCACCCGTGAGGCAGGGCAGGCGACCCCCATCTATCTCGCGATGGTGGTGGGCCTGCTCTTTCTCGCGCTCGCCTTCTTCGCCGTCGGACAGGCGGGCGCGAGCCGGGGCGGGACCCAGTCCGGCGCGGACGCCGCCGCGCTCGCCGCCGCCCGGGAGTCCCGCGACAGCCTCGGCGAGGACCTGGCGGCGGGCATCCTCGACCCGGACTTCCTCCGCGACTTCCTCGACGGCCGCCCGAAGGACAGCCTCGGCACCGGCTGTGACGCCGCCGGCCGGTTCGCCGAGGCGAACGGGACCCTGGTGGGGGAGTGCTTCTCGCTGGGCGACGGACGCTGGGGATACACCGTCGCCGTGGACGCGCGGGAGTCGATCGGCGACACCGTGCTGCCCGGCACCGAGAACTTCCGCGCGGAGGCCATGGCCACCGCCGTGGTCGAGCCCCGCTGCACCTTCCGGGCCGCAAAGCCCCCGGAGCCGTCCGAGCCCGCCGAGCCGTCCATCCCCTCGGAGCCGTCCGAACCGACCGAGCCCTCGGAGCCGCCGGAGCCCGTCTCCCCCGGCACGCTCGACTGCGACGGCGGCGAGAGCTTCGACCTCGATCCGCAGCAGCCGGACCGCCTCCCCGACATGTCCGACCTCTTCACCGTCCGGCTGGACGGGGACTGACCGCGCCACCGAACGCACCGCCACCGAACGCAAAGGAACAGCACTGATGAGCATTGGGCATCGAGCGAAGGCCCCCGGGACAGTGACGGCGGTCCTTGTGGCGGCGGCGCTGTCGTTCTCCCTCACGGCGTGCGGCGGCGGCGACGGCGAGGACGACGCGGACGAGAAGGGCAACGCCGCGGCCACCGCCCAGGCCGGCATCACCGAGTCCGCGCGGCCCGGCGACGACGGCGGCCCGGCCGCGCCGGAGGCCCCCCGGGTGCTGGCCACCATCAAGGGCGGCAACGGCTTCCAGTTCACCGTGCACAGCGCGGTCCGCGACGACGGCGGCTTTCTGACCCTCGCGGGCGTCGTCCAGAACATCAGCGGCAAACGGCAGGCCCCGCCGGTCCAGTGGAACGGACAGGAGAAGCAGGTCAAGGTGACCGGACGCTCCCTCGCCGGCATCACCCTGGTCGACAAGGCCGACAAGAAGCGCTACTACGTGCTCCGCGACACCGACGGATACCCGCTCACCACCACCGGTCTGAGCGCCTTCGAAGCGGGCAGGAGCGTCGACTTCTTCGCCCAGTTCCCCGCGCCCCCCGAGGACACCGACTCGGTCGACGTGCAGATCCCGCTCATGCCCAGCGCCACGATCGAGATCGGCTGATGGCCGCCGGGACCGGGCGGCGCACCCCGCGCACGGCGGGCCGGCGGCCGGCGGCCGTGTCCGTCGCCCTGACTCTGCTCCTCACCGGATTCCAGCTGACCTCCGCCTCCTCCGCCGGCTCGGCCGAGAACGACCCGAGCGCCCCCCCGGGGGCCGTGCCGCTCTCCGAACCGCCGCGGGTCGACGCCGACAGCGCCGGGCTGAAGATGCGGGACGGAGCCACCCTCGCCCAGCCGCGCGTCCTCGACATCGTCTCCATCGTGGAGACCGAGGGCGGCGAGGAGCGCCGCGAGGAGACCACGATCTCGCTGAAGTTCGCGCTCCAGGCGGAAGTCCTCTTCGGCAAGGACAGCGCGGAGCTGAACCCCCGGGCCGAGAGCCGGATCTCCGCGATCGCGGCGGAGATCGAGAAGCACCAGGGCCGGAAGATCCGGGTCTTCGGATTCACCGACAACCTGGGCACCTACGAGCACGGCCGCAAACTCTCCCGCCAGCGGGCCGACGCCGTCCACGGAGTCCTCAGCGAGCAGCTGAACGACCCCGGCGTCACCTACGAGGTCCGCGGCTACAGCGAGGACTATCCGATCGCCGACAACGCCACCGAGGACGGCCGCCGGAAGAACCGCCGGGTCGAGGTCTCCTTCCCCACCGGATCCGCCGCCGGAAACCCCAACTGACCACCATGCGGGCCGATAAGATGCACCGGCCCGCAGGTGTGGAGTCGGAACGACAGGCCCTAGGAGCACACGGATGAGGCGGGGCAGTACGTCGGCCGCCGGGCGACCGCCGGCGGCGGGACGCGGGGCGGCGGCGGTGGTCGCCCTCGCGGCGGTGTGCTCGCTCGCCCAGGGCCCCGCGCCCGCTCTGGCCGCGTCGGCGAACTGGCCGGGGGCGTACCGTACCGCTCCCGACGCGCTGCGGATCTCCGGTGCCGCTTCGGCGGAGGCGGGCGGTCCCCGGCTCGAAGAGGGCACCTATGTCGACACGATCTCGGCGGGGGAGCGGAAGTACTACCGGGTCGTGCTCGACGACACGTCGAACGCCTATGTCTCCGCCGTGCTCGCCCCGCCGCCCGGCAGCCGGGTGCGTCCCACCGACGGGATACGGGTCTCGCTGGAGTCCCCCGACGGGGCCCGGTGCAGCGTCCGCAACGACATCACCTTCGGCGGGTCCACCCCGCTGCCCGTGGCCGACTACTCCACCCGGCGCATCGGGCAGGGCCGGGAGTGCCAGGCGGCGGGGGAGTACCTCTACACCGTCGAGTGGATCGGCGGCGGCGAGAGCGACTCGACCGCCAAGGGCTGGACGGTCGAGCTGAAGCACATGAGCGAGCCCGGCCTCAAGGAGGGCACGGCCGGGCCCGTCACCCCGACCGCCCCGGAGGACCGGGGCGACCCGGAACGGGCGAGCGGCCCGGCCACACCGGTGACCGGCGGATCCGGCTTCAACGACGCCCACCCGATCGGGCACGGCGTGTGGAGCGAGGCGCTGAACCCGGGCGACAGCCGCTTCTACCGGGTTCCGGTGGAGTGGGGGCAGCGGCTGCTGCTCGACGCGGAGTTCGGCGACGGCGGCACCCCGGGACGGCCGGGCGGCGGGCTGCGGGTCACGGTGTTCAACACCGCCCGGGGCTTTGTGGAGAACACCGCCGAGCCCTACCGGGGCAGGCCGGGCAAGCTCTCCCTCGACACCGAACGGGCCGTCTTCGGCAACCGGACCTCGGACCACAACGACATCAGCGGGATGCGCTTCTCCGGTCCGCACTACCTCCGGGTCTCCCTCGACCGGAAGGCCCCGGGCCCGCTGCCGGTGACCCTGCGGCTGACCCTCGACGGCGAGCGCGCCGAAGCGCCCGCCTATCTGAGCGACCCGGTCGCGGCGGGCTTCGGCATCACCGAGGACGACCGCGAGGAGGCCATGGAGGGGCGGGCCGACGACGACGATCCCCGCGAGGCCCTCCTGACGGCCGTCGGCATCACCGGCATCGGCCTGGGCTCGGCGCTCCTCCTCACCCTCCTCGGCTGGACCGCCGCCGCCCGCCTCGCCCGCCCCCGGGGCCGCCACGCCTCCACCGGCGAACCCCGGCCCTAGAACCTCTCGGCCGTGTCCACCCGCAGCCGCACTCCCCTCCGTACCCCCCACTCCTCCATCGCCCCGCCCGCCGCCTCCAGCACATGACGTGCCCGCGGCCGGGGCCTGCCGAGCCGCCCGGGGCGGAGGGTGTGGACGTCCAGCACGCGCAGACCGCGGTCCAGATAGGCCACGTCGATGGTGAAGCGCATCCGGAAGGTGTGCACCCCGCCGCACGGCGTCAGCAGCATCGCCCCCTCGACACCGTCCCGGCCGAGCAGCCCCCGCCGTCTGCTGCGGTAACCCGCCGCGATCTCCAGGGGCACCGGCGCGTCGCGCCCCTCCACCCACAACGACCCTGCGCCGTCCCGCCACCGCTCTCCCGAACCCATGGCCGTAGACGCTATCCGGGGCGCGCGGATTCCGAGTGGGCCCCCGGGCCCATGACCGCGCGGCCGGACGCCGCCTACCCTCGGGGCCGTGTACGCCACGCTGATCACCGCCGCCGTCCTGTGGGGCGCGGCCACCGGGCTGCTGGTGCCCCGTGCCGCGTACCGGCTCTCCGTCGAGCCCTCCCGGCCGTGGCGGGACGGCTGCCCGGACGGACACCCCTTCACCGGCCCGGCGCGCGGCTGGCTGGGCGGGGCGCGCTGCCCCGCGTGCCGGGTCCGGGTCGGCACGGTCACAAGCACCCGCGCGGGTACGGAGCAACGCCTCCCCGACGCCGGCGCGGGAGCCGTCCCGGCCGTCACCGCGCTGGTCTGCGCGGGGCTCGCCGCCGCCACCGGCGCGCGCCCCGAACTGGCGGTGTGGCTGCTGCTCACGCCCTTCGCCGTGCTGCTCGCCCTCGTCGACCGGCGGGTGCACCGGCTCCCCGACCGGCTCACCCTGCCGCTGGCCGCCGCCGCGGCCGTCCTGCTGGGCCCGGCCGCGCTGCTGCCGGGCGCGGCGGGGAGCTGGCCGGGCGCGCTGCTGGGCGGCGCGGCCCTCGGCGCGGTCTACTGCGCGCTCTTTCTGATCCACCCGGACGGCATGGGCTTCGGCGATGTGAAACTCGCGCTCTCGCTCGGGGTGGTGCTGGGCTGGTACGGCTGGAGCGTGCTGTTCGCCGGGGCTTTCGCCGGGTTCCTGTTCGGTTCGGTGTACGGGCTGGGGCTGATGCTCCTGGGCCGTGCGGGGCGCGGGACCGCGATTCCCTTCGGCCCGTTCATGATCGCGGGCGCGCTGACCGGAGTTCTCGCGGGCGGTCTCGCCGCCGGCTGACGAGCCATCACCGATAGAGTCCGGGTGTATGCGGACATTTACCGACAACTCGGTGGCCCGGCGCGGCGCACCGCGCACCCCCCCGACGCCGCGGCCCGCACCCCCGACCCCCCGACGCCTCCCCGCCGCCCTCCTCCCCTGGAGCTGGGCGGCGGTCCTCTTCGCGCTCTACGCCACCGTCGCCGTACGCCGTCACGCCCTCCTCCGCACCACCGGCTACGACCTCGGCATCTTCGAACAGGCCGTCCGCGCCTACGCCCACCTCAGACCCCCCGTCGTCCCCCTGCGCGGCGAGGACTTCAACCTCCTCGGCGACCACTTCCACCCCGCGCTCGCCCTCCTCGCCCCCCTCTACCGGCTCTGGCCCTCCCCGCTCTGCCTCCTCCTCGCCCAGTCCGCGCTGCTCGCCGTCGCCGCCGTGCCGCTCGTCTCCTGGGCCGGGAGCGCCCTCGGCCGCCGCAGCGCCCACGCCGTCGCCCTCGCCTACGGGCTCAGCTGGGGCATCGCCTCCGCCGCCGCCTTCGACTTCCACGAGGTCGCCCTCGCCGTACCGCTGCTCTCCTTCGCCGCCGTCGCGCTCGGACAGCGCCGCTGGCGCGCGGCGGTGGCCTGGGCCGCCCCCCTCGTCCTCGTCAAGGAGGATCTGGGGCTTACGCTCGCCGCGCTCGGCTGCGTCATCGCCTGGAAGGGCCCCCGCCGCCTCGGCGCGCTCACCGCGGCGGCCGGGCTGCTCGCCTCCGCCGTCCAGATCAGACTGCTGCTGCCCGCGCTCAACCCGGCCGGCGGCTACGCCCACGGCGGCAACCTCGACGACGGGGCCCACGCCTCCCCGCTCGCCGCCATCGCCCTCGCCCCGCTGGACGCGCTGCGGCCCGACATCAAGGCCATGACGCTCATCCTGGTCTTCGCGCCCTCCGCGCTGCTCGCCCTGCGCTCACCGCTGGCGCTGCTCGCCGTCCCCACCCTCGGCTGGCGGATGCTCTCGCAGAACGGCTTCCACTGGGGCACCTCCTTCCACTACAGCGCCGTGCTGATGCCCCTCGTCGTCGCCGGGCTCATCGACGCGCTCCGGCCCTGGCGGCGGGAGGCCCACCCGCTCGGCGTCCGCCAGCTCCGGGCCACCCTGACCACGGCCCTGGCGGTGACGCTCGTCCTGCTGCCGTCGTTCCCCCTCGCCCAGCTGGCCCAGCGCGCCACCTGGCGCACCACCGGGCACATCGAGGCGGCCCGCGCGCTGCTCGCGCGGATCCCCGACGGCGCGAGCGTCGCGGCCTCCAACCGGCTGGTCCCCCAGCTGACCTCGCGCTGCGAGGTGGTCCTCTTCCCGGCCTACCCGGTCGACGCCAGGCTCCCCGGCCCCGGCCCTGCCGACGGCGGCGAGCCGAAGAAGCTGCCGCGCCCGACCGCCGAGTGGATCATCCACGACAGCCACGCGCCCGAGGCCTGGCCGTACCGCACGGGCCACTGGCCCTACCCGGCCGGACAGCAGGCCGCCGAGCTGACCGCCGCCGAGGACTCGTACGGCTACCGCCGCGTCGCCCACCGCGACGGCATCACTCTGCTCCGCCGCGCCCCGGATCCCGGGGAGCCAGGAGGGCGCGGCGAACGAATTCCGTCCGCCATGGCGGGCTTTCCCGGCGGAGATGGTGTACTGGCGAAAAGGTAAGTGCTGATACACCCGGAGGAGTTGCCGTGGCCAAGATCAAGCCGTCCTATCACTGTGGCCTGGACGCGGCGGTGGACGTCGTCGGCGGAAAGTGGAAGCCGCTCATTCTCTGGGCGCTCAACGATGCGGGGACCCTCCGCTTCGGCGAGCTGAGGCGTTCCGTCCCCGGCGTCAGCGAGAAGATGCTGATCCAGCAGCTGCGTGAGCTGGAGGCGGACGGGGTGGTGCACCGCGAGGTCTACCGGGAGGTCCCGCCGAGGGTCGAGTACTCCCTCACGGAACTGGGCCAGGCGCTGAACACCGCGCTGGAGCCGCTCGGGGACTGGGGGGCCGCCTTCATGCAGGAGATCATCGCCAACAAGACCAAGGAAACCGAAGCCGAAGCGGCGGCCTGACCGGCGGGCGGGCCGGCCGCCCCCGCCGGGCCGCCCGCCGGCCCCGTACCGTCAACCGGGCGCATCGGGTCCGGTTCACCCTTCGGGGGGACGGCTCCGGCGACACGCCCGGTCCGGAATCCCTAGGGCCGTCTGCCCCCGCCGTCTGTGTCCGGCCATTCGCGGACTCCGCGACACGCCCCCGCTCCCGGGTGGCGCGCGCCACGACCTGCGAAGCGTTATGGTGGAAACCCCCCCTCGGGCCGGTCCGTATCCCCCCCCCCACGGACCGGCCCGTTTTCTTTCCCGGCCCGGGACACACCCGGCCCGGCGGCCTCTCAGCCCCGGCGGGCCCAGATGTTCGCACCCTCGGTGTCCACCGCGAAGACATCGATCTCCGCCAGCTCGGCCGCGCTCAGCGGAGCCCCCGCCAGCGCCGCCACATTCTCCTCCAGCTGCGCCACGCTCGACGCGCCGATCAGCGCCGAGGTCATCCTCGGATCCCGCAGCACCCAGCTGAGCGCCAGCTGCGCCAGCGACTGCCCGCGCCCCGCCGCGATGTCGTTCAGCCCGTTCAGCCGGCGCACCACGTCCTTTGAGAGCAGCCCCGGGTCCAGCGACTTGCCCTGGCTGGCCCGCGAGCCCTCCGGGATCCCCCGGAGGTACTTCCCGGTGAGGACCCCCTGCGCCAGCGGCACATAGGCGATGCACCCCATGCCCGCCGTCTCCAGGGTGTCCAGCAGCCCGTCCTCCTCGGTCCACCGGTTGATCATCGAGTACGAGGGCTGATGGATCAGGGCCGGCACCCCCATCTCACGCAGCAGCCGCGCCGCCTCGGCGGTCTGCTCCGAGGTGTACGAGGAGACACCGGCGTACAGCGCCTTCCCCTGCCGCACGGCCGAGGCCAGCGCCCCCATCGTCTCCTCCAGCGGAGTGTGGGGGTCGAAGCGGTGGGAGTAGAAGATGTCGACGTACTCCAGGCCCATCCGCTTCAGCGAGGCGTCCAGCGAGGACAGCAGATACTTCCGGGAGCCCCACTCGCCGTAGGGGCCCGGGTGCATCAGATAGCCCGCCTTGGTCGAGATGATCAGCTCATCGCGGTAGGGGGCGAAGTCCTGCGCGAAGAGCTTGCCGAAATTCAGCTCGGCCGATCCGGGCGGCGGCCCGTAATTGTTCGCGAGGTCGAAATGGGTGACCCCGAGGTCGAAGGCGCGGCGCAGGATCGCCCGCTGCGAGGCAAGGGTGCGGTCGTCGCCGAAGTTGTGCCAGAGCCCGAGCGAGATCGCCGGAAGGCGCAGACCGGAGCGGCCGGAGCGGCGGTACTCCATCGAGTCGTAGCGGTCGGAGGAAGCGAGATACACGGAGGAATCAGTCACACATCCCTCCTTATCACGGACTTGTGACATACCGGGTTGGGCCGTCGTGGCCGGTGAGCAGTAGTGTTGCGGCTTCAGGGCAAGCCGCACGGCGCGGGAGACCGCCGCCCGTCCCCGGCCGGGCCGCCCGGCGCCGGGCCCCGGACGCGCCGCCACCGGCGGCACGCCGCCCGGGAGCGGACCCCGGTCAGCCGATCCACGAGCCCCCGCCACGGTCCCCGTCCCGCCGGGGCGCCCCGGCGGGCGAGCCCTTACCGACGAGCGCGAACAGAACCGAGAGGTGGACTCCGTGAACCTGCGTGACCTGGTGTACAGGCTTTACGCACGCCGGGTGGAAGGCCGACTGGACCACACCCAGGTGCCCAAGCACATCGGAGTCATCCTCGACGGCAACCGCCGCTGGGCCAAGGCCTCGGGCAGCTCGCCCGAGGCGGGCCACAAGGCCGGCGCGAGCAAGATCCAGGAGCTGCTCGGCTGGTGCGCCGAGTCCGAGGTCGAGGTCGTCACGCTCTGGATGCTCTCCACGGACAATCTGGACCGCCCCGAGAAGGAGCTGGTCCCCCTCCTCGGCATCATCGAGGACGCCGTGCGCGCGCTCGCCGCCGACGGCCGCTGGCGGGTGCACCACGTCGGCACCATGGATCTGCTGCCCGCCCGCACCCAGGCCGTGCTGAAGGAGGCCGAGCAGGCCACCCACGACCACACCGGCATACTCATCAACGTCGCCGTCGGCTACGGCGGCCGTCAGGAGATCGCCGACGCGGTCCGCTCACTGCTGCTGGAGCACGCCCGGAAGGGGACCAGCTTCGAGGAGCTGGCCGAGATCGTCGACGTCGAGCACATCTCCGAGCACCTCTACACCAGGGGCCAGCCCGACCCCGATCTCGTCATCCGCACCAGCGGCGAGCAGCGGCTGTCCGGTTTCATGCTCTGGCAGAGCGCCCACTCCGAGTACTACTTCTGCGAAGTCTTCTGGCCCGCCTTCCGCAAGGTCGACTTCCTGCGCGCGCTGCGCGACTACGCGGCCCGGCACCGCCGTTACGGCAGCTGAGCAGCGCCGCCGCCGAACCGATCTTTTGCTGTTCATCCAGGTGTCGCCCCATGCCGTGGCATGGCCGCGGGTGTTCGAGGGAATATCCCTTCCAGGTCGACGTCCGATCCACGAACGTCGTTTCTCAGTGAGTGGCGGGTGCCACTCACCCGGGAGGCCCTTTGCACACGAAGGAACGCACCCCCAGTGCGGACCGCGCGGAGGGCCGGTGCTCGGCCCACGCATCGTGGCCTGAAGCCCGGCTCCTCCCCCGCCTCCGGCGGGGAGGTCCCCTGCCGTGTCGCGGCGGGGAGACCATCTGGCCCGCGACGGCGTCGCACCGCCGACCTCATCCGAGGGGGTACGTCCTTCCGTGGTGAACAGCTCAAAGCGCCGACTGCCCGACAGGCGCACTTACGTTCTCGACACCAGCGTCCTGCTGGCCGATCCGAACGCCCCGACCCGATTCGACGAGCACGAAGTCGTGCTGCCGATCGTGGTCATCACGGAGCTGGAGGCCAAGAGGCACCATCCGGAACTGGGTTACTTCGCCCGGCAGGCACTGCGCCTGCTGGACGACTTCCGCATCCGGCACGGTCGCCTGGACGCCCCCATCCCGCTGGGCGATCTCGGCGGCACACTCCGCGTCGAACTCAACCACTCCGATCCGGCCCTCCTCCCGGCCGGCTTCAGACTGGGCGACAACGACTCGCGGATTCTGGCGGTGGCGAGAAACCTCCAGGCCGAGGGGTACGACGTGACCGTCGTCTCCAAAGACCTGCCGCTGCGCATCAAGGCCTCGTCCGTCGGCCTGCTGGCCGAGGAGTACCGGGCGGAGCTGGCCATCACCGACTCCGGCTGGACCGGTATGGCCGAGCTGTCGCTCTCCGCCGAGGAGGTGGACCAGCTCTACAGCGAGGAGAGGGTCTACACCCCCGAGGCGGACGGGCTGCCCGTGCACACCGGGCTCGTCCTCCAGTCCGAGCGCGGCAAGGCGCTCGGCCGGGTCACCGCCGAGGGCGGCGTCCGGCTGGTCCGGGGGGACCGCGAGGCCTTCGGGATCCACGGCCGCAGCGCCGAGCAGCGCATCGCGCTCGATCTGCTGCTCGATCCGGACGTCGGCATCGTCTCCCTCGGCGGCCGGGCCGGCACCGGCAAGTCCGCGCTCGCGCTCTGCGCCGGCCTGGAAGCGGTGCTGGAGCGTCAGCAGCACCAGAAGGTGATGGTCTTCCGGCCGCTGTACGCGGTGGGCGGGCAGGAGCTGGGCTATCTCCCCGGCACCGAGGCCGAGAAGATGAGCCCCTGGGCGCAGGCGGTCTTCGACACCCTCTCGGCCGTGGCGGGCCGCGAGGTCATCGAGGAGGTGCTCGGGCGAGGGATGCTCGAAGTCCTGCCGCTCACCCATATCCGGGGCCGCTCGCTCCACGACGCCTTCGTCATCGTCGACGAGGCCCAGTCCCTGGAGCGGAACGTCCTGCTGACCGTGCTCTCCCGGGTCGGGGCCAACTCCCGGGTCGTCCTCACCCACGATGTGGCACAGCGGGACAATCTACGCGTGGGCCGGTACGACGGAGTCGTCGCCGTGGTCGAGAAGTTGAAGGGACATCCGCTTTTCGCGCATGTCACCCTCACCCGCTCCGAGCGCTCCCAGATCGCCGCACTGGTGACCGAAATGCTGGAGGACGGCCAGATTTAATAGGACAGCTGACCGGCCGACAGCAGGCCGGCACGGCAGGCGCCGCCCCGCGAAGCGCAGAAGCGTAGTGGGGCGGCGCTGTGTTGGGGGGACTTTCCCGGCGAACTCCTCCACCAAGTGGGTGTGAGCTATCCCACGCAACGAAGAATTGCCTTGCGGTGGCCGGTTCCGGCAGAGTCTTGCTTCCGTCAGGCCCCGCATACGACACAACTGCACCACCCCTTGGTGCGCGAGCAATACCGAACAACTCCATACGTGTCGTCGTGTGCCGCCCGCAAGCTGTATCGGCCGCTCCCCAGGGAGTTGACCACGGGCCAGCGCCTCCTGTGACCCAACGCAGTGGGAGGCCAGTGCCAGGGGCACGATTCGTCCGCGGGGTCACCTGTGCGGGCGATGCTGGAAGGAAACCGTGTGAGCCGGATCTCGGTCCGGGGATTCGCCGTGGCATCCGCCACCGCGGTCACCACCGTCGGAGCCGTCGTCGGCGTTGCCTCGGGCAACCCTCAGTCGCCGAACGACAACCTTGAAACGACCGCCGCCGACGCGACCCTCATCGCCGACATACCCATGGGCCAGCAGGCCCAGGTGCAGGTCGCCTCGCTGACGGAGCAGGCGGACGCACAGGCAGCGGTCGCCGACGCCTCCGCCAAGAAGGCCGCCGAGGAGGACGCCCGCGTCCAGGCCGCCAAGACGGCGAAGGCGAAGAAGGCCGCCGCCGACGCCAAGGCCGAGCAGGAACGCGAGGCCAAGGAGAAGGCGGAGAAGGAGAAGGCGGAGAAGGAGCGCGAGGCCAAGGAGAAGGCCGAGCGCGCCAGCCGTGACGCCGAGCGCGACACCGCCTCCGACTCCTCCGTCGGCACCGCCAGCTTCACCGCCAAGGGCTCGTACACGGTCGCCGAGGTCAAGGCGATCGCCCGGCAGATCGTCCCCGCCGGTCAGTTCCAGTGCTTCAGCAACATCGTGCAGCACGAGTCCACCTGGAACTACCAGGCCCAGAACCCGTCCTCGGGCGCGTACGGCCTGGTCCAGGCGTACCCCGGCTCGAAGATGTCCTCGGTGGGCGCGGACTGGCGCACCAACCCCGCGACCCAGATCAAATGGGGTCTCAACTACATGAACGAGCGGTACGACAGCCCCTGCGGCGCCTGGTCGTTCTGGCAGGCCAACCGCTGGTACTAGAGCACCGTTCGGCTGCTTCGGCGGAGCCCCTCACCGTGCACACGGTGAGGGGCTCCGTTGCGTGTACCGTCTTTGCTCCCGGAGGGCGTGGGACTCCGGCGGACGTGTACTGGGGGAAGAGGAAGAACCATGTCAAGACTGCCCGGCTGGCTCGCCGATCTGGGGGCCGGGCTCACCCGGATCTCGCAGCGCATCGAAGAGAGCCGCGACGACAGGGACAGGGATCGGGACGAGGACGAGGGCGGGGAACGGCGACCGCCGGCCGCCGACCCGGTTTCGGGCGACGCCGAGAGCGGCGCACCCCAGAGCGTCCCCGTGCCCCCCGCGTACGCCCCCGCGATCGCACCCCGCCCGGAGCCCTTCGCGGTCATCCCTTGGGGGATGCGGGTCGCGGCCGAGGCCGGCTGGCGGCTGCTGGTACTGGCGGGCACGCTCTGGGTGCTGATGCGGGTCATCGGCGAGATCCAGCTGGTGGTGCTCGCCTTCACCGCCGCACTGCTGATCACCGCACTGCTCCAGCCCACCGTGGCCCGGCTGAGGCGGCTGGGTCTGCCGCGCGGGCTCGCCACCGCCGTCACGGCGATCGCCGGCTTCGTCATCATGGGCCTGGTCGGCTGGTTCGTCGTCTGGCAGGTGATGGACAACCTCGACGATCTCTCCGCCCGGGTCAGGGACGGCATCGAGGAACTGAAGCGCTGGGTGCTGAACAGCCCCTTCCATGTCACCGAGAGCCAGATCAGCGGCATCGCCGAGAACCTCAGCGAGACCATCGGCACCAACACCGAGGAGATCACCTCCGCCGGACTCCAGGGCGTCTCCGTGATGGTGGAGGTCCTCACCGGGATACTGCTGGCGATGTTCTCGGTGCTCTTTCTGCTCTACGACGGAAAGCGCATCTGGGAGTGGACGCTCAAGCTGGTCCCGGCCCAGGCCCGGGGCGGTGTCGCCGGAGCCGGTCCGCGCGCCTGGCGCACCCTGACCGCCTATGTGCGGGGCACGGTGATCGTCGCCCTGATCGACGCCATCTTCATCGGCCTCGGCATCTACTTCCTCGATGTCCCGATGGCCGTGCCGCTCGCCGTCTTCATCTTCCTGTTCGCCTTCATCCCGCTGGTCGGCGCGGTCATGTCGGGCGCGCTCGCGGTGGTCGTCGCCCTGGTCACCCAGGGGGTGTTCACCGCGCTGATGGTCCTGGTCGTGGTGCTCGCCGTACAGCAGATCGAGGGCCATGTGCTCCAGCCGTTCATCCTCGGCCGGGCGGTCCGGGTCCACCCCCTCGCGGTCGTCCTCTCGGTCGCGGTGGGCGGTGTGACCGCCGGGATCGGCGGCGCGGTGGTGGCGGTGCCGCTGGTCGCGGTCACCAACACGGTCGTCGGCTATCTCCGCGCGTACGTCAAGGAGGAAGCGGTGCGCCGCACCCCGCCGCCGCACGGCGCGACCTCCCTGGACGCCTCGCCCCTTGCCCCCGTCGGCGACGAGCCCGCGCCCCGGCCCGTCGAGCGGCCCGCCCGGCCCGAGGAGGACGCGTGATATCCGAGCCCGAACTGACCGGCGAGGACGGCGAACCGCTGAAGTGGTCCGGCCCTTCCGTACCGGGCCGCCACGGCGACGACCCTTATGACGACCGTTACGACGACCGGGACATGGAGTGGGACGAGAGCCCGGGCGAGGAGCCCGAGCCCTCCGCCGACCGCCGCCCACGGCCGCGGAAATGGCTGTGGGCGCTCGGCGGCGCGGTCACCGCCTCGGCGCTCTGGGCGGCCGGACTGTACGCGTACGGGGAGCGCGAGCCGGACGTCGGGAAGTACCGGGCGAGCGAGGACCTCTGCAAGGACGCCGAACTGACGGCGGTCAATGTCGCCTTCGGGCGGACGCAGACGGGCAACCCCAGGAGTCACGAGGACCCCGCGATGGACCACGCCATCTGCTGGCTCGAATTCGAGACGCCGCAGACCGGCTCCTCGGTCGAGACCGTGTCGGGCGATGTCTCGCTGAGCTACACCCTGCACCGCAGGACCGACCCGGGACCGCAGTTCGACGCGGCCCTCGCGCTGGAGTACGTCTTCATGGACGAGGACGTCGAGAAGATCCCGGTCGAGGGGCTGGGCGAGCGCGCCTTCTTCGTCGAGCCCGAGGGGGTGAGCCTGCCCGAGCTCCAGGTGCTGGACGGCCAGGCCGTCCTCTCCATGCACATCAACCTCCCGGCGAACGAGAACGGTGAACCCGTCGACCCGGACCCGAAGCAGATCGCCACGGTCAAGGAGGTCCTCGTCGACGACATGCGGGCCCTGATGGCCAAGCTCCAGAGCTGACCGGTCACCGCGGCCGACCGGTCACCGCCGGGCGGGCAGACCCCAGAGGCGTTCGAGAGCCTCGTCGATCAGCACACCGGCGGGCGGCCCCGAGTCCAGCAGCCGCCCTTCGTGCAGCAGCAGACAGTGGTCCGCCCGCCGCGCCGCCCGCAGATCGTGAGTGGCCTGTACGACGGTGACGCCCTGGGCCGTCACCTCGGCGAGCACCTCGGCGATGATCCGCCGGGCCGCCTCGTCCAGCCCCGTGACCGGCTCGTCCAGCAGCAGCAGATCCGCCTCCTGGGCGAGCCCCTGCGCCACCAGGGCCCGTTGGCGCTGCCCGCCGGACAGCTCGGCCAGCCGGCGGTCCGCGAGCGGGCCGATCCGCAGCCGTTCCAGACAGCCCTCCACCACCGACCGGTCCCGCGCCGAGGCCCGCCGCCACAGCCCGCGCCGGCCCCACCGTCCCATCGCGACCGTGTCGCGGACGGTGATCGGCAGAGCGTCGGAGACGGCACTGCGCTGGACGACATAGGCGGGCCGCGCCCCGGTGCGATGGGTGACCGTCCCCGCCGTAACCGAGATCACACCCGCCACCGCGCCGAGCAGTGTCGACTTGCCCGAGCCGTTCGGTCCCACGACCGCCGTCGTCGCGAACGCCGGTATCACCGCGTCGAGTTGGGACAGCACCGGCCGGCCGGGATACCCCGCCGCCACGCCGTCGAGTGTCACCTGTCGCACCCCGGAAGCACCTCCACGCCTGATTGCACTGATAATCATTTTCATCATAGGGTCCCGGTTCATGGAATGGTTGACGGGGCCCTTCGAGGTGACCTTTGTGCAGCGGGCGTTGTGGGGAGGCGTCCTCGTATCGCTGATCTGCGCGCTCGCCGGCACCTGGGTCGTACTGAGAGGCATGGCCTTCCTCGGCGACGCCATGTCGCACGGGATGCTGCCGGGTGTCGCCCTCGCCTCGCTGCTCGGCGGAAATCTGCTGGCCGGGGCCGCCGCCAGCGCCGCCGCCATGGCGCTGGGCGTCGGCGCGCTCGGCCGCTCGCCCCGGCTCTCCCAGGACACCGGCATCGGGCTGCTCTTCGTGGGGATGCTCTCCCTCGGCGTGATCGTCGTGTCCCGCTCGCAGTCCTTCGCCGTCGACCTGACCGGCTTCCTCTTCGGTGACGTACTCGCCGTGCGGGAGAGCGACCTCGTCCAGCTGCTGATCGCGCTGGGCATCGCGCTCGCCGTCTCGGTCCTGGGCCACCGGCCCTTCGTCGCCCTCGCCTTCGACGAGCGAAAGGCCCACACGCTGGGGCTGCGGCCCCGCCTCGCGCACCTCGCGCTGCTCGGCCTCCTCACCCTGGCGATCGTCGCCTCCTTCCACATCGTGGGCACCCTGCTCGTCTTCGGACTGCTCATCGCACCCCCGGCGACCGCACTGCCCTGGGCCCGCCGAATCCCGATGATCATGGCCGGGGCGGCCTGCGCCGGAGTGAGCGCGACCTTCCTCGGACTGCTCCTCTCCTGGCACCTCGGCACCGCCGCCGGAGCCACGATCGCCGCCGTCGCGGTCCTCCAATTCCTCCTCTCCACGCTGGCCGCGGGCATCCGCGACCGCCGGACGAGGCTCCCCGAACCCACCGCCCCCCGCCCGTGAACGGCCCGCCCAAGGGAGTACGGCCCACCGCCATGACCTCTGCGAAGACCGCCCCGTCGATCACCCTCTCCGCCGTACTCGCCACCGCCCTCCTCCTCTCCGGCTGCCAGAGCCCCGCTTCCGGGAAACCGGAAGCCGAAGCCCCGCACGGATACGTCGAAGGGGCCGAGGAGACGGCCGAGCGACAGCCCCGGCTGGTGCTCGCCGACAGCGCCACCGGCACCGTCGGCGTACTCGACCTGATCACCGGCGACCTCACCGGCGACCTCGTCCCGGCGGGCCGGACCGCACCCGTACGGGCACTCCTCACCGACGGCCGGTTCGCCTACGCCGCCACCGGCACGGGCACCCATGTCGTCGACGGCGGCGGCTGGACCGTCGACCACGGCGACCACGTCCACCACTACCGCGCGCCCGTCCGCCACCTCGGCGAGATCCGGGGAGAGCCCCCGGCCCGCGTCCACGGCTCCACCGCCGTCACCTCGCTCTCCCCCGCCGACGGCACCACCCGGCTCCTCGACCGCGCCGCGCTGGAGAAGGGCGAGGTCGGCGAGGGCACCGCCCTCAAGAACCCGGCGGGCCCCGCCGTACCCCACAAGGACCATCTCGTCCTCGCGGGCACCGGCCCCGGCCGCGACGCCGTCGAGGTGCGCGGCAGGGACGGCGCACGAAAGACCGTCCTGGCCGAGAAGTGCGCGGAGCCGCGCGGCGAGGCCGTCACCCGCCGGGGGGTCGTCCTCGGCTGCGCGGACGGAGCCCTCCTCGTCACCGGCGAGGACGGCCGCCACACCGGAGTGCGCATCCCCTACGGCGCATCCGTCGAAGCGCCCCGCCGCGCCGACCGCTTCACCCACCGCCCCGGCAGCACCACCCTCACCGCCCGCGCCGGCCGCGACGCGGTCTGGGTCCTCGACGTCACCGCCCGCACCTGGACCCTGATCAAGACCGGCCCGGTCGCCGCCGTCAACACGGCGGGCGAGGGCACACCCGTGCTCGCACTCGGCGAGGACGGAGTGCTCAGGGCCCACGACCCCGTCACCGGGAAGCGCACCGCCGAGCGGCGGATCCTCACAGCGACGCGTACGGGGGACGCCGCCGTCCCGCCGCCCGCCGTCGAGATCGACGCCGACCGCGCCTATGTCAACGACACGGCCGCGAAGAAGGTCCACGAGATCGACCACGGCGACGGCCTGCGGATCTCCCGCACCTTCACCCTCCCCTTCCCGCCCGCCCACATGGTGGAGACCGGCCGATGACCCCCCGTACCCCCTTCGCCCTCCTCGCCGCGACCGCGCTGCTCCTCGCCCTCGCCGGGTGCGCCCCCGGCGGCGAGGACCGGCCCAGCGTGGTCGTCACCACCAACATTCTCGGCGACATCACCCGCGAGATAGCGGGCGACGAGGCCGAGGTGACCGTACTGATGAGACCCGGGGCCGACCCGCACTCCTTCGGGGTCTCCGCCCAGGACGCCGCCCGCATCGAGCGGGCCGACCTCGTCGTCCACAACGGCCTCGGCCTGGAGGAGAACGTGCTGCGCCATGTCGACGCCGCCCGCGAGGCGGGCGTACCGGTCCTCGCGGTCGGCGAGGCCGTCGACCCCATCGACTACCGCTCCGACGCCACGGCCGGACAGCCCGACCCGCACTTCTGGACCGACCCGCACCGGGTCCGGAAGGCGGCCGGTCTCATCGCCGACCGGATCGCCGAGCACGCCGACGGAGTCGACACCGCCGCGATACGCGCCAACGCGGACGGCTACGACCGGGAACTCGCCGACCTCGCCCACTGGATGGGCGAGACCTTCGACGCGATCCCCGCCGACAGGCGCGCCCTGGTCACCAACCACCATGTCTTCGGCTACCTCGCCCAGCGCTACGGCTTCCGCGTCGTCGGAGCCGTCATCCCCAGCGGCACCACGCTCGCCTCGCCGAGCGCCTCCGACCTGAAATCCCTGGCCACCGCCGTCGAGAAGGCGGGCGTACGGGCGGTCTTCGCCGACTCCTCCCAGCCCGACCGGCTGGCCCGGGTGCTGAAGAGCGAGAGCGGGGTGGACGTCGAGATCGTCCCGCTCTTCTCCGAGTCCCTCACCGACGCACGCGGGGGAGCGCCCACCTACCTCGCCATGATGCGCGCCAACACCACGGCGATAGCCGACGGACTGACCTGATTCCCCGGAAAGGAACACCCCGCCATGAGAATTCCCCCGAGAACCCGGCGACTCGCCGGAGCCGCCGTCGTCCTCGCCACCGCCGTCTCGCTCACCGCGTGCGGCGCGGAGGGCAAACCGTCCGCGAAGGCCGAGGAGCCCGAGGCGTCCAAGGCCGCCAAGAAGATCAATAACCCGCTGGTCACCACGTACGACGGCGGTCTCCACCTCCTCGACGGCGACACCCTCCAACTCGCGAAGGACATCCCCCTCAAGGGGTTCAACCGGGTCAACCCCGCGGGCGACGACCGCCATGTCCTCATATCCACCGCGAGCGGCTTCCGGGCCCTGGACGCGGCGGGCGGCGCCCTCACCGACATCGAGTTCCCCGGCGCCAAGCCCGGCCATGTGGTCCGCCACGCCGGCCGGACCGTGCTCTTCACCGACGGCACCGGCGACATCACCGCCTTCGACCCGAAGAAGCTGGCCGACGGAGCGCCCAGCACCGAGATCCACCGCACCGGCTCCCCGCACCACGGAGTCGCCGTGGAACTGGCCGACGGCCGGCTCCTCACCACCCTCGGCACCGAGGAGGAGCGCGTCGGCATCTCCGTACTCGGCAAGGACCGCGAGGAGATCGCCCGCAGCGAGAAGTGCCCCGGCGTCCACGGCGAGGCCACCGCCAAGGACGAGGCCGTCGTCATCGGCTGCGAGGACGGCGTCCTGATCTACCGCGACGGCAGGATCACCAAGGTCGACAGCCCCACCTCGTACGGCAGGATCGGCAACGTCGCCGGCTCCGACGAGTCCCCGATCGTCCTCGGCGACTACAAGAAGGACGCCGACGCCGAACTCGAACGCCCCGAGCAGATCTCCCTCATCGACACCCGCACCGGAAAGCTGCGCCTGGTCGACCTGGACAACACCAGCTACACCTTCCGCTCCCTCGCCCGTGGCCCGCACGGCGAGGCGCTCGTCCTCGGCACCGACGGCGCGATCCATGTCATCGACCCCGAGAAGGGCAAGGTCACCAAGACGCTCCCCGTGATCGGAGCCTGGAAGGAGCCGCTGGACTGGCAGCGCCCCCGCCCCGCGATCTTCGTCCGTGACCACACGGCCTACGTCTCCGACCCGGCCACCCGGAAGATCCACGCCATCGACATCGAGTCCGGCAAGAAGCTCGCCTCGGCGACCCTGCCGAAGCCGCCCAACGAGCTGAGCGGCGTCAAGCGCTGACCCCTGAAACGACATCGGTCTCCGTACCCCCTCGTCAGGGGTACGGAGACCGATGTCATGTACGTATGTTGCGAGCCTCAGCCCGCGAGCACGGCCTCGGCGTCGAGGGTCGCGCCCACGGCCTGCACCACGGCCGCGATCTTGAACGACTCCTGGATGACGTCCCGCTCGACCCCGGCCTTGCGGAGCACCTGCTCGTGCGAGTCCAGGCACTGGCCACAGCCGTTGACGGCCGAGACCGCCAGCGACCACAGCTCGAAGTCGACCTTCTCCACACCCGGGTTGCCGATGACGTTCATCCGCAGCCCGGCACGCAGGGTGCCGTACTCCGGGTCCGACAGCAGGTGCCGCGTCCGGTAGAAGACGTTGTTCATCGCCATCACGGCCGCCGCCGCCTTCGCGGCGGTGTACGCCTCCGGCGTCAGGTTCGCCTTCGCCTCCGGCTCCAGCTCCCGCAGCACAATGGCGCTGCGCGAAGCGATCGCGGTGGCGAGAACCGTGCCCCACAGCTGCTGCTGCGAAAGCTTGTCATTGTTGCCGATGACCGAGCCCAGGTTCAGCTTCAGGTCCTTGGCGTAGTCCGGCAGCGCGGACTTCAGAGCGTCGAGAGCCATGTGTCACTCACCGGCCAGCAGCGCGACCGGGTCCAGCGTCGTCTCGCCCTTGGTCCAGTTGCACGGGCACAGCTCGTCCGTCTGCAGCGCGTCCAGCACCCGCAGGACCTCCTTCGGGTTCCGGCCCACGGACCCGGCGGTCACCATCGTGAACTGGATCTCGTTGTTCGGGTCCACAATGAAGACGGCACGCTGCGCGAACCCGTCCTCACCCTCGATGCCCAGGTCGCGCATCAGCTCGTGCTTCGAGTCCGCCAGCATCGGGAAGGGCAGGTCACGCAGGTCCGCGTGGTCCTTGCGCCAGGCGTGGTGCACAAACTCGGAGTCACCGGAGAAGCCCAGCACCTGCGCGTCACGGTCGGCGAACTCGTCGTTCAGCTTGCCGAACGCGGCGATCTCGGTCGGGCACACGAAGGTGAAGTCCTTCGGCCACGCGAAGACGACCTTCCACTTGCCCTCGTAGGACTTGTGGCTGATGACCTCGAACTCGTTACCGGCCTCCAGGGAGACGCAGGCGGTGAGCTCGTAGGTGGGGAACTGGTCGCCGACAGTCAGCACAGTGTTACTCCTGGATGCGTGAGGGTTTGGACAAAAGGAACCCTGTCATATCCGCGATCGTTGGTGAAATCGATCAATCGGGTCAGTGTGATCAGGGGGCCCGATCAATCATGACCGTCGGCCGAGTCCGGCCGCCAGGGTTGGGGAGGTGGCCCCCCGGCATGGCGGCTCAGGCGAGGCGGTGATGCCACCGTAGCGACGGGTCACTCTCGATCCAGTAGGTGTGGGACCTGTCGGTGATGTGGAGCCGCACGGTGTCGATCTCCGGGCTGCCCGTGTTCTGCCATGTGACGAGGGCCTGCTCGATGTCGTCCCACAGGGCCACGGGGCCACCCTGCCGGACTGTCCAGCCATCGCCGTCGACGGTGAACTCGGCGAAGGATTCGCGCTCCGGATGGAAGACGTACAGGAGCCGGGTGCCGTCGCTCGTCGACGCGCGGACGAATTGTGCTCCGGGGGCGGCGAGCTGGGCGAGGAAGGCGGGCATCCACTCCTCCAGCAGGAGGGGGGACACCTTTGTCTCGCGGGTGCTGTCGGCGTAGGCGGTGCGGGCGGACAGGTCGCCGGCCACCGGTGCCGCTGCCTGGGACCGTGCCTGCATGAACGAGGAGCGGCCGATGATTCTGCCCTCGGCCGTACCGTCCTCGCCCACTACGACCTTGGCGAGGCCGGTGCCGTAACCCCAGGAGCCGACGGTGCTCAGGATGATCCCGCCGGGCTTGGTCTGCCGAATCCAGGTGTGGGGGATGCGGCGGACCGCGCAGGTGGCGATGACCCGGTCGTACGGGGCACGGCGAGGGTGTCCGAGAAGGCCGTCCCCGGTGACGGTCCAGGTGGAGAAACCCGCCGTTTCCAGCGCGGCGTCCGCGCGGGCGGCGACCTCGGGGTCGACTTCGACCGTGGTCACATTGTCCTCACCGAGACGGTGACACATGAGGGCGGAGGAGTAGCCCGTTCCGGTTCCGATTTCCAGCACCTGGTGCCCGTCCTCCACCTCCAGGTCCTCGATCATGCCGACGACCGTGGCCGGGGTGGTGGATGAGGAGGTGGGCACACCCGTGACGAGCCCACTGGTCTGGTCGGCGGTGAGGTGTCCGTCGAGCTGGGTGGTCAGGGAGTTGTCGCTGTAGGCGATCTCCGCCCACTCGTCCGGGTCGGCTCCGGCCGCTGTTACCGGAAGCCATCGGCCCCCGTCCGCCTGGAGGAACACGCCCGGGTTCAGGAACAGCTCACGCGGTACAGCCTCTACGGCGGCCCGCCACTTCGGGGCGGTGAGGACGCCGCCCTTCTCCAGCCGGTCGGCAAGGGCCCGTCGCCGGGGTGCGGTGTCGGTCATTGTGTCTCTCCTCGTGTCAGCAGGTCGGCGAACGCGGCGGACATCGGGAGACCGGTTTCCGTCTCCAGCCACCCCCATTGCCCATTGGGATTCAGCTCCAGCCACCAGTGGTTTCCCGCCCGGTCCACGGCTAGGTCGAAACTTCCCGATACCAGCTCCAGGCGGTCCAAGCAGGCTTGCAGGGCTTGGTTCATCCGTTCGGGGAGGCGCTCGACGGTGTAAGTCAGGGCGCTGTAGTTCTTGCGCCAGTCCAGCAAGCCGGAGTCGATCCGTACGGTGAACACCTGCCGGCCGACGACCAATACTCGGAGGTCCGCCACTTTGTCCACGCGGGACTGGAACAGGTGGGGCGTCACCCGCACGCGGTCGTCGATCTCGTCGGCGGTCACTGGCTCCGCCCAACCGGTCACCGGTACTCCGTCCCGCTCGTACGGGGTCCACCGAAGGGTCTTGTAGATCACCCGCCCGTGGGCGGTGATGAACTCTCGTGCCTCCGCGGGATCGTTGGTCACCAGCGTCGGCGGCACGCTGAGACCGAGCCGCTGAGCGAGAGCGAGCTGAGCCGGCTTGTAATCCGCAGCGGCGATACGGAGGGGGTGATTGACCCACAGCGGGCCGTCAAGGGCGTACAGGGTGCCCCCTAACCCGTGGCGGGCCTGGGCAGCCGCGAATCGCGCATCGTCATCGCCCAGGTGGCGGAAGTCGGGCCAAGCGGGCCGACGCCAGTACACCGACCGCACGTGTGCCAGGTCGGCAGTTCTGGACGGGGTACGCACCTGCCCGGCCACGAGGCCCGGGCAGGTGCCGAATCGAGCCGAGACCGTCAGGCCGGCGCCAATGTCCGCAGGGTTGAACCGGACCACGGGCACGTTTCGCCGGTTGAGTTCGGTGATTACCATGTCGGCGGTCAGATCATCAGCCTCGGTGACCACCAGGACCGGCCTCTCCTCGGTCATGGCATCAGTCCTGCTGCGAGTCCTGGTCATGCCCCTGGTCGGGGGTCGAGTCCAAGTTCGTGCTCGTCTTGGTCTCGGTTCCCTTGCTGGTGCCGTGCTTGCCCATCTCGACAACCTGTCCGGCGTGGTCGCGGAACACGCCGAGCTGCGTGGTGGGGTCGACGGTGACCGTGGTGTGCGGGCAGTGGACGGTGGTCGGGTACGGCGCGAGGCGGCTGACGCCCCACGGGCGGGCGAGGGCGGGCTGTTCAACGGAGGTGGTCATGAAGGCTCCTCATGTGAGGCCTGAAGGTGGTGGTGCGGTAAGCGCTGCACGATGTGCGGGGGCCGCGTTCAAAGCGTGGAACTGAACACCGTTGCGCTTGACCACAACGGCATGGCGGCACCGGCCGTGGTGCCACTGCCCGAGCGGAGGTCCGGCCAGCGTCTCAGCCCACCCCGGCTTGGTGTCGCCGGACCGCGACGATTCCCCCGGCCATGAGTTCTTCGACGACCTTGGCCACCTGGCCTCGCGTCAGACCGGTGCTGCGGGCGAGGTATTTGATCCGGTGTTCGGCGCGGTCGGTGAGGAGTTCGAGCAGGGGGAGTACTGCGGGGGCGAAGGTCCAGGTCCGGCCGGCGGCGGTCAGTCGGGCCTTGCCGTCGGGGGTGAGGCCGAGGGTGTGGCGGGTGGTGAGCAGTCGTGCGTGGAGGTCGGGGTCGGTGGCCGGGATTCTGGTTGTGTACGGGTGGCTGGGGCGGGGGCGTACGGGTGCGTGGGCGTCCTGGTGCTGGAGGTAGCGGTCGATCAGCGTCCCGTCCGTCAGCGCGTTGGTGAGGAGTTCGCGGAGTCCGTCGACGGTTCGCTGTTTTTCCTGGGGCGTTCCGAAGCTGGGGAGGTCTTTGCGGAGCAGTTCTTCGGGGAGTTCTGTGATCCAGGTGATGAGGTCGGCTCCGGTGGTGGGGGTGATGGCGCAGGTGAGGTGGAGGGATTGGCCGTCTTCGGGGGGTGTGGGGTGGGCGTGCCACCAGCCGCGTGGGAGGTAGAGGAGGTCTCCGGGGGTGAGGAGGTGGGTGGCGGTGGGTTCCCACGGCGGGGGGACCTCGGTGTCTCGGGCGGTGGGGTGGTTGAGGGTCGGGCGGTAGATTTTCCAGCGCTTCATCCCGCCGGCCTGGATGACTACGGTGTCGTGGGCGTCCCAGCGGGGGTGGGTGGCGGTGGCGGTGCAGGAGGCGTGCAGGTCCACCCGGATCCGGGTGCGGAGGGTGGCTTCCAGGCTGTCGGCGAGGTCTTGTGTTCCGGGGTGGAGTTCGTCGAACGACTCGATGGTCAGTGTGGTGCCGTAGGTGAGGCGTTGGTGGTGGGCGAGGGTGTCGTTCAGGTCGTCCCAGGTGGGGAGCCCGGGGAGGGACTTCGCGTCACCGGGGAGGTATCGGTAGGTGCGTCCGTATGTCTGCGTGAGGAAGTCCTCGCCGAGGCGCGTGACGACCGGGTGGGGTGCGGCGGTCATGTGTCCCGTCCTGTCGCGGCGTCCTTGACCATGTGCTCCAGTTCGGCCACGCACATCTCGCACCCGTACATCCCTGCCTCCAGTCCTGCGGCGGTGATGGGTCCGAGCCGCAGCACGGGTATCTCGGACATGCGGCAGTAGAGCCAGCACATACCTGTGCTCCACTCCTGGTCGTCCCGGCCATTCCACGTCCCGGTCGCGACCCCGCTCACAGCACCTGCCGTCCGGGCTGCTCGCGGCTCTTCGGCGGGATGTCCAGCTCGGCCCAGACCCGCTTCCCGGTGACGACCCGTTCGGCGCCCCACCGGGAGGCGAGCGCGTCGACCAGGATCAGTCCCCGGCCGTGGACCTCGCACTCGCCCGCCGCCGTCGGGCATGGGGGAGGGAGTTCGCGTGAGGTGTCGGTGACCACGAGCCGTACGGTGGAGGGGCCGGTGCGGGTGAGGGAGACGCCGACCTGCTCCGTTGCGGTGTGGGTGACCGAGTTGGTGACGAGTTCCGTGACGAGGACGGCCAGGTCGTCCGCTCCGTGGGCGAGTCCCCAGGTGTCGAGGTACCGGGCGGTATCGGCGCGAGCGAGTCCCGGGGCGTGGACGGTTGAGAGGTAGACCCGGCGGTGACGCTCGGGGTGCATGGGGGAGGCGGGCATTCTCACCAGTGGTACTTCCGGCTCGGCGGGCACGGGGTCGGGCGGTACGGGTTCACCGCTGGGGATGGGCAGCCGGTTCCGTATGTCGGCCAGCCCGGCGAGCATCCTGGTCAGCAGGTTCCGCGAGGGGGGTGCCCACCCGCCGGCCGGGGGGACGGTGGCCCGCATCTCGGCGGTCGCCGGGTGCCTAACGTTCGTCATGTCTGCGCTCCTGAGCGCGTGGGTCGACCGGGGCTGTGGCTGCCGCCGGGGATTCATGACGATCGGCTGGAAGGCACACCGCGAAGACATCGGTGTGGTCCAAAGCGGCGGACACGCCCGGGTCGTCAGTGACGACGCCGTCGATCAGAAGCGCGGAGATCAGCCCGGTGACCGCTGGCCACATAGGGCGGTCGGCAACTGGGCTTTCGGAATCCGCCGGATCAACATGAGCGGCCACGACCACCCAGTCGCGCGCCTCGGCGTAGGTGTGAAACCTTGCGATCATGAGGGGCGAGCTGGTGTAGAGCGCAACCCGGATCCGGGTGACACCGCTGCTCAGAGTCTCCGAACCGGGCTGGAGCGGTATGCCGCTCGCCGCGTCAGCGAGGCGGCGGCGGCGAGCACGCTGCTGTCCTGTGGGGGTCATAGGAACACGATCCCGTCGCCCTGCCCGCGCGTGAAGAAACGCCCCGTACGGCTGGACGAACCGTCAGGTTCGCCACTCGTACGAGGCGTGCGACTCTTCAAGCCTCAACGGCGTTCGTCTGTAAGCAGCGTACGAGTCAGAGGGCGGTACGCCGGTTGGCCGGGGGGAAACCGCCCGGGGCGGGCACCACCCCGATCAGCTCGGAGACACGGCGCAGCCTTGCCGTGCTGCCTTGGCTGACCCGCTGGACGATCACTGATGGCAGTGCCTGATGACGTGCCCACTGCGGCGCTGCGAGCAGAGCCTTTTCCAGCGTCTCCAGGGACTTGTCCCACATCTTCGCGTCGGCCTGCGCCAGAGCCTTGTCCATGGCGTACCGGTTCCGTGCCGCGCCCGACAAAGCGCTCTCCTGCGCCGGAGTGATGTCCGAGATCAGGTCCAGCGCCTTTCCGGTCTGGCCCAGAGCGAGCGTGATACCTACAGCCTGCGTAGTAGCGGTCACCGGTCCGAAGACGGTTCCATGGGACCGGTGCTCCGATCCCATGCGCGCCCCTGTGGCGTGCGACTGGGAGAGATAGTCAGCCGCTCGGTCCTTGTTTTCCAACCGGGACGCGACAACAGCAGCGAAGTTCACATGCGACCCGTAGGCCACGAGCTGTTCCGTGGTCGCGGTCGAGAACCGTGGCTCGATGTCGACCGCAGCCCGCTCCGCCAGGACCATCGCGTCATGCAGGCGGGCGTCCCGCAAATACACCCAGGAGCGCCCTGACAGGACCAGTGCCGGCCGAAGACCGTCTCCAGCCCTGTCGGCGGCCTGCTGCGCGTGGCCGATGGCGGCGTACGCCAGATCTCGGCTGCCGATCAGGTTGGCCACATAAGCAGCGAGCCGATACGCGTCCGCGAGCAGCCCCCACGCTTCCGCCTGTTCGCCGGTGGGCTGATCGTGGAGACGCGCCGCAGCTTGCTCTATCAAGGGCTGCGCCAACGCCCCTGCTTCCAGGTACTCCCCACGCCAGTAGGTGTCCCAGCACCTCGCCGTGGTCTCCCGCAGCTCCTCGATGGCCGGGCTTGCGACATTGGGCGGCAGCACTCCGGCTGCGATGTCGTGGACAGTCCGGGAGAGGTCCCGGAGCATCGCTCTGTCGGCGATCCGCATGCTGCGGCGCGGTGCTTGCTGGCCCAGGATGACGGACGTATCGACGCCGAGGGCGTCCGCGATCCGCATCAGGGTGCGCAGAGTCAGACGTTTGTCCTGCTCGGCCTGTTGGATGGTCGGCAACGAAAGGTCGGTCATTTCGGCGAGGTCGGATTGCAGGATCCCCTCGCCCCTCAAGGCTTTGATCCTCTGCCCGGTGGTGTAGTCACTCCACTGCGGCATGCTGGTCTCCATTCCTGGCATCCACTGGGAACGATACTCCGGAAGGGCCTTACATCATCCGGTTGTTGATCCCTTCCACTGTCGAGCTGAGGAGTGGATATGACGACCCTGGCCGTGACCGGACACATGGACCTGGCCGCCGAAAGCGTGCCTGCGGTGAGGGCCGCGCTCCGCGACCTCCTCGTCGGACACGACGACCTCACGGGCGTGTCGTGCATCGCAGCCGGCTCCGACTCCCTCTTCGCGGAGGAGCTGGTGGCCGCAGGCGGCCGGCTGGTCGTTGTGATCCCGTCGCAGGACTACCGGGCCAGGAAGGTGAAGCCCGCGCATGCCCCGGTCTTCGACCGTTTGGTCGACGCGGCCGTGGAGGTGGTGACGCTGCCGCACGAGTCGGCGAACCGGGACGCGTACGAGTCGGCCAACGCAGAGCTGCTCAGGCGGGCGGATCGGCTCGTCGCGGTGTGGGACGGCGGTCCGCCGTCCGGGAAGGGCGGGACGGCGGACACGGTGGAGCTGGCCAGGGCGGCGGGGGTGCCGGTGGATGTGGTGTGGCCGGAGGGGGCCGCGCGCCGGGGGTGATCCGGGTGGGGCGGGTGGTCACGGGTCCGGGCGGCGGCCCCGGGGGTGGGTCACTTTCGCCAGAACAGGTGGTGTGTCACTCCGCTGGGGCTGGGGACGACATCCAGGTGGAAGCGGTCGAGCAGCTCGTCGGGGGACTCCCAGAGCCGGACCCCGGAGCCGAGCTTGATGGGGGAGACGGCCACGTGGAGAGTGTCGACGAGGTCGGCGTCGAGGAACTCCCGGATGGTGGTGGCTCCGCCGCCGAGGCGGATGTCCTTGCCCTGTGCGGCCTCGCGGGCCTGTTCGAGGACGGTGGCAGGGTCGGCGTCGACGAAGTGGAAGGTGGTGTCGGAGAGCGTGATCGAGGGACGCTGGTGGTGGGTCAGGACGAACACCGGGGTGTGGAACGGGGGCTCGTCACCCCACCAGCCCTGCCACTCGTGGTTGAGCCAGGGCCCGCGCTGGGGGCCGAATTTGTTGCGGCCCATGATCTCGGCACCGATGTTGCGGCCGTAGTCCCGCGTGAAGTGGTCGTCCAGGCCCCGGCTGCCCCCGGGGTCGGTGCGCATGGGCCAGCTGGCGGTGGCACCGGCCCAGGCGAACAGCCTCTCGGGCTCGACATGGCCGAACGGTCTCTCCAGGGTCTGGTCCTCACCGGCACCGATCCCGTCGCTCGATACGTTGAAGTTCTGGACTCGCAGCAGCTGAGCCATCTGTTCCTCCTGTGTTGTCGGACCGGATTCAAGGCGCGAACTCGGCATGCTGCACTACGTTCTACGCGAGAACCGCATGTGACGACCGGAAGGCATCAGGAATGTCGGACGGCACCGAGCAGTCTCGCCGGGCTGAAGACGCCTTCGGCTCGGGCCCTCGCGGATGCGGCTCTCGGGATGACCTCGGTCGAGTGGCAGAAGGTGTACCTCACATGACCCGGGTCTCCGCCGCCGCCCACTCCAGGTAGGCCGCCGACCCTCCTGTCACCGGGACGGCGATGACCTCGGGGGTGTCGTAGTCGTGGTGGTCGAGGATGAAGGCGGTCAAGGACGGCACCAGTGAGCCGCGCGTCTTGAAGTCGATGCGCCATTCCTGGTCGTGCTGGATCTTCCCCTCCCAGCGGTAGACCGAGGAGACGGGGTGGAGCTGGGCGCAGGCGGCGAGGTGTTCGGTGATGGCGGCGTCGGCGAGGGCGCGGGCCTGGGGCTCGGTGGCGGTGGTGGTGGTCACGAGGGCGAGGTCGGCGGGTGTCATGGGGGGCAGGGTAGAGGGCGCTGGGACGTGTATCGAAAGTGGATCCTGAGCGGGAGGCGATCTCGTTTCGTGGCACGTGGAGATCTGGCGGATGCGCAATGGGCGCTGCTGGGAACGCTGTTGCCGAAGGGCGAGAAGTCCGGACTGCCTCCGATGCGGGCCAGGCGGCAGCTGATCGACGGTATGCGGTTCCGGGTCCGCACCGGCGTCCCGTGGCGGGACCTGCCCGTCGAGTACGGGGCGTGGGGCCGGGCGGGTGACCTGTTCCGCCGGTGGTGGAGGCAGGGTCATACCGATGTGAGCAGACCGTTGAGGATGGCCTTCTCGGCGAGGTAGAAGGCGAGACCGCCCACGGGAGCGAGCGCGGCGCACAGCCAGTACCGGCGTGCCCCGGTGCGTGCCAGATAGACGGTCAGGAGAGCGGTGAGCAGCACGCCGGCGGTCAGGAAGGCGACCGCTTCTCCCCAGTAGCGAAGCCCCAGCCCCAGCCAGCCCCCCTCGCCCAGCACCACCATCGCGACAACCGCCCCGGCCACCGGCCGCAGGTCGCCCCGCCCTCGTCGTACGGTCCACCCCGCCCATCCCAGCAGGGGCCCTCCGATCAGCCCCGCCACCGACCACACGGCGGCGGTTCCGAGCGCTCCGCTCCCGAAAGTGCCTCCGAGGGCGGACGCCGCGTAGTAACCGCCGCAGGTGGCGAGCATCATCAACGCCCCGCCCCAGACGGCGAGCCGCCGGCCGCGGATCAGCGCACCGGCCGCGGCGGTCCAGATGATCCAGGTGGACGTCGAGTTGGTCAGCCGATCCAACACGGGTGTCGTCCCGTGCAGGCCGTACGTCGCCCAGCCGAGCAGCAGTCCGAAGGTGCCGGTCGCGGCCAGGACGATGACGGGGGAGTCGCGACGGGATGCGGTCACAGAAGCCATGCCCCAGGACTATACACATGATGTATACGCTCGATGTATAGCTGTGGGAAGGGTTCCGGGCGTGCGTCGGTCACTCGCCCCTGTGCGACGCATGCCCTCGCCCCTCCCGCCCGGGGCGGCGGATGCGGACGAGGTTCGCGTCGAGGTCGACGTGGAAGGGGGGTTCCTCGGCGGGGCGGACGTTTTTGCGGACGCGTTCCTGTTCGAGGGCGTGTTTCTGGGCCTGGGCGCCAGGGGTGATCTCCTGGAAGAGCTCCGTGCCGGCGGAGGTCATGCTTTTTGCGTTTGCGCCAGTAGATCCAGCCGCGCGCTTCCGCCCGCAACAGAAGGCGGTCGAGGAGGAACAGGGCCGCGCCCAAGGCGCACAAGCCGGCGATGACCTGCCACGCCGTGCTCGTCATGTCGGATGAACTCGGCGGGTTCGGCCGGAGGTTCCCGTACCGCCGTCGGGATCGCGGCCGAAGGCGGCGGAGAGGACGTCGGGGAGGTCGGGGAGGTCGGCCTCGGGGACCGTGGCGCGGATCTCCTTCTCGGCCCGGCCCGTGAACCGGCGCACGACCTCGCACGGGAAGGGCATGACGGGGATGCTGTCACGCCCTTCCCGTGCGATGTCTAGCGAATTCGGGTCATCACGGACTCGTAGCCGCCGCCGCCCGGGTAGACCCAGGAGCCGGCCAGGGTGTCGCCGTCGGGGCTGAAGGCGCCCTGGTAGTAGGCGGGGGAGCCCTTTTCGCCGCCCCAGATGGTGAGGGTGTCGCCGTCGGGTTCGTAGACGTAGTCGAAGGTGTGGCCGAGGCTGTCGTAGAAGCGGGACTTGATGTCCTCGCCGGGCTCGTCCGAGCCGAAGGGCTTCTCGCGGCCGATGACTTCGAGGCCGGTGACGCGTTGGCCGTACTGCGTCATGTCGATGTCCTGGAGGAGGAAGAAGCCCCCTTCGAGCCAGCGGTAGGTGACGGTGCCTTCCACTCCGCCGGTCACGCGCCAGGTGCCGGTCAGGCGGTCGAGGCGCTGGAGGGAGGCGTCGGGGCGGGGATGGGACATGGGGGCGGGCCTTTCGCCGGGGCCGGAATGCCGGCGCGGGGTGCGGCGGCGTTCATGTGACGGGTGGGGCCGGGAGAAGGAATCGGTACGGGAGTGTGGTGCGCGTCACAGGACCTGCGTCACGGGACCCGCGTCACCCGGGGAGTCCCTGGCCGAAACGGGGGAGCAGCTCCGGGCCGAAGGTGGTGATCTCGGCGATCAGGCCGTCCTCGACGCGGAGGACGTCGATGTTGACGGGGGAGAAGGAGTGCTCGCCGGGGCGGCGGACATGGTTGGCCACGGCGGGCATCCGGTTCAGGGTCAGCGGGACCGAGCGCCAGTCGCCCCAGGCGTTCTCGCCCGCCAGGACCGGACGCCACAGGTCCAGGATCGCGGCGCGGCCCTCGAAGACGAGATGGGCCGGGGGCATGGTCTGCCGGGCGTCCTCGCGGAGCAGCTCGGAGAGGGCGGAGAGGTCGGCCCGCCGGGAGGCGGCGACATAGCGCCGCAGCAGGGCCCGTTCGGAATCGCTGGGGGTGGTCGCCGCGCCCCATTCGGCGCGGCGCGGGGGCAGCTGTTCGCGGAGGGTCGCGCGGGCGCGCTGGAGGGCGCTCTTCACGGACGCGACGCTCATACGGAGGGTCTCGGCGGTCTCCGGGGCGGGTGCGCCGACCACGTCGCGGAGGATCAGCACCGCGCGCTGCCGGGGCGGGAGGTGCTGGATCGCGGCGAGGAACGCCAGCTCGATCGTCTCCCGGGCGATGGCGGCGGCCTCCGGTCCGCCGTCGGCGGGGGCCGCGAGGTCCAGCAGCTCGTCCGGGTAGGGCTCCAGCCAGGTCACCTCGGCCACGGCCGAGCGGGCGGGGCTGCCGGAGGCGTCGAGGGCGGACGTCACCTCGCGGCGGCGGGCGGGGGCCGCCAGTACGTCCAGGGCGGCGTGGGTGGCGATGCCGTACAGCCAGGCGCGGAACGTCGACCGGCCCGCGAAGTCCGCGCGCTTGCGCCAGGCCCTCAGCAGGGTCTCCTGCACCAGGTCCTCGGCCTCGGTGAAGGAGCCCAGCATCCGGTACAGATGGACCCGCAGCTCATGGCGGTACCGCTCGGCCAGCTCGGCGAAGGCGCTCTCGTCCCCCGCGCGGATCACCTCCGCCGACGGCTCCCCGGCCCCGGACCCACCCATATGCGCCCCCGCGATCCCGCTCGTCCGTCGACGGGAGCCGACGAGAGCCTACGATGAGAAGAAGGATTCTTGATCGGAGGAGGCTATCAATGAGCGGGGTCGCCCGGGGCAAACAGCCCAGCGTCGCCCAGCTGCGCGCCTTCGCGGCCGTCGCCGAGCATCTGCACTTCCGGGACGCCGCCGCCGCGATCGGCATGAGCCAGCCCGCGCTCTCCGGGGCCGTCTCCGCACTGGAGGAGGTCCTCGGCGTACAGCTGCTGGAGCGCACCACCCGCAAGGTGCTGCTCTCCCCGGCCGGGGAGCGGCTCGCGGTCCGCGCCAAGGCCGTCCTCGAAGCCGTCGGCGCGCTGATGGAGGAGGCGGAGGCGGTCCGCGCCCCCTTCACCGGCGTGCTGAGGCTCGGGGTGATCCCCACCGTCGCGCCCTATCTGCTGCCGAATGTGCTGCGGCTGGTGCACAGCGCCTACCCGGACCTCGATCTCCAGGTGCACGAGGAGCAGACCTCCTCCCTGCTGGAGGGGCTGACCGGCGGGCGGCTGGATCTGCTGCTGCTCGCGGTCCCGCTCGGGGTCCCCGGGGTCACCGAGCTGCCGCTGTTCGACGAGGACTTCGTCCTGGTCACCCCGCAGGACCACTGGCTCGGCGGGCGGGAGGATCTGCCCCGCGAGGCCCTGCGGGAGCTGCCGCTGCTGCTGCTCGACGAGGGGCACTGCCTCCGTGACCAGGCGCTCGACGTCTGCCGGGAGGCCGGGCGCGGGGAGGACACCCCCGTCACCACCACCGCCGCCGGGCTCTCCACCCTGGTCCAGCTGGTGGCCGGCGGGCTCGGGGTGACCCTGCTGCCGCGTATCGCCGTCGAGGTGGAGACGGGCCGGGGAGGGCTTCAGACGGCGTACTTCGCCGACCCCGCCCCCGCCCGCCGGATCGCGCTGGCGATGCGCACCGGGGCCGCCCGCCAGGACGAGTTCGAGGAGTTCGCCGCCGCGCTGCGGACCTCCCTGCGCCCGCTGCCGGTCCGCGTCCCGGACTGAGCGGCGAGGCAGGGCGTACCGCTCACTCCGTACGCAGCCCGTCCGGCCGCATCATCCGCCACAGCGCCGGCAGGCTCAACACCGTCACCAGCAGAATCACCCCCACCGCCGTCGCCGACACCGGCAGGAACATCCACCAGTCCACCATCGGCTTGCCCGTCAGCCTCAGCATCACCACACCGAGCACCAGCCCGCCCGCCACCGCGACCACGGTCCCCAGCGCCACCGGCAGCGCGGTCTGCCACAGCAGCGACCGGGCCAGCGTGGAGCGCCGGGTGCCGAACGCCACCAGCACCGGCAGCAGCCGGCGGCGCTCCCGCAACTGCTCGATCTGGGAGACCAGCATCGAGACCGCGATCAGCGCCATCGTGCCGGTCGCGCCCGCCAGGAGCCCGTTGTGGATGCTGGCGTACTTCTGGTCCCGCTCGGGCATCCGGACCGTCCACACCTGGAGCAGGGGATCGAGCCGGGAGGCCGTGTCGCGGATGTGGTCGTGCGCGTGGGGGACGTTCTCGTCCGAGGTGACCAGCGCGGTGGTCGCGCCCTCGGTGAGCCGGGCGGGGTCGAGCGCGCCGGGGGTCGCGTAGATCCCCTCGTACTCCCAGCTCACACCGTCCCCCGGGGGAGCCTTCACGGTCCGGGTGCCGGAAGGGAGCCGCCAGACGTCCGGCTCGGCCCCGGCTCCGGCCCCGGTCTCGGGTCTGCCGCCCGACAGCGTCAGCCGCTCGCCGTCGCGGGCGGCCCGTTCGAGCCAATCCGTCTCGGACTGGCTCCAGCTGTTGTTGACGATGAAGGTGTCGCCGTCGGCGCAGGAGCCGATCCCGGCCAGCTTCCGCAGCACCGGGCAGTCGGCGACCACCAGCGAGGCCGCGGGCCAGTGCTCCGGGGGCGAGTCCGGGGCCTGGTCGGCGGGGCGGGTCGAGGGCCGGACCCAGGAGCGGATGAAGCCGATCGCCTTGCTGACCCCCGGCGTCCTGCTCAGCTCGTGGTTCATCCGGGCGGCGAGTTCGCTGCTCGGATACCCGGCGGATATGTCCACCCTGCTCCACATCGGACCGCCCGCGCTCCGCCGGGAGGCGTCGTGCATGCCCGCGAAGACCATCTGAAGGGCTATGGCCCCGGCCACCGCGACCAGGATCCCGCTCACCGCGCGCCCGGCCGAACCGCCCCGGAGCTGGAGCCCGCGCACCGCCAGCTGCCAGGAGACGGGGCCGCCCCGCAGCCGGGACACCACCGCGTCGACCACCCAGGGGAAGAGCGCGGTGACCCCGAGGAGCACCAGGATCGCGCCGCCCGCCAGCGGCAGCGGATGGACGATCCCCGTCGTGTACCCCGGGGTGACGGTGCGTTCCGCCGTCAGCAGCACCAGCACCCCCGCCGACGGCAGCACCAGCCGCCACCACAGCCGCCGCCGGCGCGGAGCCGATCTGCGGACGACGCCGAGCGGCTCGATCAGCACCGAGCGCAGCGTGATCAGGGTGACGACGACGGACACCACCGGAACGGCGAGCAGGATCAGCCCGCCCAGCGCGGGCACCGGGACCACGTCCGAGGGGAAGGCGCTCAGCCCCCAGATCCGTACCGAACCGGCGAAGAGCCGGGCCGTCGCGAAGGTCGCGACGCCGACGGCCAGCCCCAGCGCGGAGCCGAACAGCGACTCGCCGACGGCGATCCGGCGGATGGTCCTGGAGTCGGCCCCGATCAGCCGGAGGGCGGCGAGTCTGGAGTCCCGGCGGTCGCCGCAGAACCGGACGCTGGTGCCGATGAAGACGGCGACCGGGGCCAGCAGCACCACGGAGATGAGGGTCGCCAGGGCGGTGAGCATGGGGTCGACCGGCCCCATCGCCATTCTGCTGCGGCCGTAGCCGTCGCTCCGCTGGCCGCCGCTCTCCGCGGTCAGGGTCGAGCTGCCCGCGTAGAAGAAGCGCTCCCCGGGGTCGATCAGACCGGCCTCCCCGATGACGCCGATCACCCGGTAATCGAGCCGGCCGCCGGCCAGCGAGCTGCCGTCGGGCGAGGCGAGGAGGTCGGCCAGCGCGGGGGAGACGAGCATCTCGCCGGGGCCCGGCATCCGGTCCACCCCCGGCGGCAGCGCGGGCCGGTCGCCGTCCGCCCGCAGCAGCCGTCCGCCGATGACGCTGTCGCGGTACTCGGTGGAGACGTTCAGCCACACCACCGTCGAGTCGGAGCGCTCTATCCGCTCGGTCGGCGTCTCCCAGTTCTGGGTCCGGGCGTGCATCCGGTCCTCGCGGGCGCTCATGATCTGCGGCAGCGAGGCGGCCATGAGCAGCAGCGCGACCCCGAGCCCGACCCCGGTGGCGGTCAGCGCGTTGCGGATCCAGCCCTCACGGCCGCCGAACGCGCCGAAGCGGATCCCGAGCCCGATGTCCCGCAGCCGTGACCGGATCGGGCCGAGTTCCTCCCGTACCGGAGGAGTGATCGCGTCGGCCTCGTTCAGCAGGGTCATACGGTGTGGTCCACATCCCGGGTCCGTCCGTCGCGCACCACGATCTCGCGGTCCGAGTAGGCGGCCACCCGGGGCTCGTGGGTGACCAGCACCACGGCGGCGTTGGAGGTGCGGGCGGCGTCCGTCAGCAGCTGCATCACCCGCTCGCCGCTGTAGGTGTCCAGGGCCCCGGTGGGCTCGTCGGCGAAGACCACCCGGGGCGAGGTGACCAGCGCGCGGGCGACCGCGACCCGCTGGCCCTGTCCGCCGGAGACCTCGCTGGGGCGCTGATGGCCGATGTCCTCGACCTCCAGCCGCTCCAGCCACTGGAGCGCGGTCAGCTCGGCGGCCCTGCGCCGCACCCCCGCCAGCCGCAGCGGCAGCGCCACATTCTCCGTGCAGGTCAGCTCGGGCACGAGCTGGCCGAACTGGAAGACGAAGCCGAACTCGGTCCGCCGCAGCGCGCTGCGCCGGGCGTCCGTCATGGCGACGAGGTCGTGCCCGTCGTAGCGGAGCGTCCCGGAGTCGGGCGGGACGATTCCGGCGAGGCAGTGCAGCAGGGTCGACTTGCCGGAGCCCGAGGAGCCCATCACGGCGACGACCTCGCCGGGGTGGATGGAGAAGCAGGCCCCGTCGAGCGCGGTGGTGCGGCCGTAGGCCTTGTGCAGGTCCTCGGCGACGAGGAGCGAGCCCGCGGGGATCATGCGCCTGCCTTCTTCGGGTCGTCCGGCCCCGGTCGGCCGGCCGCGCCGATCTCCGAGGCCAGCCGGGAGAGCCTGGCCGAGGTCAGCTCCAGCCAGCGCAGATCCGCCTCCAGATGGAAGAGCGCGTGATCGCAGATGAGCTGGTCGGCGAGGTCGCCCTGGCGCTTGCGGTCGGTGAGGATCCGCATCAGCCGCAGATGCTCGGTGCGCTGGAGATCCAGCAGCTCGGCGGCGCTGCGGCCGGTGAGCAGCGCGAGGACGACCTTGGTGTACAGGGTCGACTGGAGATAGGGCTCGGGCTTCTCCGGCTGGGCGAGCCACTGCGAGACATCGGTGACACCGGCCTCGGTGATGGCGTAGCGCTTGCGCTCGGGACCGCCGCCTGCCTCGACGCCGTCCACGGCGACCAGGCCGTTCTTCAGGAGCCGGGACATGGTCGAGTAGACCTGGCCGTAGTGGAGCGGCCGGTCGTGACCGAACTTCTCGTCGAAGGCGCGCTTGAGGTCGTAACCGTGGCGCGGACCGGACTCCAGAAGCGCGAGGAGGGTGTGGCCGATGGACATGCCCAGCACTGTACGGGGTGTGTATAGCGCGCACACAGACGACCGAGGGGACCCGTGCGACACCGTGACACAGGTCCCCGCCGCTCACTTCTCGGGCGGTTTGGGCGGTCGCCCGCGCCGGCGGATGGGGGCGGCGGCGCCGGGCAGCCGTCCGGCGTCGGCCAGCGCCTTCCGCAGCAGGAACTCGATCTGCGCGTTGGCGCTGCGCAGTTCGTCCGACGCCCACCGGGCCAGCGCCTCGTACACCGCCGGGTCCAGCCTCAGCAGTACCTGTTTGCGCTCGGGGGGCGGGGTCACTGGTAGAGCGTGCCCGTGTTGAGGACCGGCTGCGCGGAGCGGTCGCCGCAGAGCACCACCATCAGATTGGAGACCATCGCGGCCTTGCGCTCGGTGTCCAGCTCCACGATGTCCCGTTCGGTGATGCGGTCGATGGCCTCCTCGACCATGCCCACCGCGCCGTCGACGATCAGCCGCCGGGCCGCGACGACCGCCCCGGCCTGCTGGCGCTGGAGCATCGCGGAGGCGATCTCCGGGGCGTACGCGAGGTGGGTGAAGCGGGACTCGATGATGTGCACGCCCGCCGCCTCGACCCGGGCGCGCAGCTCGGTCGCGAGCGTCTCGGTGACCTCTTCGGCGTTGTCCCGCAGCGAGAGGGCGTCCTCCTCGTGCGCGTCGTACGGGTACTCGATCGCGATGTGCCGGACGGCGGCCTCGGTCTGGCTGGAGACGAACTCCATGAAGTCGTCGACCTCGAAGAGCGCCTGCGCGGTGTCCTCGACCCGCCACACCACGACGGCGGCCAGCTCGATCGGATTGCCGTAGGCGTCGTTGACCTTGAGCACGGCGGTCTCGTGGTTGCGCACCCGGGTGGAGATCTTCTCGCGGGAGGTCAGCGGGTTGACCCAGCGCAGACCGTCGGTCCGTATGGTGCCCCGGTAGCGGCCGAAGAGCTGGACGACCCGGGCCTCGCCGGGGGCGACCATGTTGAGCCCGCCCATCGCGAAGACCGCGGCGAGGCCGACGGCCACACCGGCGACGATCAGGCCGACCTTCAGCCCGGCCGCGGACGCCGCCGCGCCGGCGACGACGAGCACGATGCCCGCGGCGAGGCCGACCAGCCCGAGCAGCAGGGCGAGCCCGCCGCCGATGCTGTGGGCCGCGAACTCCCTGACGCGGGGCGTCGCCGTCCGCGCCGTGCCGCTGTCCGCCGTGGTGCCGGTGTCAATGCCTGTGCCTGTGCCTGCGCCTGTGTCGGCCATGCCGTTCCCCCGTCTTCCGTGTGGTGCCAAGTGCTAGCAATGTGATTACACATTAATCCTTCTCGCAACCTTGTGCACCTCTCGTGAGTCGGTTCCAGGGAACGAGGTGCTGATTGTCACGTCGGGAAAGTCCGGATCGGTCGACCTTTGTCGTAGCGGCCGGTGCTAGTTTTCTGAGCTGCTCATGCGCGCGGGGTATTCGGTGGAGCGGGGTGCCGACGGCGGGCAGAGAAGATCACGGCGGCGGTACGGCACCTGTGGACGAGACCGAAGAAGCGAAGAGCGGAGCGGAACGAGCGATGGGCCGAGCTGAGGCGCGGAAGGCGCGGGAGCGCGGGGCGCGGGAGACCAGACGGGCCGGCAAGCCCAAGGGCATACGGCGCTTCTTCACCTGGAAGAAGGTCCTGGGCACATTCCTCGGGATCTGCCTGCTCGCCATGGGCGCGTTCTACGCCGTCTATGTGATGGTCCCGGTGCCGAAGGCCAACGCCGAGGCCGAGCTGCAGAGCAATGTCTACAAGTACCGGGACGGCTCGATCCTCGCCCGCACCGGTGAGCGCAACCGCGAGATCATCGGCCTGGAGAAGATACCCAAGGACGTCCAGGACGCCTTCGTCGCCGCCGAGAACAAGTCCTTCTTCAAGGACCACGGGGTCGACCTCAAGGGCACCGCGCGCGGTCTGCTGAACACCGTCACCGGCAAGGGCAAGCAGGGTGGCTCGACCATCACCCAGCAGTACGTCAAGAACTACTACCTGAACCAGGACCAGACGGTGAGCCGCAAGCTCAAGGAACTGGTCATCTCGCTCAAGGTCGACGACGAGAAGAGCAAGGAAGAGATCCTCGCCGGGTACATCAACACCAGCTACTACGGCCGCGGGGCCTACGGCATCCAGGCCGCGGCCCAGGCGTACTACCGCGTCGACGCCGAGAAGCTGACCCTCTCCCAGGGCGCGTATCTCGCGGCCCTGCTCCAGGCTCCCAACCAGTACGACTGGGCCATCGCCACGGAGAACGGCAAGGCCCTGGCCAAGGAGCGCTGGGCCTACGCCCTGAACAACATGGTCGAGGAGGGCTGGCTGGAGGACTCCGTGCGCGACGCGCAGAAGTTCGCGGTGCCCAAGGCCCCGCAGGCCGCCCCCGGCATGGAGGGCCAGGTCGGCTATCTGGTGGAGGCGGCCAACGCCGAGCTGGCGCGCCAGGGCATCGGCGAGAAGGACATCAAGGCCGGCGGCTGGACGATCACCCTCAACGTCGACAAGAAGCGCCAGCAGACGCTGGAGCGGGCGGTCAAGGGCGAGCTGGAGAGCAAGCTCGACCGCAAGGGCAACAAGAAGCACGCCACCGTCCAGGCGGGCGCGACCTCGGTGCACCCCGAGACCGGCGAGGTCCTCGCCCTCTACGGCGGCGTCGGCGCGACCGAGCACTGGCTCTCCAACGCCACCCGCCGCGACTACCAGCCCGCCTCGACCTTCAAGCCCGTGGTGCTCGCCACCGCGCTGGAGAACGAGTCGCTGACCCAGGACGAGCTGCCGATCGGTCTGGAGACCCTCTACAACGGCGACAGCAAGCGCCCGGTCGAGGGCAGCGACATCGCCTTCGCGCCCGAGAACATCAACGACAAGGACCACGGCGAGATCACCGTCCAGGAGGCGACCAACAACTCGGTCAACTCCGTCTACGCGCAGATGATCGTGGACGCGGGCCCGGCGGAGACCAAGAAGACCGCGCTCGCGATGGGCATGCGCGACGGCGCGGGCTGGCCCGCCCAGCCCGCCATGTCGCTCGGCACGATGAACGCCTCCACCTGGGACATGGCCGGGGTGTACGCGACCTTCGCCAACCACGGGAAGCTGATCACGCCGACCATCGTGAAGTCCGCGGAGCACGAGGTCCGTGAGGCGGAGCTGAAGGATCCCGCCTCCGACGAGGCCATCAGCCGGGGCACCGCGGACACCGTGACCCGCTCCCTGGAGGGCGTCGTCCAGGAGGGCTCGGGCATGGCCGCCGCGGGCGCCTACCAGGCCGCGGGCAAGACCGGCACCTCGGAGAACAACAAGTCGGCGTGGTACGTCGGCTACACGCCCAAGCTGGTCACGGCCGTGGCCCTGTTCGGCGAGCGGCCCGACGGCACCAGCCAGGTCACCCTCACCGACACCATCAGCGAGGGCCGGGTCAACGGCGGCGCGATCCCGGCCGAGATCTGGAAGGCGTACACCACCGGAGCCCTCGGGGCCGACGCGAGCGCCAGGTTCGACCTGGACGTCAACGCGCCCGTGAAGACCAAGCCCTCGCCCACCGCCTCGTCCTCGGCCCCCACCTCGCCGCCCCCCTCGCCGACGACGTCCGCGACCCGGGAGGAGGAAGAGGAGGAGCCCGAGGAGGAGACGAGCGCGGTGACCTCCCCGCCGGCGACCTCGTCCGCCCCTCCGACGGAGCCCTCGCTGCCGCTGCCGACCCTGTCCACCTCCGGCCGGCCGAGCGAGACCTCGTCCTCCTCGCCGCCCGCGACGGGCGGGCCGGGAGCGACGGGCCAGCCAGGCGGAGCCGCGGCCGGCGGCCCCGGCCGCTGACCCGGACACCCGAACAGAGCGACGACCGCGCCCGTGCCCCCGGAATCCACCGGGGGCACGGGCGCGGTCGTGGTTTCCGGGGCCGCTCCCGTGGATCAGCCGCCGTTCACCTGCTTGGCGATCCGGTCGCCGGTCTCCTTGTCGACCTTGCGCCAGTACTGGAAGGCCCGCTCCAGGACCGGCCGGGAGACTCCCTGGCTCAGATGCCCGGCGACATTGGAGACCAGCCGGTCCCGGGCCGCCCCGTCCATCACCTCACGGACCAGCGTGCCCGCCTGCCCCCAGTCGTCGTCCTCGGAGCGCAGCGTGTACGCCGCGCGGACCATCTCGCCCGCGCTGGCCCACCCCGCCGGTGTGCCGAAGTGCTCCACGTCGGCCGCCGGCCCGCCGAAGGAGTTCGGCGCGTACGGCATCGACGCGTTGGACGGGAAGTACCGCATCGAGCCGTCCTTGGCGTAGGAGTTCACGCCCGAGTGCGGCCGGTTCGGCGGCAGCTGGCTGTAGTTCGTGCCGATCCGGTACCGATGGGCGTCCGGGTACGAGAAGAGCCGGCCCAGCAGCATCTTGTCCGGGGAGGGGCCGATGCCCGGCACCAGATTCGAGGGCTCGAAGGCGGCCTGCTCGATATGGACGAAGTAGTCCTCCGGGTTCCGGTTCAGCGTGAAGCGGCCCACGTCGATCAGCGGGTAGTCGCCGTGCGGCCACACCTTGGTCAGATCGAAGGGGTTGAAGCGGTAGTCCGGGGCGTCCTCGAAGGGCATGATCTGCACCTTGAGGCTCCAGCTCGGCGCGTCGCCCGACTCGATCGCCTCGTGCAGATCCCTGCGGTGCCGGTCCGCGTCGTGCCCGGCCAGCTCGTCCGCCTCCGCCTGCGGGAGGAAGTCGATGCCCTGGTCGGTCTTGAAGTGGTACTTCACCCAGAACCGCTCACCGCCGCCGTTCACCCACAGATAGGTGTGCGAGCTGTAGCCGTTCATGAACCGGTACGACCTGGGGATGCCCCGGTCGCCCATCAGCCAGGTGACCTGGTGGGCCGTCTCGGGGGAGAGGGTCCAGAAGTCCCACTGCATCTCGTTGTTCCGCAGCCCGGTGACCGGATGGCGCTTCTGCGAGTGGATGAAGTCCTGGAACTTCTGCGGGTCCCGGACGAAGAAGATCGGCGTGTTGTTGCCGACCATGTCGTAGTTTCCGTGGTCGGTGTAGAACTTCAGCGCGAAGCCGCGCGGATCCCGCCAGGTGTCCGGGGAGCCCTGCTCGCCGGCGACCGTGGAGAACCGGGCCAGCATCTCGGTGCGCCTGCCCGGCTGGAAGAGATCGGCCTTGGTGTACTGGCTGATGTCCTGGGTGACCTCGAAGAAGCCGTACGCGCCCGCGCCCTTGGCGTGCACCACCCGCTCCGGGACCCGTTCACGGTTGAACTGGGCCATCTTCTCGATCACATAGTGGTCGTGGAGCAGGATCGGGCCGTCGGGGCCCACGGTGAGCGAGTGCTCGTCGCTCTCCACCGGGATCCCGGCGTTGTTGGTCGTGTACGCGACCTTGGGGGATGACTCGGTCACGAGCGTCCTCCGTCCTTGAGGGATGAGGGTGCTGTCGCTTCGGCCGTGTTCCCCAGTCAACGCCGCCGACACGTTGTCGGCAACATTTGAGCGCCGGTGCGGGCTCTCCCCGCACCGGCGCTCACATGTGTCTTTCCGCGGCCTCCTAGGGCCGGGTCGGCAGCTCGAACCAGACGACCTTGCCGCTGGAGAGCCGGGTCGCGCCCCACCTCCGCGCCAGCCGGTTCACCAGGAAGAGCCCTCGCCCGCCCTCGTCGGTGTCCCGCGCCTTGCGCTGTCTGGGCAGCTGCGGGGAGTCGTCACCGACCTCGCAGCGCAGTACGTCGGTCTTCAGCAGCCGCAGGGTCACCGGCCGCTCCGCGTACCGCACCGCATTGGTGACCACCTCGCTGACCAGCAGCTCCACCGCGTCGCTCAGCTCCTCCAGACCCCATCGGGCGAGCGCCCTGCGGGCGAGCCGCCTGGCCCGGCCCGGAGCGGCGTCCTCCGGCTCCAGGAACCAGTAGGCGACGTCACTGGGCGCGATCCCGTCGAAACGGGCCGCGAGCAGCGCGATGTCGTCGTCCCGGTCGCCGGGGCCGAGCATGTCCAGGACGTCGTCGCAGAGCGCCTCCAGCGGCGGCGAGTGGTCCGGGCCGGTGAGCTGGGCGGCCGCGGCCAGCCGCTCCCGCAGCTGCTCGATGCCGGTCCACACGTCCCGCAGCCGGGACTCCACCAGACCGTCCGGTGTACAGCAGCAGGGTCGCGCCCGCCGGAGCGTCCAGCTCCACCGCCTCGAAGTCCACCCCGCCGACACCGATCGGCGCGCCGGGCGGCACCCGCAGCACCTCGGCCCGCCCGCCCAGATGCAGCAGCACCGGCGGCGGATGGCCCGCGTTGGCGATGGTGATCCGGTGCGATACCGGGTCGTACACCGCGTACATGCAGGTGGCCATCCGGTCGGTGCCCAGCCGCTGGGCCTGCTCGTCCAGATGGTGCAGCACCTCCTGCGGCGGCAGATCCAGACCCGCCAGGGTCTGCGCCGTGGTCCGCAGCTGGCCCATGATCGCGGCCGAGGTCATCGAGTGGCCCATCACATCGCCGACGACCAGCGCCACCCGGCTGCCGGGCAGCGGGATCGCGTCGTACCAGTCGCCGCCGACCCGCGCGGTCTCGGCGGCGGGCAGATACCGCGAGGCGAGGCGCACCCCGGTCGGCTGCGGCAGCGAGTCCGGCAGCATGGTGCGCTGGAGCTCGTCCGCGATGTACGCCTCCCGGCCGTACAGCACCGCCTTGTCGATGCCGAGCGCGGTGTGGGTCGCCAGCTGGGCGGCGACCAGCAGATCATTGGGCTCGAACGCGGGCCGGTCGGGCCTGCGCAGGAAGACGGCCGCGCCGATCACCCGGCGCCGGCCGCGCAGCGGAGCCAGTATGGCGCGATGGCCGTTGGGCACCGTACGGTCCGCGCCGAGCAGCTCGGGCAGGGCCGCCCGGGCCGCGGCGGAGTCGCCGAAGACCGGCCGCACCCCGCGCAGCACCTCGGAGAGCGCCCCGCCGGAGCGCACCTCGCACAGCTCGGCGGCCGGGGTGAGGTCGTTGTGCGGATCGATGACCGGGATCGCGGAGGCCGCGCCGAAGTCGGCGATGTCTTCGGCTAAACGCAGCCGGTCGGTACGGCGCAGCCGTAGCACGAACGGCGAGACCGGGCGCTCGTCGCCGACCGGCAGCGGGTCGCGCAGATAGACCAGGATCGCGTCGGAGAAGGTGGGCACGGTGGCCCGGCACAGCCCCAGCACGATCTCGTCCAGGTCTATCCCGCGGGCGATCCGACGGGTGGCGGCGCCGACGAAACGCAGTCGGTCCCCCTCGCGCCGGGCCGTCGCCGCGAGATCCTGGAGATCCTGCGGCGGCCCGTTGGGCGCGGGGACGGCCGGCCCGGGCACGGCCGTGGCACCGGCCGCCTCGGCCCGGGGCCGGGTGCGTTCCTGCGGCCGGGCAGCCAAGGGCTGCCGGCCTTCGTGGGAGGTGGGCTGCTCCGTCACGCGTGGGCTTCCGTCCGTCTGGGCCGGGTGTGCGATGCAAACGCCTCGTGAGGCGGTATACCCGCTCTACGGGTGGCGTCGACAGGGTGGCGGGCATCCGGCACGGCTCCACCCCCTAGAAGTGACTCGTGATGACTTGCGGTCAGATCCGGTGCTGCGCTCAATGATTACCGAACACCTGCCGAACGGCGCAGCCTGCGGACGACGATCCTACGTTTGCCCCCAGGGGGCGTATCAAGAGTCTCACGACGCCGTATACGCCGGAGCGTCTTCCCGTACGGGAGTCGGACATCTTGCGCGGGCCGCCCGGCGGCCCGCCCGGACCCGGCCGGGCCCCGGCACCGCTCATGACGCCAGCCGGGCCGGGACACGGCTCCAGTCCTCGGGCAGCTCGGGCACCCGCCACGAGGGATCGGGCCGCCACTCCTCCCAGCCGTCCGGGAAGGGGCTTTCCCAGGCCCTGATGGCCGCGACCGCCGCGTCGCCCGCCTCCCGCACCCGGCGGGCCTTCTCCGGGCCCATCAGCCCCACCCGCTGCGCCTGCTCGAACTCGTCCTCGTCCCGCCAGAGCCAACTGCGGTCGGGGTAGACCGAGATGTCCAGAAAATGATCCTCGGAGTCCACTCCGCCAGCCCATCGGGTACGAGGCTCCTCCAGGTTGACGTACCAGCTGCGGAACTCCCAGCCGGCGTCCCAGAAGAGCCAGACCGACCACGGCACCCCGGGCCGGGCGAGCTTCAGCACCCCGTTGCCGAACCAGCGGTCCCGCACGATCTTGCGCGGGGCCGTGTAGCGGGTGGCGAGGGGCTGCTGATGGACGGGGGTGCCGTCGGCGAGGACCGGTTTGACGCACTCCGTGCCCGGGGCCATCCACACCGCGAGTATCTCCTCGGTGTCCTGGACAACGGTCACGGGACGGCAGATGTCCACGTGTTCACGCCCCGAGCGGTCCGGGGCATGGCCGCGATAGCGCCAGAGGATGTGGTCCCCCGGGCTCCAGCGTGCGGTGCGATCCGTGCCTGTCATGAGCAGATATTAGGAGTACCCGTCCGTTCGCGCAGCGACGCGGATCACGGGCGCGTCATCCGGAGCACGTCCAGGGCCTGATCGAGCTGCTCCAGAGTGAGGTCCCCGCGCTCCACGTACCCCGATTCCAGGACGACTTCACGGATCGTCCGGCGCTCGGCGAGCGACTTCTTGGCGACCTTGGCGGCCTCCTCGTAGCCGATGTACTTGTTGAGCGGGGTGACCACGGACGGGGAGGACTCGGCGTACTCCCTGGCCCGTTCGACGTTGGCGGTGACGCCGTCGACGGTACGGTCCGCGAGCAGCCGGGAGGCGGCGGCCAGCAGCCGGATCGACTCCAGCAGATTCCTGGCGATCACCGGGAGCATCACGTTCAGCTCGAAGTTGCCGGCCGCGCCGGCGATCGCGACGGTGGTGTCATTGCCGGTCACCTGGGCGGCGACCATCAGCACCGCCTCGGGGATCACCGGGTTGACCTTGCCGGGCATGATCGAGGAACCGGGCTGGAGGTCGGGGAGATTGATCTCCGCGAGGCCGGTGCGCGGTCCGCTCGCCATCCAGCGCAGATCGTTGGCGATCTTGGTGAGCGAGACGGCGACGGTCCGCAGCTGGCCGGAGGTCTCCACCAGCCCGTCCCGCGCGCCCTGCGCCTCGAAGTGGTCGCGGGCCTCGGTCAGCGGCAGCCCGGTGGCGCGCGCGACCTCGGCGATGACGGCGGCCGAGAAGCCGGGCGGGGTGTTGATCCCGGTGCCGACGGCGGTGCCGCCCAGGGGCAGTTCGGCCAGCCGGGGCAGGGCGGAGCGCAGCCGCTCCACCCCGTACCGGATCTGCGCGGCGTAGCCGCCGAACTCCTGGCCCAGGGTGACCGGGGTGGCGTCCATCAGATGGGTCCGCCCGGACTTCACGACCTCGGCGAACTCGGCCGACTTGCGCTCCAGGGCGGTCGCGAGATGCTCCAGCGCCGGGATCAGGTCGGCGGTCACGGCGGCGGTGGCCGCGATGTGGATCGAGGAGGGGAAGACGTCGTTGGAGGACTGCGAGGCGTTCACATGGTCGTTGGGGTGGACCGGGCGGCCCAGCCGCTCGGTGGCCAGCGTCGCCAGCACCTCGTTGGTGTTCATGTTGGACGAGGTGCCCGAGCCGGTCTGGAAGACGTCGACCGGGAAGTGCTCGTCCCAGCGCCCCTCGGCGACCTCGTCGGCCGCGCCGGCGATGGCGTCCGCGATGTCCTTGTCGACGACTCCCAGCTCCGCGTTGACCCGGGCGGCGGCGCCCTTGATCCGGGCGAGCGCCTCGATGTGGGACCGCTCCAGCCGCTGCCCCGACACCGGGAAGTTCTCCACGGCGCGCTGTGTCTGAGCCCGCCACTTGGCGTGCGCGGGCACCCGGACCTCGCCCATGGAGTCGTGCTCGATGCGGTGGTCGTCGCCGGCGTCGGTCATGGCCGCTCTGCCTCCTGGCTGGGTCCGGTACGGGGCGCACCCCCGTACCGAGCTTGAGCATTCGTCGTGACGAGCCTATTCCCATCTTGGCTACCGGCCAGTAAACATCTGGGGTCAACCGATGACGTCAACCGATGAGGCCGGCCGACGCGGCCGGCCGATCGCCGGGGAGGCGCTGTGAGACGCACCGCACGTACCACCGGGCACCGACTTCGCTGTACGGCGGCGGTCGCCGCCGCCGCGCTGACCGCCGGGCTGCTGGGGCTGACGGCCCCGGCAGCCGCCGCCGACGAGGGCGCGGGGAACCCCGTACGGAGCGCGGCCGTGCCGCTCGCGCCCCCGCTGGAGGCGGTGCGCGCCGCCGAGGCCGTGAGGCTGTACGGCAGCCCCGGCGAGCGCCCGCTCGCCGAGCGCAGGACCGCGCTGATCTCGCTCGGCGACAGCGAGATCTCCGGCGAGGGCATCGGCTCCTACGAACCGGGCACCGACGGCCCCGGCAACTGGTGCCACCGCTCGCCCGAGGCGGCGATCCACCGGACCGGGATCCCCGCCGACGTGACGTACAACGTCGCCTGCTCCGGGGCGGACACCGGGAACATCCGCATCGGCGGCGTCCGGCAGTACGCGGACGAGCCGGTCCAGAGCGACAGCCTCGCCGTGAAGGCGCGCAACACCCGCATCAAGATGGTCCTGCTGGTCGCCGGGGCCAACGACGACCTCGAATTCGCCCCGGTGATGACCGACTGCGTCACCCGCTATGTCACCCTCCAGGGGCCCTGCGAGCCGAAGTACGCCGGCGGCTGGCAGGCCCGGGTGGACGCGCTGGTCCCCAAGGTCGAGGCGACCGTCCGCGATCTGCGCACGGTGATGCGGGACGCGGGGTACGCGGACGGCGACTACAAGCTCGTGGTGATGGGCTACCCCAGCCCGATCGGCCCGGACTTCCGCGACAACCCGAACTTCCCCGGCAAACTGATCTGCGGGGGACAGGGGTACGACTCCGACACCGCCTGGGGCCGGAACACCGCCGTCCCCGTCTTCGAGCGCGGAATGCGCCGGGCGGCGGCGGCCACCGGGGCGGTCTACCTCGACAACTCGCGGCTCTTCCACGGCCACGAGGTCTGCTCCGACAACACCTGGGCGCGCGGGCTCTTCATCGACCTCGGCCACTTCCCGCCGGACGAGAACTCCGTCCGCCAGTCCTTCCACCCCAACGCCCGGGGCCACGGGGCCTTCGCCTCCTGCCTCACCCAGCTGTACGCCTCCGGCGCGCGCGAGGCGAGCTGCGCCGACGGCGCGTCCACCGGGCGGGCCGAGCTGGTGACCGGGGCGTGGGACGACCTCTACCGGCCGCTGCGGAACGCCGGGACCGGGGCCTGCGCGGACGTCACCGGCTCGGTGACGCGCAACGGGACGGCCGCGGTGGGCTGGGAGTGCCACGGCGGGCGCAACCAGGGCTGGTGGCACGATCCGGCGCGCGGCTCGATCCACACCGAACTCAGCCACGACCGCTGCCTCGACGTCCCCGGCTCCGACTACCGCGCCGGGGCCGCGCTGATCGTCTGGAACTGCTCCGGCTCCGCCAACCAGCGCTTCCTCGCCTCCGGCGGCACCCTGCGCCCGGCCGACGCGCAGCAGCTCTGCGTCACCCACAGCGGCGCGCGCGAGGCGCTGCGCCTCCAGCCCTGCTCGGGCGGCTCGAACCAGCGCTTCGCCTGAGTTCCCGTCGCTGTTCCCCCGGCCGGGCCCCGGCCGGGGGAACAGCGACGGAGCCCCGCGTCAGCCGAGACCCGGGCCCCGCACCGGGATCGAGGTGAAGGTCGGGGCGGGCGCGGGCTCGGTGAAGAAGTCGTTGCCCTTGTCGTCGACGACGATGAACGCGGGGAAGTCCTCCACCTCGATCCGCCACACCGCCTCCATGCCCAGCTCCTCGTACTCCACGACCTCGACCTTCTTGATGCAGTCCTGCGCCAGCCGCGCCGCGGGCCCGCCGATGGACCCCAGGTAGAAGCCGCCGTGCGCGCCGCACGCGTCCGTCACCTGTCGCGAGCGGTTGCCCTTCGCCAGCATCACCTTCGACCCGCCGGCCGCCTGGAACTGCTCCACGTACGAGTCCATCCGGCCCGCCGTGGTGGGCCCGAAGGAGCCGGAGGCGTAGCCCTCGGGGGTCTTGGCGGGACCGGCGTAGTAGACCGGGTGGTCCTTCAGGTACTGCGGCATCTCCTCGCCCGCGTCCAGCCGCTCCTTGATCTTGGCGTGGGCGATGTCCCGCGCCACGACCAGGGGGCCGGAGAGCGAGAGCCTGGTCTTGACCGGGTACTTGGTCAGCTCCGCCAGGACGTCGTCCATCGGGCGGTTGAGGTCGATCCGGACGACGTCGCCGTCCGTTTCGAGGTGCTCGTCCGTGGTCTCGGGGAGGAACCGCGCGGGGTCCTTCTCCAGCTGCTCCAGGAAGACGCCCTCGGCGGTGATCTTCGCGACCGCCTGGCGGTCCGCCGAGCACGACACCGCGATCGCCACCGGCAGCGAGGCCCCGTGCCGGGGCAGCCGCACCACGCGGACGTCGTGGCAGAAGTACTTGCCGCCGAACTGCGCGCCGATCCCGATCCGCTGGGTCAGCTCGAAGACCTTCTCCTCCAGCTCCTTGTCCCGGAAGCCGTGTCCGGTGGGGGAGCCCTCGGCGGGAAGCTCGTCCAGATAGTGCGCGGAGGCGTACTTCGCGGTCTTGAGCGCGAACTCCGCCGAGGTCCCGCCGACGACGATCGCCAGGTGGTACGGCGGGCACGCGGCCGTCCCCAGCGAGCGGATCTTCTCCTCCAGGAACTTCATCATGGAGGCCTCGTTGAGGACCGCCTTGGTCTCCTGGTAGAGGAAGGACTTGTTCGCCGAGCCGCCGCCCTTGGCCATGAAGAGGAACTTGTACGCGCCGCCGTCGGTCGCGTACAGCTCGATCTGCGCGGGCAGGTTCGAGCCGGTGTTCTTCTCCTCCCACATGGTGAGCGGGGCCATCTGCGAGTAGCGGAGGTTGAGCTTGGTGTACGCGTCGTAGATGCCGTGCGAGAGCGCCGCCTCGTCGCCGCCCGCCGTCAGCACCTGCTGGCCGCGCTTGCCCATCACGATCGCCGTGCCGGTGTCCTGGCACATCGGCAGCACGCCCGCCGCCGCGATGTTCGCGTTCTTCAGCAGGTCGAGCGCGACGAACTTGTCGTTGGACGAGGCCTCCGGGTCGTCCACGATCCGGCGCAGCTGCGCCAGATGGGCGGGGCGCAGATAGTGCGAGATGTCGTGCATCGCCTCGGCGGCGAGCGTGCGCAGCGCTTCCGGCTCGACCTTGAGGAATGTACGTCCGTCCGCCTCGAAGGTGGAGACGCCTTCGGCGGTCACCAGCCGGTAGGGCGTGGTGTCTTCTCCCAGGGGGAGCAGATCTGAGTACGTAAACTCTGGCATCGCGGCCATTCCTCACTCGGCAGACTTGACGGACATAACACATTTGACGGGCTGCGGGGCGGCTTCCAGCGTAGAGCGCGCCCGGCGGTGGGCTGCGGTGAGGTAAGGCTCAGTCGCCGAGGCCCGGGGCCCGGTGTGCCGTGTGGCCCCTGGTCGCGATCTATCGCGTTTCGCTACCCTGGCTCCGTGGACCTCGAAAAGCAGCCCCAGAAGCCTGTCGTCCCCCTGGAGCCCGGCGCGCCCTCCCGTGCTTCCGATGCCCTTCGCGCGTCCGACGCCGACCGTGACCGGATCGCCGACATTCTCCGGGACGCCCTGGCGGAGGGCCGGCTCGATCCCGAGGAGCACTCCGAGCGGATCGACCGCGTGTACCGGGCCAAGACGGTGGGCGAGCTCCAGCCCATCGTCCAGGACCTGCCGGCCGCCCCGGAGGGGAAGAGCTCCGAGGCCTACGCGTACGGCCCCGAGGCCGAGGGGGAGGCCGGCGAGAACCTGGTCGCCGTCTTCTCCTCCTCCGTCCGCAAGGGCCGCTGGCGGGTCGGCCGCCGCACCAACGCCTTCGCCCTCTTCGGGAACATCGAGCTGGACCTCACCCAGGCCCTGTTCGAGCAGCGGACCACGGTGATCAACGCGACCTCGGTCTTCGGCAATGTCGAGGTGCGCGTTCCGGAGAACATCACCCTGCGCGGCAATGGGAACGGGATCTTCGGGAACTTCGAGGTCAGCACCTTGGAGGCGGCCAATCCGGATGCTCCGGTGGTGATCGTCAACGGATACTCGGTTTTCGGAAATGTCGAGGCCCGGCCCAAGCGGGGGCACAGGGTCTCCGACCTCCAGCGTCGCCTGCGCAAATACCTCGGCTGACGGTCGCGCGCTCCGGAGCGGTTTTCGGCCTTGAGCGCCCACGCGCGGTTTCGCGCCCCCGGCGTCTGCGCCACTCAGTGCATAGGAGTGCGTACAGCGGGTAGGGAGTGCTGCATCGTCTCTCGCTCGCGAAGCCGTCGTCAGGAGTAGACCGTGCTGCAACTGCCGTACCAGTCCTTGCAGGTGACCGCTGTTCCGTCTCAGCGTGTCCCCGTGAGGGAAGACCAGGACGGACCCTGGCACGCGGAGGCGGTGTGCCGTCGGGACGAGGCCGGGCTGTTCTTCGCCCCGTCCAAGGAGCCGACGGCCGCGCGGCTGTCCCGTGAGGAGGCCGCGAAACAGGTCTGTGCCCGCTGCCCGGTGATGGTCGAGTGCCAGGAGCACGCGCTGCTCCAGCCCGAGCCGTACGGGGTGTGGGGCGGGCTGACGGCCGCGGAGCGCCGGGTGGTGCTCGCCCGGCGTCGGCGGCGCGATGTCGAGGTCAAGAAGACCCAGTCCGCGGCCTGAGCCGGAACCCCGGCCAGGGGTCGCCCACCGCACTGGGCGACCCCTTTCGTCTGTCGTCGTCCCTTCCGGGCTCGTTCGCTACTGGGCGCGGTCGAAGTCGACCTGGCTGTAGGCGCGCAGCTTCGACAGCCGGTGCGTGGAGTCGATCTGGCGGATGGTGCCCGACTTGGAGCGCATCACCAGCGACTGGGTGGTGGCCGTGGCGCCGCCGTACCGCACCCCGCGCAGCAGCTCGCCGTCGGTGATCCCGGTCGCGACGAAGAAGACGTTGTCCCCCTTGACCAGGTCGTCCGTGAGGAGCACCCGGTCCAGGTCGTGGCCCGCGTCCAGGGCCCGCCGGCGCTCGGCCTCGTCCTTCGGCCAGAGCTTGCCCTGGATCGTGCCGCCGAGGCACTTGATCGCGCAGGCCGTGATGATGCCCTCGGGGGTGCCGCCGACGCCCATCAGCAGATCGACGCCGGTGCCCTCGCGCACCGCCATGATCGCGCCGGCCACATCGCCGTCCGAGATGAACTTGATGCGCGCGCCGGTCTCGCGGATCTCCTTGACGACGGACTCGTGGCGCGGGCGGTCCAGGACGACGACGGTCACATCCTCGGGGGCGACGCCCTTGGCCTTGGCGACGCGGCGGATGTTGACCTGGACGGGGGCGTTGATGTCGACGAAGTCGGCCGCCTCCGGGCCGGTCACCAGCTTGTCCATGTAGAAGACGGCCGAGGGGTCGAACATCGCGCCCCGGTCGGTGGCGGCCAGCACCGCGATCGCGTTCGGCATGCCCTTGGCCGCCAGGGTGGTGCCGTCGATCGGGTCCACGGCGATGTCGCACTCGGCCCCGGTGCCGTCGCCGATGCGCTCCCCGTTGAAGAGCATGGGCGCTTCGTCCTTCTCGCCCTCGCCGATGACGACGACGCCGTTCATCGAGACGGTGTGGACGAGGGTGCGCATGGCCCTGACGGCCGCGCCGTCGGCGCCGTTCTTGTCGCCGCGCCCCACCCAGCGGCCGGCGGCCATGGCGGCGGCCTCGGTGACCCGGACCAGCTCCAGGGCGAGGTTGCGGTCGGGGGCCTCGGGCGAGACCTCCAGCTGGGACGGCATGTGCTCGGTCATCGGAGCGCACCTTTCTGTACGACGACGGCCGGAATGAGGGTTTTGAGGGGGTTTCCGGGGGTGCCCCCAGGAAGACACAGTATCCGCCCATCGACAGAATGAGCAGCGGGGCCCACGTTTGAGCGCGCACCTCGGATGCGACGATGGTGTCGTGGCAGGTATGCGAGGCAGACAGACGATCCGCGACATGATTCTTTCGATGCTGGCCATCGGAGGCGTCGTCGGCGTGATCTACTACACGGCTCTTCCGAATGACGACGAGGGTGATCCGCTCAAGCGGGTCGACTACCGGGTGGAGCAGGTGACGGCACAGCGCGCCGCGCCGTATCCGATCGTCGCGCCGAAGGGCCTGCCCGAGGAGTGGAAGGCGACCTCGGTCTCCTACAAGGGGTACGACGGCGACGCCTGGCACCTCGGGTTCCTCGACCCGGACAAGGAGTACGTGGCGGTCGAGCAGTCGACCGAGGTCAAGGGCAAGTTCATCCCCAAGGTCACCCACCGGGCCGAGAACACCGGCAAGACGCAGCAGGTGAACGGCGAGGCCTGGCAGCGCTGGGAGGGGTCGAAGTACGACGCCCTGGTGCGCGAGGAGAAGGGCGCGATCACGGTCGTGACGGGCACCGCCCCGCTGGCCCGGCTGACGGAGATGGCGGCGGCGCTGGAGTCGAAGCCCGTGCCGAAGCCCTCCCCGGCGATCCCCAAGGCCTGAGGCTCTCCCGTACGGACTCGTACGGACTCGTGCGGACTCGTGCGGACTCGTACAGAAGGGCCGCCGCACCCGGCAGGGGTGCGGCGGCCCTTGTGCGTACCGGCCGGCGGGCCGGTGGCGTCGATCGGTCAGACGGTGGTGACCACGTCGTCGTAGTCGAGGCGCGGCAGGCGCGGGAGGGAGGCGTCCTCGCCCGGCCGGCCGATGTTGACGATCATCAGCGGGGTGTGGTCGTCGTCCAGGAACTCCTTCTGGACACCGGCGAAGTCGAAGCCGGTCATCGGGCCCGCGGCCAGACCGGCGGCGCGCACGCCGACGATGAAGTACGCGGCCTGGAGCGCGCTGTTCATGCCGGCGTTCGACTCGCGGGTCGAACGCTCCGAGAAGAAGACGTCCTTCGCCTGCGGGAAGTGCGGGAGCAGCCGGGGCAGCTCCTCGTGGAACTCGTTGTCCGCGGCGAGGATCGCGACGAGCGGCGCGGTGCCGGTCTTCGCCCGGTTGCCCTCGCTCATGTGGGGGAGCAGCCGGGCGCGGGCCTCCTCCGAGCGGACCAGGACGACCCGCAGGGGGGTCTGGTTGAAGGCGGTCGGCCCGTACTTGACGAGGTCGTAGATCGCCTGGACCTGCTCATCGGTCACCTGCTCATCGGTGAACGTGTTGGCGGTACGAGCCTCGCGGAAGAGGAGGTCCTGGGCGACGGGGTCAAGGACGAGAGACATGCGGCGCACCTTTCAGGGCGGTGGGGGTGTACGACCGGGTGCAACCGTAGCGCAGTAGATTAAATTTCAACTAATCCGCTGTTGTGAGTCGCCTCACATCGGACGCTCGCCGTGCCCGGCCCGTCCCACCTGCTCCTTCTCTCACTCCGAGGTTACTTCGTCGCTCTCCGTCCCAGTCTCCGGCGCGGTCTCCGTCCCGGGGCCGCGCAGCGCCGCGTCCAGCCGGGCGCGCGCGCCCTCCAGCCAGTGACGGCAGATCCGGGCCAGCTCCTCGCCGCGCTCCCAGAGCGCGAGCGACTCCTCCAGCGTGGTGCCGCCCGCCTCCAGCCGGCGGACGACGTCGATCAGCTCGTCCCTGGCCTGCTCGTATCCGAGTGCGGTCTCGTCCGTGTCAGCGGTCATGCGATCCATTCCTGCCTGTGGCTGATGATTTCCGCGGGATGCGGGGCTTCCTGGGGGTGCGGGGACGGCGGGGCGGGGCTCAGTCCGTCACCCGTACGGCGAACTCGCCCTCCGAGACCCGGGCCCGCAGCTCCTCGCCCGCCGTCACCTCGCCGGCCGAGCGCACCACCGTGCCGTCGTCGCGCCGCAGCACCGCGTACCCCCGCTCCAGGGTCGCGGCGGGGGAGAGCGAGACCACGCGCGCCCGGGTGTGCGCCAGCTCCGAGTCCGCGCGGTCCAGCAGATGCCCCAGCACCCGCCGGCTGCGGGCGACCAGGGCGTCGGCCTCCGCCTCCCGCTGGTCGACCATCCGGTGCGGATGCTCCATCGAGGGACGGGACAGGGCATGGGCCAGCCCCCGCTCCTCGCGCTCCAGCAGTGCCCGGACCGTCCGCAGCGAACGGTCCCTGAGCTGCCGCACCCGCTCCAGCTCCTCGCCCACGTCCGGCACCACCTTCTTGGCGGCGTCGGTCGGCGTCGAGGCCCGCAGATCGGCGACCAGGTCGAGCAGCGGGGCGTCCGGCTCGTGCCCGATCGCCGAGACCACCGGCGTACGGCACTCGGCGACCGCGCGCACCAGCCGCTCGTCCGAGAACGGCAGCAGATCCTCCACGCTGCCGCCGCCCCGCGCCACGATGATCACATCCACCTCGGCCAGCTCGTCCAGCTCCTGGACGGCCTGGACCACCTGGCTGACCGCGCGCACCCCCTGGACCGCGACATTGCGCACCTCGAAGCGGACGGCGGGCCAGCGCCGCCGCGCGTTCTCCAGGACATCGCGCTCGGCGGCGGAGGCCCGGCCGCAGACCAGCCCCACCCGGTGCGGCAGGAACGGGAGCGGCTTCTTCCGGTCGGCGGCGAAGAGACCCTCGGCCCCGAGGAGGCGCTTCAGCCGCTCCAGCCGGGCCAGCAGCTCGCCGATGCCCACCGGCCGTATCTCCACGGCCCGCAGCGACAGCTGCCCCCGGGGCGCGTACCACTCAGGCTTGGCGTGCACCACGACCCTGGCGCCCTCGGTCACGATGTCGGCGACGGCGTCGAACACCTGCCGGTAACAGGTGACGCCCACCGAGATGTCGTGCGCGGGATCCCGCAGGGTCAGAAAGACCACGCCCTGCCCGGGCCGCCGCGACAACTGGGTGATCTGCCCCTCCACCCAGACCGCCCCGAGCCGGTCGATCCAGCCGCCGATCAGCCGGGACACCTCGCCGACGGGGAGCGGGGCGTCCGGGGACGTGTTGAGAGCCATACGAGCGAGCGTAACGGCCGGGTCCGACAATGCCCCGACGACCTGCGCGCCCCTGCGGGACCGGCCCCGGCCGCGGGCGCACCCGTCACGGAACCCGCCTCGTGGCCGCCTCAGAGCCTCCGGGCCCGCCGGGGCTCCCCGGGCCCCCGGGGCCCGTCCCCGCCCCCTGGGCGCACCGCACGCCCCCACAGCACCGCGAGCACCACCAGACCCACCCCCAGCCACACCACACCCACCAGCTGCGCCGTGCCGGACGCCTCCACGATCACCGCGATCAGGATCGCCGCGCCCAGCGCCGGGGCCACCAGATGGCGCAGCCAGTGCGGCGGACCCTCCATCCGCCGGACCACGAACCAGCCGATCACGCTCGCGTGCAGCAGCACGAACGCCGTCAGCGCGCCGATGTCCACCACCGACACCAGCAGACCCAGACCGTCCGCCCGGCGCGCCGCCCACACCGCCGCCACCAGGTTCACCGCCGCCGCGAGCAGCAGCGCGACCCGGGGCGTACCGCCGTCCGTACGGGCCAGCACCCGCGGCAGCCGCCGCTCCCGCGCCATGGCGAAGAGCAGCCGGCCCGCCGCCGCCTGCCCCGCCAGCGCCGCGAAGGCCGCCCCGATCGCCTTGCTCACCGCGATCAGATCGTGCAGCCAGGAGCCGACCGACGCGTCCACCGCGTCGTAGAACGCCGCGCCCTGCCCGGCCGGATTCGCCGCCAGCTCCGCCGAGGACACCGGCTCCAGCAGCGCCGCCAGATACGTCTGCACGAAGAAGAGCACCCCCGCCAGGGCCAGACAGAGCAGCACCGCCCTCGCGACCTTCCGCGAGCCGCCGGTCACCTCCTCCGCGAAGGAGGCGATGGCGTCGAAGCCCAGATACGACAGCACCGCCACCGACACCGCGCCGAACACGGCCGCCATCGAGAACGCGGTGTCCCCGGTGAGCGGCGAGAGCCACTCCCGCTGCGCCCCGTCCCGGGCCAGCACGACCACCGCCGACACCACGAACACCACCAGCACCACGATCTCCATCGCCAGCACCGCGAAGCCGACCCGGGCCGCCGCCCGGACGCCCCACAGATTCAGCAGCGTGGTCACCACGACGGCGATCCCCGTCCACACCCACCGGTCGACCTGCGGTACCAGCGCCTCCATCGCGATCCCCGAGAAGAGGTACGCGACGGCCGGGATGAGGAGATAGTCGAGCAGCGCCATCCACCCGGCGATGAACCCGGGCCCCTCGCCCAGCGCCTTGCGGGCATAGGTGAAGACCGACCCGGCCTGCGGCGCGACCCGCACCATCTGCGCGTAGCTCAGCGCCGTGAACGCCATGGCGACCGTGGCGACCGCGTACACCAGCGCCACCGCGCCGTGCGACTTGGCGTCGAGCGTGCCGAAGACCCCGACCGGGGCCATCGGGGCGATGAACAGCAGCCCGTACACCACCAGATCGCGGAAGCCGAGGGTCCGCCGCAGCCGGCCGCCCTCCCCGGCCGGGCCGGGGCCCTCCTCAGCTGTGGCCATCGGCCCTCCGTCCGTCGCGGGCGGCGCGTCCGCGCCGTCGTGCCCGTCGCGTGCGTCCTCAAGTCTTCCCCCGGGCGGTGAGATCCCGCCTCTTCTGAGCGGCCTTACGATGGGAGGCATGACTTCTACGTCTCCGGCCCGCCGCGTCCTTCTCGCCGCTCCCCGCGGCTACTGCGCGGGCGTGGACCGCGCCGTGATCGCCGTGGAGAAGGCCCTGGAGCAGTACGGCTCACCGGTCTATGTCCGCCACGAGATCGTCCACAACAAGTACGTCGTCCAGACGCTGGAGCGGAAGGGCGCGATCTTCGTCGACACCACGGCGGAGGTCCCCGAGGGATCCATCGTCATGTTCTCCGCGCACGGCGTCGCCCCCGTCGTCCACGACGAGGCCGCCCGGCGCAACCTGGCGACCATCGACGCGACCTGCCCCCTGGTCACCAAGGTGCACAAGGAGGCCGTCCGCTTCGCGGCCGAGGACTACGACATCCTGCTCATCGGCCACGAGGGCCACGAGGAGGTCATCGGCACCTCCGGCGAGGCCCCCGACCACATCACCCTGGTCGACGGCCCCGACGACGTCGACAAGGTCGAGGTCCGCGACGAGTCCAAGGTCGTCTGGCTCTCCCAGACCACCCTCTCGGTCGACGAGACCATGGAGACCGTGGACCGGCTGAAGGAGAAGTTCCCCCAGCTCATCGCGCCGCCGAGCGACGACATCTGCTACGCCACCTCCAACCGCCAGACCGCCGTGAAGCAGATGGGCGCCGAGGCCGACCTGGTCATCGTCGTCGGCTCGAAGAACTCCTCCAACTCGGTCCGGCTGGTCGAGGTGGCCCTGGGGGCCGGCGCGAGCGCCGCCCACCTGGTCGACTACGCGAAGGAGATCGACGAAGCCTGGCTGGAAGGCGTCTCCACGGTCGGTCTGACCTCGGGCGCGTCCGTGCCGGAGGTGCTGGTCGAAGAGGTGCTGGAGTGGCTGTCCCAGCGCGGCTTCGAGGACGTCGAGCTGGTGAAGGCCGCCGAGGAGACGATCACCTTCTCGCTGCCCAAGGAGCTGCGCCGCGATCTGCGCGCCGAGGCGGCACGGCTGATGGCCGGCGCGTCCGCCAACGCGTCCACCGGTGCGTCCGAGGCGTTCGACAAGTAACAGCCGGGGGCTGCCCTTAACGTTGACTCCATGAACGTCTTCGGAGTGGACATCGGCGGCTCGGGCATCAAGGGCGCTCCCGTGGATCTGGAGCGCGGCGACCTGGCGCAGGAGCGCCACAAGGTGCTGACACCGCATCCGGCGACGCCGGACGCGGTGGCGGACGGGGTCGCCGAGGTGGTGCGGCACTTCGAGTGGTCCGGTCCGGTCGGCATCACCTTCCCGGGCGTGGTGACGGACGGCGTCACCCGCACCGCGGCCAATGTCGACAAGGGCTGGATCGACCGGGACGCGGCCAAACTGCTGAGCGACCGGCTCGGCGGCGCTCCGGTCACCCTGCTCAACGACGCGGACGCGGCGGGCGTCGCCGAGATGACCTTCGGCGCCGGCCGGGGCCGCAAGGGCACCGTGATGCTGTTGACCCTCGGCACCGGCATCGGCAGCGCCGTCTTCATCGACGGGCGGCTCGTGCCCAACACCGAGCTGGGCCATCTGGAACTGCACGGCCGGGAGGCCGAGAAGCACGCCTCGACCAAGGCCAAGGAGGACGAGGACCTCAGCTGGCCCCACTGGTCGCGGCGGCTGGAGAAGTATCTGGCCCATGTGGAGATGCTCTTCTCGCCGGAGCTGTTCATCATCGGCGGCGGGGTCAGCCGAAAGGCCGAGAAGTTCATTCCGCATCTGGAGGGGATCCGGGCGGAGGTCGTCCCGGCGCAGCTCCAGAACAACGCGGGGATCGTGGGCGCGGCGATGGCCTCCTCGTCCGACAGCCGCCGCTAGGCCGTCTCTTACGGATCTTGCTGGGGCTCAGCCTGATCCGTGGGAAACGCCCTAGCGGCGGCTCGGCGACGGCGGTCCGGGGCGGGTCCGCCGTCTGCGGCGGCCCATCTGCCGCACCTTCCGTACGGAGGCGATCACCCCGGCGATCAGCGTCCCGCCGTACAGCCAGCCCGCGTGCACGGCCAGCGACGTGACCACGGCCATGATCTGCCCGCCGAGCCCGCCCTCCCCGCCGGAGATCGGCACGATCCCGGCGGCGAAGGCGATCGGCACGCCGATCGGCGCGGTGACGATGTCCGCCTCCCGCACCCAGAGCGCCGTCAGCGCGCACACCGGCAGGAAGAGCAGCCCGTACGCCACCGGCGAGCCGTCCAGCAGCAGCCAGTCCAGCGTCCCGATCACCACCATGGCCACCGAGGCGAAGAGCCCGCCCCCCAGACCGGTCAGCCGGGGACTGGGCAGTCTCCGCAGCGCCAGCACCACCGGGGGCACCGGGCGGCCGGGCCGCGCGGGGGGCCGTACGCCGTACACGGCGGGGCCGTCGGCGAGTGCGCTCTGCGACGACAGCGGCGGCTGAGGCCGCTGTCGGCTCTGGGGGTGACGGGTCCTGGGCTGCTCCACGCGACCAACGTAGGCGGGGAGCGGGGAGTAATCAGGCACAGGACACGCCCTTTGGGTGACCTTGGCGAAAGGTTCGACTGCCCGCTGCCGTCGCTGCCCGCTTCCCCCCGCCCGTAAACTGGGGGATCGGCCCCCGTTCGGGCCGCTGCCGTACGGCCCCCGGCCGGCCTCACCGCCCGGCCTCCCGCCGCCCACACCCAGCTCTCACTCAGGAAGTCGCCAACGTGTCGCTCACGATCGGAATCGTCGGTCTGCCGAATGTCGGCAAGTCGACCCTGTTCAACGCCCTGACCAAGAACGACGTGCTGGCGGCCAACTACCCGTTCGCCACCATCGAGCCCAACGTGGGCGTCGTCGGCGTCCCCGACCCGCGCCTCGCCGTCCTGGCCGGCATCTTCGGGTCCCAGCGCATCCTCCCGGCCACCGTCGACTTCGTCGACATCGCCGGCATCGTGCGCGGCGCGAGCGAGGGCGAGGGCCTGGGCAACAAGTTCCTGGCGAACATCCGTGAGTCGGATGCGATCTGCCAGGTCATCCGCGCCTTCAAGGACGAGAACGTCGTCCACGTCGACGGCAAGGTCTCGCCCAAGGACGACATCGAGACCATCAACACCGAGCTGATCCTCGCCGACCTCCAGTCCGTCGAGAAGGCGATCCCCCGTCTGACCAAGGAGTCCCGCCTCCAGAAGGAGAAGGTCGCCGTCCTCGCCGCCGTCGAGGCCGCCCAGAAGATCCTCGAGGCCGGCGACACCCTCTTCTCCGCCGGCATCACCCACGGCACCGAGCAGGGCACCCTCCTCCACGAGCTGCACCTCCTCACCACCAAGCCCTTCCTCTACGTCTTCAACGTCGACGAGGACGAGCTGGTCGACGAGGACTTCAAGAACGAGCAGCGCGCCCTCGTCGCCCCCGCCGAGGCCATCTTCCTCAACGCCAAGATCGAGTCCGAGCTGATCGAACTCGACGACGAAGAGGCCCTCGAACTCCTCCAGTCCATGGGCCAGGAAGAGCCCGGCCTCGCCGTCCTCGGCCGCGTCGGCTTCGACACCCTCGGCCTCCAGACCTACCTCACGGCAGGCCCCAAGGAGACCCGCGCCTGGACCATCAAGAAGGGCGCCACCGCCCCCGAGGCCGCCGGTGTGATCCACACCGACTTCCAGAAGGGCTTCATCAAGGCCGAGGTCATCTCCTTCGCCGACCTGGTCGAGACCGGCTCGGTGGCGGAGGCGCGCGCGAAGGGGAAGGCGCGCATGGAGGGCAAGGAGTATGTGATGCAGGACGGGGACGTCGTGGAGTTCCGCTTCAACGTGTAGCCGTGCAGCTACTGCGTGTTGGCTATTGAGTCAAACGTACACGTCAAGGGGTCGGGCTCTGTCGGGCCCGACCCCTTCGTCGTCCCCGTGCTGGACGGGTGCTGGATATTCTGACGTGTGGTCAGCGGTGGTCAGGTGTCGTAAACGGTGGACCGGTGCCCCACATGAACGACCCAGACCACCAGTTCCCCGTTGTCGATCGTGTAGACGATGCGGTAGTCGCCAACCCGTAGGCGTCGGCGATCTGGCTGGGACACGAGTGCCGTGGTGTTGCAGCCGAGCGGATCGCTTTCCAGCTCGGTCAGCTTGGCCAGGATGCGCAGTGCCATCTCGCGCGGGATCTTCCGAAGCTCGGCCTGTGCCTCGGGGCGGAAGACGGTTCGGTACTCACTCACTGCGCGCCAGCGTCTCCCTCATGATGTCCTCGATCGGGATGCCGGGTGCCGGGTTGGCCATGCGCTCGTCGATGATCCGGTTGATCTCGCGCTCTTCCCACTCCTGGTACTTGCGCAGCACTTCGATGGAGACCACGGCGGCCACTTCCCTGCCTCGGCGAGTGATCACCGTGGGCACGTCGTCGCGGTCGGCGCGCTCCACGACCTCGGCCAGGTGGGCGCGCACGTCACGGATGGACTCTATGGGCAGTGGCTGCGTCATGCGCTCAAGTGTACCTAGTGTCCCATGTGTACACAATGGCTGGAACGCGCGATGATCCCTTGCTGCGTGCTGGGTGACGTCGCACCGTGCTGGGACGATGCCGGGTGCGTGACAGCCTGCCAGGCGCTTCTTCCTCCTGGGCGGCACTGAGAGTGGTACGTTATTGAGTACCACTTGATGGAAGGGGTCAGGTTATGTCCATAACCGCGAGTGAAGCCCGTAAGGAACTCTTTCCGCTGATCAAGAAGGTCAACGAGAACCACGAGGCGATCGAGATCGTCTCCAAGCACGGCAATGCGGTGCTCGTCTCGGCCGAGGACTATGCGGCGCTGCGCGAAGGCTCGTACCTGCTGCGTTCCCCGGCGAACGCCCGGCGGCTGCTCAAGGCTTACGAGAATGCCCTGGCCGGCATCAATGTGTCGGAGCGCGAGCTGATCGATCCGGATTCCGCGGGTGCGGGTGCGGGCGCCGCGTGAGGCTTGTCTTCGAGGATCAGGGCTGGGAGGACTACACGTCCTGGCTCAAGAACGACCGCAAGATGCTCGCCCGGATCAACAAGCTCATTGAGGACGTCAGACGTGACCCCTTCTCGGGGATCGGCAAACCTGAACCCTTGAAGTACCACTTGCCCGGAGCGTGGTCGCGGCGGATCGACGACGAGCACCGGCTCGTCTACCTGGTGACCGACAAGGAGATCGTCATTCTCGCGGCTCGATACCGCTACTGACCGCTCGCGCGGTGAGGGTGGCGCTGGGAGAGTGCTCCTCCGGAGTCGGCCGTCGCCACCACCAGATCCGGCTCGGGCCGATTGCGTTGATCGAGCTTGATGGTCATCTCCCGTCCGACTCCTACGTCGCCCGGAGCCTGCTCCATGAGGGCCACGGTGAGCATCGTGATGAGATGGCCGTGCCACCACCCTTGCGGCGACAACATGAATGCGTGGGATCCGTCGATCAGCTCGGTGTGGCGCGGCGCTTCCGGGAGGCGGTCCGGATCCTCTCCGAACCAGCCTTCCGCGCGGGGCGGGTGCACGGGCGCATCCAGTCGGGCAGTGCGGTCATGCCTTCGCGGTAGCGGCCCACGGCTCAAGCCGGAGCACTGCCAGCCACCCGGCTGGAATCCGGCCGCTGGTGACTCGCTGGTTCAGGTCGCCTCCATGACGTTCGGGAGGAAGCCGTCGGGGCGGGGGCCGTCGGGGACGGCCGGGCCGCAGAGGTAGTGGGTGCCGCCCGCGTTGCAGCCGGCGATGGGCTCCACCGGCAGTCCATTGGGCAGGGCGACCGATTCGATCGGGTCCCTGCGGGCAAGGTCGAACTCGCCGTCGCAGGACAGATAGGAGACGACCTCGGGATGCGCGGCGATCCTCTGGAGCAGCGTGCTGTCCGAGAGGGCGACAGGGTTGAGGGCCTCGGTGATCGCAAGGGTCAGGGGATGCCCGGCGAGGACATGACGGACGGCATCGAGGGGCACGGGGCGTTCGTAGTAGTCCTCGAAGTGGGCCTGGACGGCCTCGGGGGAGCGGTCGGTGAGGAGGGAGAAAAGGAAGCCGGAGCCATCGGGACTCTCATTGCCGGAGGGAAAGCCGATGGCTGAGCCGGTGCGCCAGGCCGTGTCGCCGGTCTCCCGCCACAGGCAAGCGGTGACGAGAGGAGTGCCCGTGTCCTCGTCGCGGAAGGCGGGTTCGTCCAGGAGCGGGCTCAGCGCGGCGGGCACTTCGTCGATCACACCGGGCCAGACCTGCTCGTCACCCGTGCTGTACGGGCTCATCTCCGACTCGTGGTCGAAGCCGCGTATGAGCACGCCGACCGGGGTGAAGAGGACGGAGAAGTCGTCTCCCGAGCCGTTCTGCATCAAGGCCGCTTCCTCACCGGGCCCCCAGGCGGCGTCGAAGGTGTAGCGGCAGAACCGCGGATCGTCGCTGATGGCGGCGTCCAGGACGGCCAACGCGCGCAAATGGATACGGAGATCGGCAGGGCCGGGGAGGAGGGCGGCGGTCTCGTGCACAGTGCTCATGACGCCATGGAAGCAGCCACTACTGACAGTCGGGCGCGGTCGCCCGGACAGTGGTGCTACCCCTTCCAGCGGATTCTGACCGACCACGGCCGGCATGGGCGCAGACGTCGGCGGGGCGACGGATGAGGCGTCGTCGGACCATGCCGGCATGGCCGGGAGTTTCATGGCGCGGGTTCGGCGGCTGGCGGAAGACGCGGTGGAGTTGGGCGCGTTGGTCAACCGGCTTGAGGCGGCGGCCGACCCGGCTCCATTGGGCAGGGAGGATGCCGAGGACGCGACCCAGTCCGTACTCGCTACAGCCACCGACCCTGCGCCGACTGGTGGGACGCGGCCCCGGGGCATCCACCGGGGCCCGCGCCCCTGCCAGGGGGCTTCTGTGTCCCCGGTGTGGACGGGGGAGACAGCGAGCTTGCGGGGCGTGACAGGCGCATGACCTGTGTGGCGCACGTGTTACAGCATCACAGGCGCTCTTGTGTCATTCCTATGGATCGGCCAATCTTTCGCTGGCAGGCAAGACATGGACATGGCAGATCCAGGGGCCATTTCATGTCATGTACCTGACGATTTGCTCGGTGATGTGTCATCCAACGAGGAGGACCCCCCACATGTCAGTGATGCGCAACTCGCGTCGAGTACTCACCACGGTCAGCGCGGCGGCCGTCGCCGCCCTCGCGCTCGGTGCGGTCTCCGCGTTACCGGCCACCGCCGCCACAGCGGCCGGCCGGGCGGCGGAGGGAGTGATTCAGAATGCGGGCGCTCCGGGAGCGGTGAAGGACAGTTACATCGTGACGCTGAAGGAGTCGGCGGTGGATGCCGGCTCGAAGGCGGGGAAGGCGCTGGCGGCCGGGTACGGGGCGAAGATCGACCGGACGTACGAGGCGGTGCTGAACGGTTATGCGGTGAGCCTGTCGGAGGCGCGGGCGAAGGAGTTCGCGGCGGACCCGGCGGTGGCGTCGGTGGCGCAGAACAGGGTGTTCAGGACGACGGCGACGCAGACGAACCCGCCGTCGTGGGGGCTGGACCGGATCGATCAGTCGGCGTTGCCGCTGAATCAGAGCTATACGTATCCGGACACGGCGGGTGAGGGGGTGACGGCGTACGTCATCGACACCGGTGTGCGGATCTCGCACGGTGACTTCGGCGGCCGGGCCAGCTACGGCTATGACGCGATCGACAACGACAACACCGCGCAGGACGGCCACGGCCACGGCACGCATGTGGCCGGCACCGTGGCGGGCACGGCGTACGGGGTCGCGAAGAAGGCGAAGGTCGTCGGGGTCAGAGTGCTGAACAACCAGGGCTCGGGGACGACCGCGCAGGTCGTGGCGGGCATTGACTGGGTGACCCAGAACGCGGTCAAGCCGGCGGTGGCGAATCTGAGCCTCGGCGGCGGGGCGGACGCGACGCTCGACGCGGCGGTGCGGAACTCGATCGCCTCGGGCATCACGTACGCGATCGCGGCGGGCAATTCCAACGCCGACGCGAACAACTACTCGCCCGCCCGGGTGAGCGAGGCGCTCACGGTCGGCTCGACGACCAATACCGACGCGCGCTCCAGCTTCTCCAACTACGGCAGTGTGCTGGACATATTCGCCCCGGGCACGGGGATCACCTCGGCCTGGAACACCAACGACTCGGCGACCAGCACCATCTCCGGCACCTCGATGGCCGCGCCGCACGTCGCGGGCGCGGCGGCGCTGCATCTCGCGGCGAACCCGACCGCGAGCCCGGCGCAGGTCGCCACCGCGCTGACCACGGCCGCCACCAGCGGTGTCGTGACCTCTCCGGGCAACGGTTCGCCGAACCGTCTGCTCAAGGTCGGGGCGGGCGACACCCAGCCCCCCGGTGACCGCTTCGAGAACATCAACGACTACGCGATCAGCGACAACACCACCACGGAGTCCCCGATCACGGTCAGCGGGGTTTCCGGGAACGCTCCCGCCGCCCTGAGCGTGCCGGTCGACATCAAGCACACCTACATCGGCGACCTCCGGATCGACCTGGTCGCGCCCGACGGCACCGTCTACAACCTGAAGGCGCACGGGACCGGCGGCAGCGCCGACAACGTGATCACCACCTACTCGGTGAACGCCTCCTCCGAGGTCGCCAACGGTGTCTGGAAGCTGCGGGTCAACGACAACGCCGCGCAGGACACCGGGAAGATCGACTCCTGGGCGCTCCAGTTCTGAGGCCCTGAAGCTCTGACACTCGTACGGCCCTGAGAGACGGGGGCGGTCGCCCAAGGCGACCGCCCCTCCTCCGTGCGCGCGCTTTTTACGGAACCCGGCGTATCGGGAGTGTCGGTCGGTTTATACGATCGCGGACTGTCCCCGAAGCCCCCACTCCGACGAGGAGCACTCCACCCGTGGACCCAGCGCAGCCGGGCGAGAACCCGCCGCCCCAGCCGGACCCCGTACCGAGTCCCGCACCCAGTCCGGCACCGCCCTTCGCGCCGCACCTCGCACCCCGCCCGGCCCAGCACCCCGCGTACCAGGCGTACCCACCGCACCAGCAGCCTCCCGGGTATCCCGCGCCCCCGGCGGTCCCTCCCCTCAGCGGGCTCTCGGTCGGCTCCCTGGTCGCCGGGCTGGTCTGCTGTCTGCCGCCGCTCGGGCTCGTCCTGGGGCTGGTGGCGCTGGCGCGGATCAAGAAGCACGGGCAGCGCGGGCGGGGGATGGCGATCGCGGGAGCGTCGCTGTCGGCCGTGAGCACGGCGCTGGTGGGAGTCCTGCTGGTCAGCGGTGTGGCGGGGGAGGCCTGGGACGGGCTCCAGGAGGGGATGGAGGACGTTTCCCGCACCCGGAGCACGCTGGATCTGCGCAAGGGGGAGTGCGTCAATCTGCCGGGCGGCGTCGCGGCGGCCAGCGGGGAGGCCGAGACGGCGGAGGTGGTGGACTGCGCCGAGAGGCACGAGCTGGAGATCACGGGCACCTTCAAGGTCACGGGGTACGAGAAGTTCCCCGGCGAGGGACCGATCGAGACGCTGGCCTCGGAGCGCTGCGACGGGATCAACAGTGCGTACGCCCTGGACCCCTGGGCGGTCGAGGGCAAGCTGGACGGCTACTACCTCATGCCCACCAAGCAGAGCTGGCGGCTCGGCGACCGGGGTGTCACCTGCGGTCTCGTCAGCTCCGACAGCGGCCGGACGGCCGGCTCCGCACGGCGGGACGCCACCACCCTCGACGCGCACCAGCTGCTCTATCTGAAGGCCGAGCGGGCGGTCGAGGAGGCCTCGGGCAAGATGCCCGAGGCGGAGTACGAGGACGATCCCGAGGCGCACCGGAGCTATGCGCGGGAGGCGTCCGAGGTCTTCGGGGACCAGGCGCGCGCCCTGCGGGAGCACGACTGGCCGGGGAAGGCGGCCGGTGCGGTGACCGCGCGGGCGGCGCAGCTGGAGAAGGCCCGGACGGAGTGGGACAAGGCGGTCCGGGGCGGTGTGGACGACTACTGGATCCACGCCAGTGCGGCCCTGGAAATGCCGGGGGACGGGCCCAAGGGGATCGCGGCACGGCGAGCGCTGGGGCTGGCCCATGTGCCCCCGCCGGAGGAGCCGGAGGGGTCCGAGTCCTCGGAGGCACCGGAGGAAGGCGCTCCGCAGGCCTGAGGGAATAGGACGGAAGAGGCCGGCGTCCCGGGGCCACCGACAGCCCACGGAACACCGGCCTCGCTCAGGGCGCGCCTCCCGGGCCGGAAGGGCCCGGGACGCGCGGTCGCGGTCGCGGTCGCGGCGGCGCCGCGTGCCGCGTGCCGCTAGCGGCGCTTCAGCCCGCGGTCGACGGCCTTGACCAGCTGGCCGTCGGCGGTGTCCCCGTCCAGGGACCAGAACATCGCGCCGCCGAGACCCAGGTCACGGATGTACGAGGTCTTGGCGTTGAGCACCTTGGGGTCGTCGTACGTCCACAGGGTGTTGCCGTCGAACAGCCAGGCCTGGCCGTACTTCCGGTGGACCTTGTACTTGCCCGAGTCGGCGAGCCCCTTGAGGACCTTGTAGTCCTCGAAGCCCGGCTGGTGGATCGCCGGCGCGGGCCGCTCGGCGGGCTGCCCCATGCCGTCGCCGCCGCCGGTCACACCCGTCCAGCCCTGGCCGTAGAAGGGCATGCCGACCACGAGCTTGTGGGCCGGCGCGCCGCGCTTCAGCCAGTCGCCCACGGTCTGGTGGACGCTGAAGTCGTTCTTGGCGTAGAGCGCGGACTGCTGCGCGGTGGTCTTCTCGCCCGAGACATGGAAGTCGTAGCCCTGGAGGTTGACCCAGTCGAAGTCCTTCATGATCTTGCGGACCTCGAAGCCCGCGTCGATCTTCGCGGGGGCGGTGGGCACGAACGCGGAGAGGTCGTAGTGCTTGGCCTTCTTCACCCCCGTCCGGCGCGCCTCGCTCTTGGCGTATGCGTCGAGCTGGACGCGGAACTCCCGGATGAGGGCGGTGAAGTTCTTCTTGTCCTCCGGGCGGTACGGGGTGTCCGCCTCGCCCGAGGAGCCGGGCCACTCCCAGTCGACGTCGATGCCGTCGAAGAGCCCGGCCGCCGCGCCCTGGCCGCCGCGCGCGCCGTCCACGGGCAGATTGCCCTTGATGTAGATGTCGATGCAGGAGGAGACCAGCGCCTTGCGCTTGGCCTCGGTGAGCACCGCGTCGGAGAAGTGGGTGGACCAGCTCCAGCCGCCCAGCGAGATCAGAACCTTGAGGTTCGGGTTCTTCGCCTTCAGCTCGCGCAGCTGGTTGAAGTTGCCCGCGAGCTTCTGGTCGGCGGTGTCGCCGACGCCGTCCACCGATCCGGCCGCGTCCACCGGGCGCACGTAGTCGGCCCAGGAGTCCGCCTCGCCGAGGGGGCCGGTGATGAAGCACTTGCCCTCGGCGCTGACATTGCCGAAGGCGTAGTTGATGTGGGTCAGCTTCGCCGCCTGGCCGCTGGTGTCCAGGTTCTTGACGTGGTAGTCCCGGCCGTAGATGCCCCACTGGCTGAAGTAGCCGACACGCTTGTACGAGCGCTTGCCGTCGTCATCGTCACCGTCCCGGTCGGGGACGGCGGCCTGCGTCGCGCCCGGGGCGGGCGCGGCGGGCCGCGTCGCGCGCGGACCGGGTTCGGCGGACACGTCGGCCGTGGCGGCGGGGGCGATCGTCGCGAGGAGCGCGAGGGAGCTGACTCCGACGGCCGTACGTACGAGGGTTTTTCGACGCATGGGACTCATTCCTGTGCGTGCTCGCGGCATGCGGGGATGCCGGAACATTTCCGTGAACGGGGCGTCGTGCAGCTCAGGACCGTATTGGTCTGGACCATTGAGGTCAATGGTCTTGCGCGCAGTACCCGGGGTAACCGCCGCTGGAGTCCCAACTCATCACTTCGGGTGAAACTTTGGCCCATGGTTGCGGCCAACAACCCACCGTTGTCAGTCTGTTGCCGTCTGTCAAGGTGATGGGAGTGATTCAGTGGCATTCGGTGAGCAGCCCGCGTATCTGCGCATTGCGAGCGATCTCCGTCATCAGATCGTCAACGGCTCGCTGCCGCCGCACACCCGGCTCCCCTCCCAGGCCCGTATCCGCGAGGAGTACGGGGTCTCCGACACGGTCGCCCTGGAGGCGCGCAAGGTGCTGATGGCGGAGGGCCTGGTCGAGGGCCGCTCCGGCTCGGGCACCTATGTGCGGGAGCGCCCCGAGCCCCGCCGCATCTCCCGTTCCGGCTACCGCCCGGCCGCCGGGGCCAACCCCTTCCGCCAGGAGCAGTCGGTCGGCGGCGCGCGCGGCACCTGGGAGTCCAGCAGCGAGCAGGAGCAGGCCCCGCCGGAGATCGCGGACCGGCTCGGCGTCGAGACCGGCGCGCGGGTGATGCGTACGCGCTATGTGTTCCGCGACGGGGGGGAGCCGATGATGCTCTCCACCTCCTGGGAGCCGCTCGCCGTCACCGGGCGCACGCCGGTGATGCTGCCCGAGGAGGGGCCGCTCGGCGGCTGCGGGGTGGTGGAGCGGATGGCCGCGATCGACGTCGTCGTGGACAACGTGTCGGAGGAGGTCGGGGCCCGGCCGGGGCTGGCCGAGGAGCTGCTGGCGCTCGGGGGGGTGCCGGGCCATGTGGTGATGGTCGTGGAGCGTACGTACTACGCCTCGGGGCGCGCGGTGGAGACGGCGGACATCGTCGTCCCCGCGGACCGCTTCCGGATCGGCTACCGCCTTCCGGTGCGCTGACCCCTTCAAGGGGGCGCGTTCAGCCGAGTGCGCCCCCTCATTTCTCTCTCTTTGTGTAAACCCGTATCCGCTGAGTGAAGGTCAGGCGTAGGCTCCGGCATATGCGTAGTGCGGTTTCCGGGCCATTGCCGATGACATGCGGACCCACTGAGGGAGGGGTGCGATGAACGACGGAAGCCCTGTGCTGCCCTGGCTCGTCATACGTCAGGACGACAACGACAACTGCTATCGGGTCGGCCGGTACGCCACCGAGGAGGAGGCGCGGCAGCTGGCCGACACCCTTGAGAGCAAGGGCCACAAGCAGCTCTACTGGGTGGAGCGGGCCGCTCGGTCGACCCCTCTCTAGGCCGCGGCCCGGCCGCGCCCGGGGGTGGCTCCCGGTCGGCCCCGGGCCGGTCCGCAAACCCCGGGGGCGCACCGGACGGCGCGGCACAGTACGCTCCGGCGCATGACGGATCGCGTGGTGGTGGTCGCCGGAGCCCTGTACGACCGAGGGCGGCTGCTGGCCGCGCGCCGCAGCGCCCCCGAGGAAGTCGCCGGCCGCTGGGAGCTGCCCGGCGGCAAGCTGGAGCCGGGCGAGAGCGCGCCGGAGGCCCTCGTCCGCGAGTTGCGCGAGGAGCTGGGCGTCGAGGCGGAGCCGCTGGAGCGGATCCCCGGCGAGTGGCCGCTGAACCGCCCCGGCTCCGTGCTTCAGGCGTGGACCGCCCGGCTGGTCTCCGGCGAGCCCCGGCCGCTGGAGGACCACGACGAGCTGCGCTGGCTCGGCCCCGACGAGATCGATTCCGTCGACTGGCTGGATCAGGACCGCCCCGCCGTGGCCGAGGCCGCCCGCCGGCTGCGCGAAGCCACGAGGAAGACATGACGCCCGTACGGACCGGCGCGACGGGGCCGTCCGCCGGGGAGCGCGGGGGCGCGGAGACGCGGTCCGTACGCCGTTCGCGTCAACCACGCACCTCTTACCGGGCCGCGCACGGTACCCCGGACCGATTATCGGGTATGTCCTGATTGAGCCCCTGAAAAGGGGTCTGTGTCTGCTGCTGGTTCTGGAAGTGAGCGGCGTGATCGACACCGATGGCGCGCGCGCCGAATGGACCTTCCCCGCCGAGCCCGGCGCGGTGCGCACCGCCCGGCACTCCGTACGGGACGCCCTGCGGGCCTGGGGGCTCGATCCGGTACTCGGCGATGTGACGGTCCTGCTGGTCAGCGAGTTGGTGACCAACTCGCTGCGCTATGCCTCCGGCCCCATCGGAGTGGGTCTGACGCTCTGTGAACCACCGGGCGAGAACGCTCCCTTTCTGCTGGTCGAGGTCTCCGATCCGCTTCCGGATCCGCCGACCGAGCGGATCGCGGCACCGGATGACGAAGGGGGGCGCGGGCTCCAGCTGGTAGCCGGATCCGCGCGCCGCTGGGGTACCCGGCGCGGCAGGACGGGCAAGACGGTGTGGTTCGAGCTGCCACTTCCTGGTTAAGAGTCTGAAGAGATAACGATCACCGCTGTGGGCGGCGCAAAATGAACGAGACCGTGCTGTGATCGTGAACGCCGTGTGCCTCGGAGCCGTAGTGCTGAATACTGCGGTCATGGCCGGTCCGGTGCGGTGAGCTGGAGGGGACGGTCGCGTGAGCGAGATATCCGGGACGACGGGCGGCGTCGTGTGGCAGAGCAGCCCGCCTGGCTCGATCTATGACTACATCAGGGCTGCCGCCTTCTCGATAGGCCCCGACGGCCGGGTCGACCAGTGGAGCCGGCGCGCCGCCGATCTCTTCGGCGTGACTGCCGCCGAGGTCAGGGGCAAGGACCCGGTCGAGGTCTTCCTCGCGGCGGAGCTGCGCCCGCGTGGCCGCCGCCATGTCGCGGAGATCCTCGACGGCAAGGAGTGGACGGGGCTGGTCCCCTTCCGGATTCCCGGCCGCCGGGAGGACCGCGACCACGGGGTCGCCGAGGTCTATGTGATGCCCAGCGAGACGGAGGCCGGCGAACGCGCCGCGCTCTGTATCGTCGTCGACGTCCACGCGCTGCGGCAGATCGAGACCGACCTCGCCGCTTCACAGGCCATTTTCGGCCAGTCTCCTTTCGGGTTCCTTCTCTTCGGCACCGATCTCCGGGTCCAGCGCGCCAATCAGCGGTTCGCCACTGTCTTCGGCGGCGGGGTCGACGACCACCGGGGACGCACCGTCCACGACTATCTCTCCCGGCCCGAGGCCGACCGGATGAACGCCTCGCTGCGCCGGGTGCTGGAGACCGGGGAGCCCGCCGTCGAGCTCCAGCTCGTCGGCACCGCGCCGAACAGCGCGGAGCGCAGGCACTGGTCGGTCAACCTCTACCGGGTGCACAGCGGATCCGGCCGGCCCATCGGAGTGGCGGGCGTCGGCACCGATGTGACCCGCCGCAATGTCGCCGCCCGCGAGGCGGCCAGCGCCCGGCGCAATCTCGCCCTCCTCAACGAGGCGAGCGCCCGCATCGGCAACTCCCTCGATCTGGAGACCACCGCCCGGGAACTGCTCGACGTGGCCGTCCCCGGCTTCTGCGACCTCGCCTCCGTCGATCTCTACCAGTCCCTGGTGACCGGCGACGAGGCGCCGCCCGGCCGGTGGGGCTCACCCGGCTCCGAGGCCCACGGCGGCAGCGCCGCCCTGCGCAGGGTCGCCTTCGCCAGCGCCGTCTCCGACTCCCCGCTGGTCACCACCCCGGGCTGCGGCTCCCGGGACGGCCACCCCACCGCGGTCGGCGAGGTCCACCGCTACAGCTTCCACTCGCCCTGCGCCGAAGCCCTGCGCACCGCCAGGGTGCGGTCCATCCCGGGCGAGGAGGGCAGCCTCGTGCACTCCACGCTCGCCGTGCCGATGGTGGCCCACGACAGCGTCGTCGGGCTGGTCCAGTTCTCCCGTACGAAGGGCAGCGAGCCCTTCGGCGAGCGCGACCGCGCGCTCGCCGTCGAGCTGGCCGCCCGCGCCGCCGTCTGCATCGACAACGCCCGGCTCTACCGCAGGGAGCACGAGCGCGCGCTGATCCTCCAGCGCAGCCTGCTCCCGCCCGGCGACCCGGAGGCGGCGGGGCTCACCATCGCCGCCCGCTATCTCCCCGCGAACGCCGCGACCGAGGTCGGCGGGGACTGGTTCGACGTCATCGAACTGCCCGGCCACCGGACCGCCCTCGTGGTGGGCGATGTGATGGGCCGGGGGCTGCGCGCCGCGGTCGCCATGGGCGAACTGCGCACCGCCGTGCGGACCCTGGCGCTGCTCGACCTGGAGCCCGCCGAGGTGCTCTCCGCGCTCGACGAGATCGCCCGCGGCCTGGGCAGCCCCAGCGGCACCCAGCAGGCCTCCCGGGTGGCCCACAAGTCCCGCGAGGCCGACCTCTCCGAGGTGTATCTCGCCACCTGCGTCTACGCGGTCTACGACCCGGTCACCCGCCGCTGCACCTTCGCCAACGCCGGGCATCTGCCGCCCGTGGTGGTGGAGCCGGGCCAGGAGGCGCTGCTGCTCGACGTGCCGCCGGGGATGCCGCTCGGAGTGGGCGGCGAACCCTTCGAGGAGGTCGAGGTGGAGCTTCCCGAGGGCGCGCTGCTCGCCCTCTACACCGACGGTCTCGTCGAGTCCCGGCACCACCCGCTGGACGAGGGCCTCAGCGCCTTCCGCACCGCCCTCACCGCCACCCGCGCCAGGCCGGAGGCCCGCCCGGAACCGGCGGGGCCGAATGCCGCGCAACCCCCGGGCCCCCGGCCCGGCCGCCCCGGACCCCTCGTCCCGAGGCCGGGACTCCCCGGGCTCCCCGGACTCCCTCGGCGGCCCGAGAACCCCGGCCCCGCGGCGGCGAGGCCCGCGCCCGCCCGGCCCGCGGGCCCGCGCCGCGAGCAGCCCCCGGCGGAGCCGGCCCCCGCCGGACTCCCCAGGTCGCTGGAGGGCATCTGCGACCACGTGCTGAGCACCCTCGACACCCGGCACGGCGAGGACGACATCGCCCTGCTGATGGCCAGGGTCCAGGGCCTGCCCGCGGAGGCCGTCGGGGACTGGCAGCTGCCGCGCGAGCCGCGCTCGGTGGGCAGGGCCCGCGAGCTGGCCCGCGCGCTGCTGGCCTCCTGGGAGCTGTCCGCCCTGGTCGACACGGTCGAACTGCTCGTCAGCGAGCTGGTCACCAACGCGCTGCGGTACGGCGAGGGCGAGATCAGGCTGCGGCTGCTGCTCGACCGCACCCTCGTCTGCGAGGTGTGGGACGCCGGTCTGGTCCAGCCCCGCCGCCGAAGGGCCCGTGACACCGACGAGGGCGGCCGGGGGCTCCAGCTGGTCGATCTGATGAGCGCGGCCTGGGGCTCGCGCCGCACCCCGCGCGGCAAGACGGTCTGGTTCGAACTGGCCCTGCCCGGCGACGGCTCCCCGTCCGAACCCACGGTGGAACAGCTGCTGAGCATGTACTGACGGCGGCCTCAGCCCCCGGAGCCGGACCCGGAGCCGGCCTTCAGGGCCGCCAGCCGCGCCTCCACCTCCGCCGTGTCGCCGAGGCTGTCCAGCTGCTCGAACTGCGCGTCCAGCGAGGAGGCGGCCAGCTCCTGCTTGCCCAGCGCCCTCGCCTCCTCCCGGCGCACCTTGTCCTCGAACCGGTGCAGCTCGCTCGTCGGGTCGAGCACATCGACGCTCTTCACCGCGTCCATCATCCGGTTCTGCGCGTGCGCCGTCCGCGAGCGGGCCACCAGCTCGTCCCGCTTGGACCGCAACTGGGCCAGCTTGGACTTCATCCGGTCGAGCCCGGACTTGAGCTTCTCCACGACTTCCGTCTGGGAGGCGATCACCGGCTCCGCCGTCCTCGCCTCCCCCTCCGACGCCAGCTGCCGCTGGAGCGCGACCTTCGCGAGATTATCGAATTTGTCCGCCTCCGCGATCTGCCCGGCCGCCCTCAGCCCGTCCCCCTTGCGGCTGGCCGCCAGCGCCTTGCCGCCCCACTCCCGCGCCGCCTCCACATCCTCCTGATGGTCCTGCTCCAGCAGCCGCAGATTGCCGATGGTGCCCGCCACCGCCTGTTCCGCGTCGGCGATGTTGTCGGTGTAGTCCCTGATGAGCTGATCGAGCATCTTCTCCGGATCCTCGGCCTGGTCGAGCAGGGCGTTGATATTCGCCTTCGCCAGCTGGGTGACCCGGCCGAGTACGGTCTGCTTGGTCATCGCGCTTCTCCTTGTGCGTGCGTGGGGTACGAAAAGGGGCCCAGGTCGTCTCAGAACCGGCCGCCTCCCATCCGGCCGCGCGTCCCCCCGCCGCCGAAGCTGCCGGGACCGCCGCCGCCGAAGCCCCCGCCCCTACCGCCGCCGCCTCCACCGCCCCCGCCGCCGAAGAGTCCGCCGAGGATGATCCCGCCGAGCACCGCGCCGCCGAGCCCGCCGCCGGGGCCGCCCGCCCGGCCCCCGCCGAAGCCGCCGCCCGGACCGAAGCCGCCGCCGCCCCCGTACCCCCGTACATCGTTCTCGGCGAGGCTCTGCGCCTGCCGCGCCAGCGCGTCCGCCTGCTGCGCCTCGGCCAGCGCGCCCTGGACGTCGCTCTGGTCCGCCGCGGCCCCGGCCAGCTCGCCGGAGCGGCGCAGCCGCCGCTGGGCCTCCGCGAGCCGGGTCCTGGCCTCGCTGCCGACGGCCCCGCGGTGGGTGGTGATGTAGTCGGCCGCCGCGCCGATCGCCGAACCGGCGGTGAGCGTCGCCTGCTCCAGCAGCGCCCTGGCCCGCCGGGTCCCGCGCTCGTTCTCCCGCGCCCCGGCCAGCGCCTCGTCCAGCCCCGCGTCCGCCTCCTCGACCCGGCGCAGCGCGTCGATCGGGTCGTAGGGACCGGCCGCCAGCTCCGTACGCACCTCGGCCGCGACCGTCTCGGCGCGGGCGATCCGGCCCTGGAGGGCCGCGGTCGGAGTGCCGGTCGGAACGCCCTTCAGCAGCCCGCGCGCCTCGGCGAGATCGCTGTCGGTCTCGGTGAGCGCGCCCGGCAGTCGGCCCACCGCCTCGGCGAGTTCCCCGGCGCGCCGCTCCACCGCGTCCATCAGCTGCCCGGCCTGGGCGAGCGCCCCCTCCGCCGCGCGCACCCGCACGGCCGCCGCCCCGTTGTCGCCGGCCGCGACCGCCTCCCGGGCCCGGTCCAGGCCCTCGCGCGCGAAGTCCAGGCGCTCCTTCGCCTGTACGGCGCTGTCGGCGACGGGCGCGGCGGCGGAGGGGGCGTACCGCTCGCGCATCACCGAGAGGGTCGCCTCGGCGGTGATCAGCCGTCCGTCGAGCCGGGTGAAGGCCGCGGCGGCCTCGGCGAGCGCGGCGGGGGCGTTCCGCTCCAGGTCGCGCAGCCGGTCGAAGGCGGCCGACTCCGAGTCGAGGCGGCGGTTGGCGTCCGCGCAGCGGGACAGGATCTCGTCGAGCATCCGCCGGCGGGTCCCGTCGTCCTCCGGGTGGGCGTCGTCGAGCTGCTGCCGCAGCCGGAAGGCGGCCATCAGCTGGGTCTTGGCGTATCCGGTCGCCTCCTGGAACGGTCTCGCCGCGTCGTCGCCGAACTGGGCGGCGGCGAAGCCCAGCTCCTCCTGGCTGGTGCGCAGGGCGTCGTCCGTGTCGACCAGCGCCTGCCGGGCGTCCGCGTCCAGCTCGGCGAGCGGCTTCGGCGGGGGCGGCCCGCCGCTCCAGCCGCCGTCGCCGCGCGGGGTGGTCCGGGCCGTGGCGCGCCTGCGGCGCCGGGTGTACGCGTACGCCCCGATCGCGGCGGCCCCGCCGAGCAGGGCGACGGGGAGCACCAGATCGCCCGCGCCCGCCCCGGAGCCCGGCCCGCCGGGGTCGCGCGGACCGGGGGTGACGGCGGGCGTCGGCACGGGCCGGCCGCTCAGCACCGCCGCGTAGCCGTCGGCCGCGCCAATGGCCGCGCCGGCCCAGTCGCTCCGCCGGAGCGCGGGTTCGACGGCGGTGCTCGCGACCTCGGCGAGCTGGGCGTCGGTGAGGCGGGACGAGGCGTCCACCCGGTAGGCGTACTGGCGGTCGTGGGTGGCGATCGCGAGGAGTACGTCGTTCTGGCCGAGGCCGTTCTTCCGGGCGGTGGCGTCGGCCCACTCCTGGGCGGAGCGGCCGGAGAAGTCCCGGACGTAGACGGTGAAGAGCTGGATCCGCTGCTCGCCGTAGAGGCGGTCGAGGGCCGCGGCGACCTCGGGTTCGCGGTCGCCGAGCGCGTTCACCCGGTCGGTGATCTGTCCTTCGCGGGAGAGGGCCACCGGCTCGTCGGCGGGCAGCGCCCGGACGGCGTTCCCCGGGGTCGTGTTCCCCGTGGCGGCGGCCGGGGCGGCCGGGGCGGGAGCGGCGGGCACGAGCAGCCAGCACGCCGCCACCAGCGAGGCAGACAGGGTCCGGGCGGCTGTTCGTGTCACATCTGGGAGGCTATGTCCGCCACTCGGGCCGCGCGACCCGGCCGCACGGCGGACGGGCCGCCCGCCGGGGCGGACGGCCCGTCACTGTCAGTGGTGGCGTCTCACGTGGTGCGTGAAGGCCGGAGCTCACTCACCCCGCCGTCTGATCTTGTTCCCCAGCCACACCAGAGGGTCGTACTTCCGGTCCGCGGCCCGTTCCTTGAGAGGAATCAGCGCATTGTCCGTGATCTTGATCCCTTCGGGGCACACCTCGGTGCAGCACTTGGTGATGTTGCAGTAGCCGAGTCCGTGCTCCTCCTGCGCGGTCTTCTTGCGGTCGAGGCCCGACTCGGCCGCCGCGTCCAGGGGGTGCATGTCCAGCTCGGCCACCCGCATCAGAAAGCGCGGACCGGCGAAGGCCGGTTTGTTCTCCTCGTGGTCGCGCACCACATGGCAGGTGTCCTGGCAGAGGAAGCACTCGATGCACTTGCGGAACTCCTGGGAGCGGTCCACATCGACCTGCTGCATCCGGTAGTCGCCCGCCGCCACCCCGGGCGGCGGGACGAAGGAGGGCACCTCCCTGGCCTTGGCGTAGTTGAAGGACACGTCCGTCACCAGATCGCGCACCACGGGAAAGGCCCGCAGCGGGGTCACGGTGATCGTCTCCTCACGCGTGAAGACGGACATCCGGGTCATGCACATCAGCCGCGGCCTGCCGTTGATCTCCGCGCTGCACGAGCCGCACTTGCCCGCCTTGCAGTTCCAGCGGACCGCGAGATCGGAGGCCTGGGTGGCCTGGAGCCGGTGGATGATGTCCAGGACCACCTCGCCCTCGTTGACCTCGACGGTGAAGTCCTCCAGCTCCCCGCCGTCCTGGTCGCCCCGCCACACCCTGAAGCCGGCTTGGTACGAACTCACTCGTAGAGCTCCTCTTCGGCGAGGTACTTGACCAGCTCCTCCTTCTCGAAGAGAGCGAGCAGGTCCGGACGGATGGGCTCGGTGGTGCGGCGCTCCAGCGCGATCCGGCCGCGCGCCGGTTCGTCCCCGGGGGTGTCGGGGCCGTTCAGCCGGCAGAGCAGATTCACCCGCCGCCAGTCGCGTTCCATCGTGGGGCAGTCCTCCCGGGTGTGCCCGCCCCGGCTCTCGGTGCGCTCCCGGGCGGCCCGGGCCACGCACTCGCTGACCAGCAGCATGTTCCGCAGATCCAGGGCGAGGTGCCAGCCGGGGTTGAACTGCCGGTGCCCCTCCACCCCGGCCCGCCCGGCCCGTACGCGCAGCTCGGCCAGGCGTTTCAGGGCCTGGGTCATCTCGCCCTCCCGGCGGATGATCCCGACCAGGTCGTTCATGGTCTGCTGGAGCTCCTGATGCAGGGTGTACGGATTCTCCGGGGCGGCGCCGTCCGCCGTGTCCGGGGCGCTGAAGGGGCGCAGCGCCTCGGCGGCGGCGGTCTCGATCTCGGCCTCGCTCACTTCCGGCCGGACGGCTGAGGCCGTCGCGAAGCCGGCCGCGTGCAGCCCGGCGCGCCGGCCGAAGACCAGCAGATCGGAGAGGGAGTTGCCGCCGAGCCGGTTCGATCCGTGCATCCCGCCCGCGACCTCGCCCGCCGCGAACAGCCCGGGGACCCCGAGGGCGGCCGCGCTGTCGGAGTCGACCGCGATACCGCCCATGACGTAGTGGCAGGTGGGGCCGACCTCCATGGCCTCGGCGGTGATGTCGACGTCCGCCAGCTCCTTGAACTGGTGGTACATCGACGGCAGCCGCCGCCGGATCACCTCGGCCGGCATCCGGGTGGAGACATCGAGGAAGACCCCGCCGTGCGGGGAGCCCCGGCCCGCCTTCACCTCGGAGTTGATGGCGCGGGCGACCTCGTCGCGGGGGAGCAGCTCGGGCGGGCGGCGGTTGTGGTCCGGGTCCTCGTACCAGCGGTCGCCCTCGTCCTCGGTCTGCGCGTACTTCTCCTTGAACACGTCCGGCACATAGTCGAACATGAACCGTTTGCCCTCGGAGTTGCGCAGCACCCCGCCGTCGCCGCGCACCGACTCGGTGACGAGGATGCCCTTGACCGAGGGCGGCCAGACCATCCCGGTCGGATGGAACTGCACGAACTCCATGTTGAGCAGCGGCGCTCCGGCGAGCAGCGCCAGCGCGTGTCCGTCGCCGGTGTACTCCCAGGAGTTGGAGGTCACCTTGAAGGACTTGCCGATCCCGCCGGTGGCGAGGACGACCGCGGGGGCCTCCAGCACGAAGAAGCGGCCGGACTCCCGCTCGTAGCAGAACGCCCCCGAGACCCGGCCCGCGTCCCCGTCCCCGTCCCCGGGGCCGTGGTCCTTGAGGATCCTGGTGACGGTGCACTCCTGGAAGATCTTGAGCCGTGCCTCGTGGTCGCCGAACTCCTTCTCGTCCTCCTGCTGGAGCGAGACGATCTTCTGCTGGAGGGTGCGGATCAGCTCCAGACCGGTCCGGTCGCCGACATGGGCGAGCCGGGGGTACTCATGGCCGCCGAAGTTGCGCTGGGAGATCCTTCCGTCGGAGGTGCGGTCGAAGAGCGCTCCCCAGGTCTCCAGCTCCCAGACCCGTTCCGGGGCCTCCTGGGCGTGGAGTTCGGCCATCCGCCACTGGTTGAGGAACTTGCCGCCGCGCATGGTGTCGCGGAAGTGGACCTGCCAGTTGTCCCCGGAGTTCACATTGCCCATGGAGGCGGCGATGCCGCCCTCCGCCATCACGGTGTGGGCCTTGCCGAAGAGGGACTTGCAGATCACGGCGGTGCGCGCGCCGCGCTCCCGGGCCTCGATCGCGGCCCGCAGCCCGGCCCCTCCCGCGCCGACCACGACGACGTCCCACTGCTGTCGCTCGAGCCGCGTCATCAGAAGAACCTCGGATCGTCGAAGGCGCCGGAGGCGACGAGATACACATAGAAGTCGGCGAGTCCGACGCTGATCAGCGATGCCCAGGCCAGCTGCATATGACGTGCGTTCAGCTTGCCGACCCAGCCCCACAGCCGGTAGCGCACCGGGTGCCGGGAGAAGTGCTTCAGCCGTCCGCCGACGATGTGCCGGCAGGAGTGGCAGGAGAGGGTGTACGCCCAGATCAATACGATGTTCACCAGGAAGACGAGGGTGCCGAGGCCCATGTGGCCCCAGGCGTAGTGCTCGTCGCGGAAGGTGAGCACGGTGTCGTAGGTGAGGATTCCGGCGACCAGCAGAGCCGCGTAGAAGAAGTACCGGTGGAGATTCTGGAGGATCAGCGGGAAGCGGGTCTCCCCGGTGTACTTCTTGTGCGGCTCGGCGACCGCGCAGGCCGGCGGTGAGGCCCAGAAGCCCCGGTAGTAGGCCTTGCGGTAGTAGTAGCAGGTCAGCCGGAAGCCCAGCGGGAAGATCAGGATCAGCAGCGCGGGGGAGAGGCCCCACCAGCCGCCGATGATCTCCCAGTTCGGGCCACCTCTCATCGGTGCGCAGTTCTCCGAGAGGCAGGGCGAGTAGAAGGGCGAGACATAGGGCGCGGCGTAGTAGTCCGCGTTGGCGAACGCCCGCCAGGTCGAGTAGAGGACGAAGGCGAGCAGTCCGCCGGCGGTCAGCGCCGGGGAGAGCCACCATCGGTCCGTCCGCAGATGGCGGGCCCCGATGGTGGCGCGCGTCGCGCCGTGCACGCCCGAGTGAGTAGGAGGTGGTTCGGTACCAGTGGCCAACGAGTTCTCCTCGAGTCTGCCGTTCAGGCAGAGCAGCGGATCAGGGAGCGTGCCGGTCGCGGACGCCCAGACCCTCGTCGTCCGAGTCCGTCCACAGTGCGGTGTTGTAGGGCGTGTCGGGGATGGTGACCAGCTCCGGGCGTTCCTGCCGGGTCTTCCCGGCCGCTTCGCGGACCGGCAGCTCGCCGCCGCCGGGCAGCCGGCCGACGGTCCGTTCCAGCTCTCCGACCCGCTGTGCCAGCTCGTCGAGGCGGTTTCTCAGTGTGTCCAGGTCTGCCTGCTGGGACATGACTTGCCCTCACTTCCGCAGGGTGCGGGTGGCGTCGCTCATGCGCCTGCGAGTGTTGCGCCTCACATCCCCCTTGGGAAGGGGATGCGCGGGATTCTCATCCCCTCTCATGCGCTCTCATCGCCTGCGCCCGACGCTCCCCTGATGGGTTCTGTCGTGGTGACCCCATTTTCACCGTTTCTACCGGAACATGTGGCGCTGGTCATTGCACCGCACGGGTGGTTTCGCGTTCGGGCGCGCCGTGTCTGCGGTGGCGGCGCGCCTCCGTCCCCTTCAGTGAAGTGAGACCAGTGTGATCATCCCAATTCCGTAAAACAGGATGAAGAGGTATAGACCATGTCCCAGGTCGACGAGCCAAACGGGAGGCCCGGCTCCCGGACCTCGCGGGCCACCGGCGGCATCCGGGCCTCCCGGGCGCTCCGCTCCGTCGCGCTGCTCGCCGGCGGAGCGCTCGCGCTGCCCGCCCTGTCGGGGTGCGCGGCCGACGACTCAGCCGGCCGCGCCGCCGCCCAGGACATCGCGGCGGCGAAGCGGGACAAGGTCGCCGACGGGGGGACGCTCCGCTGGGCGGTCGACGCGACCCCCGCCACCCTGAACGCCTTCCAGGCCGACGCCGACGCCGCCACCGCCCGGGTCGCCGGGGCCGTACTCCCCTCTCTCTTCACGATCGACAGGGCCGGCCGCCCGCAGCGCAACCCCGACTATGTGGAGTCGGCCGAGATCGTGGAGCGCGAACCCAAACAGGTCGTCCTCTACAAGCTCAACCAGAAGGGGGTCTGGAGCGACGGCCGGGAGATCGGCGCCCCCGACTTCGTCGCCCAGTGGCGCGCCCTCAGCGGCCGGGACACCGCGTTCTGGACCGCCCGCAACGCCGGGTACGACCGGATCGAGGAGATCCAGAAGGGCGCCAACGACCTGGAGGTCAAGGTGACCTTCAAGAAGCCCTACGCGGACTGGCGCTCCCTGTTCACCCCCCTCTACCCCAAGGACGTGACCGGTTCCCCGAACGCGTTCAACGACGGGGCGCGGAACAGGCTCAAGGCCACGGCGGGCCCGTTCCAGCTGGCGGCGCTCGACCGCAAGGCGGGCACCACCACCCTCGTACGCAACCCCCGCTGGTGGGGCGAGCAGGCCAAACTCGACTCGCTGGTGCTCACGGCCGTACCGCGCGAGAAGCGGGCCGCCGCCCTCGCGAGCGGAAAGGTCGACCTCGCGGAGGTCGACCGGACGACGGTGAACCGGATCGCCCTGGCCGAGCGGGACGCCGAGGACGCCAGGAACGCCGCGGCCCGGGCCGCCCGGGCCGCCGAGGGCCGCGAGGAGGAAGAGGGCGACACGAGCGCCGCCCGGCCCGCCCACGGCCCCGCCGCCGCGCTCACCACCTCGGCCGTCCTGCGCTCCTGGGCGCTGGCCAACGGCTCCGACGAGGAGAAGGCCGAAGCCGCGCAGGCCGCCCGCGCCCGGCACGCCAAGGCCGTCACCGTCTACGCCGGGGAGCAGCAGGGGCTGCGCGGCCTGGTGGTCCGCAAATCCCTGGAGCCCGCCTTCACCCAGCTCGCGCTGAACGGGGAATCGGGCCCGCTCGCCGACGACCGGGTGCGCCGGGCCATCGCCCGCGCGCTGGACCGCGAGGAACTCGCCGAGACCGTGCTGGGGCCGCTCGGACTGCCCGCCGCCCCGCCCGGAAGCCATCTGGCGCTCGCGGGCCAGCGCGCGTACACCGACAACAGCGGGGCGCTCGGCGAACAGAACACCCAGGAGGCGCAGGCCCTCCTCGCCGACGCGGGCTGGGTGCCCGGCGGCGCGCTCAAGAAGCCCCAGCCCGCCAAGGCGGGCGGCGAGGCCGGGGAGAGCACCTCCCCCGAGGACGAGGACGGAGAGGGCACGGAGGACACGGAGGACGGAGAGGACGGCAAGAACGCGGACGGCAAGAACACCGGACGCGCGGCGAAGGCCGAGGAGGCCGACGTCCCCTCCAGCGACGGTCTGTACATCGTCGGTGACGACGAGGCCGGCGGCGAGGCCAGGGCCGCCCACGGCAGCGGCTCGGGCACCGCGCACGTCCTCGCCCCGGCCCCGGTGACCTTCCAGGAGCTGGCCGTCCAGCCCCGGACCGCGGCCTCGCGCGAGAGCCGCGTCAGAGCGGCGGCGGCCCAGCGGCCGGGCGGCGACGCCCGGGGCGGCGTCGCGGGGGCCTACGCCCCCGCCGGTACCGCGGCCCCCGCCGGCTCCGCCGCTCCCGTCGCCGCCGGAGGACGGCTGGGCAAGGACGGCAAGCCGCTCACCCTGCGGTTCGTCCTGCCGGCCGGCCCCGGCTCGGAGTCGCTGCGCGCCGTCGGGAGCAAGATCGCCCGGATGCTGGACCGCATCGGCATCCGTACGGAGATCAGCAAGGTCCCGGACGAGAACTACTTCAAGGACCACATCGCCTCGGGCCGCTACGACCTGGCGCTCTACTCCTGGCCCGCCACCGCCTACCCGGCGACGGACGCCCGCCCCATCTACGCCAAGCCCGAGCCCGCGGGCGACGGCTCGCTGCTGGTGGAGCAGAACTACACCCGGGTGGGAACCGACTACATCGACCAGCTCTTCGAGCAGGCGGCGTCCGAGCTGGACGAGGAGGAGGCCCGGGACCTGGTGCGCCGGGCCGACGCCCGGATCTGGGCCGCCGCCGGGTCGATCCCGCTCTACCAGCGGCCCGAGCTGGTCGCGGCCCGGCCCGCCGTACGCAACGCCGGGGCCTTCGGCTTCGCGGCTCCCCGCTACCAGGACATCGGCTTCGCCGCCCCGAAGCCCAAGGCGAAGGCGAAGGCCGCAGCCGCCCACTCCGCCCACCGCGTCGAAACCGGCCAGAACCGCTCTGACCAGCACTGACCGGGCCCCGCCCACTTCCGCAACCTCTTTGCCAAAACCTCAGAACTGGCTCAACTCCCTTGCCCGCCGGATTCTCCGGCGGGCAAGATCGTGTCCACCCGTTGACCACGGTTCACGCACTCCGGCCAGGCCCCCCACCCCCCTCTCCCGCCCGTGTTCCGGGCCCCGAAACCGGACCGGGAGGCCCCGCGCGCGCGGGCCCCGTACCATGGGACAGAGCCGCGGCGCGTCCGCCCCGGCGGGGCGTACGAGGAAATCGCCGCATTCGACGCCGCATCCCACGATCGAGAGAAGCGCCAGCCAGCATGCCCACGCGCCATGACATTCGTAACGTCGCCATCGTCGCCCACGTCGACCACGGCAAGACCACCCTGGTCGACGCCATGCTGAAGCAGGCCGGAGCCTTCGCAGCGCACCAGCAGGTCGATGACCGGGTCATGGACTCGAACGACCTGGAGCGCGAGAAGGGCATCACGATCCTCGCCAAGAACACGGCGGTGAAGTACCACCCCAAGGCCGGCGGGGCGCCCATCACGATCAACATCATCGACACCCCCGGCCACGCCGACTTCGGTGGCGAGGTGGAGCGCGGTCTGTCCATGGTCGACGCGGTCGTCCTCCTGGTCGACGCCTCCGAGGGCCCGCTTCCGCAGACCCGCTTCGTGCTGCGCAAGGCCCTCCAGGCCCGGATGCCCGTCATTCTCTGCATCAACAAGACGGACCGTCCCGACTCCCGTATCGACGAGGTCGTCAACGAGACCTACGACCTCTTCCTCGACCTGGACGCCGACGAGGACCAGATCGAGTTCCCGATCGTCTACGCCTGCGCCCGTGACGGCGTCGCGTCGCTGACCAAGCCGGCCGACGGCACGGTCCCCACCGACAGCGACAGCCTGGAGCCCTTCTTCTCCACCATCCTGGAGACGGTCCCGGCCCCCGAGTTCGACGAGTCCGCGCCGCTCCAGGCCCATGTCACCAACCTGGACGCCGACAACTTCCTCGGCCGTATCGCGCTTCTCCGCGTCGAGCAGGGCGAGCTGCGCAAGGGCCAGACCGTCGCCTGGATCAAGCGGGACGGCACCATCGCCAATGTCCGCATCTCCGAGCTGATGATGACCGAGGCGCTCACCCGCAAGCCGGCCGAGGTGGCCGGTCCCGGCGACATCTGCGCCGTCGCGGGCATCCCGGACATCATGATCGGCGAGACGCTGGCCGACCCGGAGAACCCGATCGCGCTGCCGCTGATCACGGTGGACGAGCCCGCCATCTCCATGACCGTCGGCACCAACACCTCGCCGCTGGTCGGCCGGGGCGGCACCGGCAAGGGCGCGGACAACAAGGCCGCGGTCAAGGACCGCAAGGTCACCGCCCGCCAGGTCAAGGACCGGCTGGAGCGCGAGCTGGTCGGAAACGTCTCGCTCCGTGTTCTGGAGACCGAGCGTCCGGACGCCTGGGAGGTGCAGGGCCGCGGTGAGCTGGCGCTGGCCATCCTGGTCGAGCAGATGCGCCGCGAGGGCTTCGAGCTGACCATCGGCAAGCCCCAGGTGGTCACCAAGCTGGTCGACGGCAAGGTCCACGAGCCGGTCGAGCGCCTCACGGTCGACGTCCCCGAGGAGCACATGGGCGCGGTCACGCAGCTCATGGGCACCCGCAAGGGCCGGATGGACAACATGTCCAACCACGGCTCCGGCTGGGTCCGCATGGAGTTCGTCGTCCCGTCCCGGGGCCTCATCGGCTTCCGTACGGAGTTCCTGACCAACACCCGCGGCACCGGCATCGCCCACTCCATCCACGAGGGCCACGAGGCGTGGTTCGGCGAGCTCAAGACCCGTAACAACGGCTCGCTGGTCGCCGACCGCTCGGGCGCGGTCACCGCCTTCGCGATGACCAACCTCCAGGAGCGCGGTGTGCTCTTCACCGAGCCCGGCACCGAGGTCTACGAGGGCATGATCGTCGGCGAGAACTCCCGCGCCGACGACATGGACGTGAACATCACCAAGGAGAAGAAGCTCACCAACATGCGCTCCTCCTCGGCCGACTCCTTCGAGGCGATCGTTCCGCCGCGCAAGCTGTCGCTGGAGCAGTCGCTGGAGTTCTGCCGCGACGACGAGTGCGTCGAGGTGACCCCGGAGGCCGTGCGCATCCGCAAGGTCAACCTGGACGGCCGCGAGCGCGCCCGCGCCGCCTCCCGCGCCAAGCACGGCTGACAGACACGGCCACAGGCTCCGGACACCCCCTGACGCGCTCCGAGCGCGTCAGGGGCCCTTCTGGCTGAAAACGGCCCGGGTGACCCCTCCACGAGGGGCCACCCGGGCCGTTCTCGTTCGCCCGTCCCGTGGGAAACTGACAGTTTGGGCCAGCGGTCGCCGGAAGCCCGTCAACAGGTTTTCCTACCCCGTCTGTCCGACTATCGGGCGTAGCTCACCGGAAACCTGCATTAACAGTCCGTTTCGGGGGTGTCTGTCTGCGATCCCTTTGTCCGAATTGTGGTCCCCGGGCCTGCACTGATGTTGCCAAAACGAGATGCTTTAAGTGTGGTTTACAGCCCGAACTTACCCAATAGTTGGCTTCACTGAGCTCGGGTCAACGGGTCATGCGCTGTGGGGAGCGCCGACTCACGAGCACACGGGGTACAGCTCTTCGCCGTCAGGGGTGTCGGTGGGTGTCTTGTGCCCAGCCTTGCAGTGAACACGTGGACTCATGAGGAGGAACCCATGCGCGGTGCCACGAGCGCCAGTGGGGTCGGGTCGTCACAGATGGCTTGTACGGCCGGTTTCCAGCGCATTCCATCCGGTCAGGCCGCCGACGTCGGCCGCCGATCCTGAGCCCCGGTCAACCGCTCGGCTCGCGCTCCTGAGGGTGGAATCTATCCCCATTGACGCACTTTCCAGCTGATACGCCCGTGGCTGATCCACAGGCGTAGGCAGTACGGCCGGCCGCCCGCCAAGGGCGGTGCGGCCGGCGAGGGGATCGTCATACGGCGGCGGAACCGACGGTACGAGTGCACCCACTCGACCGTCACCGCCGACGTGCGCAGGATCGCGGGTCACCCGACACCCGTGAATGGACACATCATGACCAGTCCAATCGAGGCCGAGGTCACGGAAGCCTCTGTCGCCTTGGACAAAGAGACCGCGACCAAGAACGACGCCGCGGACGGCAACAACCACACCGGTCGCTCGCCCGGTCAGCTGATGTGGTCGCGCTTCAAGCGCGACCGTGTCGGCATGATCTCCGCCGGCGTCGTCATCTTCTTCTTCGCGATCGCCGCACTGGCGCCCGTGATCTCCAAGCTGTACGGCAAGGATCCGTACACGCTCTACCCGGACGAGTTCCCCGAGCTGCTCGACGACTTCTCGATGCCCGTGGGCACCTTCGGCGGAGTCTCCGGGGACTTCTGGTTCGGCATCGAGCCGGAGCTGGGTCGCGATGTGTTCACCATGCTGCTCTACGGCATGCGCACCTCGCTCTACATGGCGCTCGTCATCACCTTCCTGGCCGTGATGACCGGCGTGATCATCGGCATGGTCGGCGGCTACTTCGGCGGCAAGGCGGACTACTGGATCGGCCGGACGACGGACTTCTTCCTCGCCTTCCCGAACCAGCTGTTCTTCATCGCCTTCATGCCCGTCGTGACCGCGCTGTTCGTCTCCCCGACGGACGAGACCCCCACCTATCTGCGCGCCGTCTCGATCATCCTGGTGATGTGGTTCCTGGGCTGGATGGGCATGGCCCGTCTGGTGCGCAGCTCCGTACTGTCCCTGCGTGAGCGCGAGTTCGTGGAGGCCGCCAAGGTCTCCGGAGCCTCCCGCTGGCGGATCGTCCGCAAGGAGATCCTGCCCAACATCGTCACGCCGATCCTGGTGCAGGGCACCTACACCCTTCCGAGCTCCATCCTGACGATCGCCTTCCTCTCGTACGTAGGCGTCGGCTTTGTGGAGCCCACCCCGGACTGGGGACGCATGTTCGCCATCGGTGCCAAGGTCTACGAGCAGAACCCCGCGTTCATGTTCTTCCCCGGCGTCGCCATGGTGATCTTCGTTCTCGCCTTCAACCTTCTCGGCGACTCCGTCCGGGACGCGTTCGACCCCAAGACCGGACGATGACGTCCTTGGGCGGGGGTGGCTGCCGCCCCCGCGTCGCCGGGCAACCGGTCGGTCATGGCAGCTCTTGATGGATAACAACGGACAGGTAGGTGCAACGCGCATCATGAAGCCCCTTCGCTCACGTTCCGCGCGCGTCATAGTCGTGGCCGCCGCGGCCGGCTCCCTGGCGCTCACCGGGTGCTCCAAGAACGAAGCCGACAACACCAAGGACGAGTCCAAGAGCCAGAAGGACGCGGCCTCGCAGTCGAAGCCGGTTGTCTACGCCAAGGCGGCGGAGTCCACCGGCCCCGCGGCCGAGGTTCCGGGCGCCAAGTCGGGCGGCACGATCAACGTGCTGATGGAGTCCGACATGAGCCACATGGACCCGGGTCAGATCTACGTCAGTGACGCGGGTCAGCTGGCCAACCTGCTCCACCGGGGTCTGACCAACTTCCAGGAGGACGACAAGGGCAACCTGACCGTCGTCGGCGACATCGCCACCGACTCGGGCACCCCGTCCGAGGGCGGCAAGGTCTGGACGTACACGCTCAAGGACGGCATCAAGGACCAGAATGGCAACGCCATCACGTCCGCCGACGTCCGTCACTCCATCGAGCGCATGTACTCGAAGGTGATCTTCGACGGCCCGCCCTACGTCCAGAGCTGGCTCTCCGGCGACGACTACCGCAAGGCGCTCCCGGACGGCCCCTACAAGGGCAAGCACCTCCCGGACAGCGTGCTCGCGACCCCGGACGCGAAGACCGTGGTCTTCAAGTTCAAGCAGGCGCAGCCCGACCTGCCGCAGGCCCTCGCGATGGCCGGCTACTCCGTCGTTCCGGAGAAGGCCGACACCAAGGCGAAGTACGACAAGGCCCCGGTCGCCCTCGGCCCCTACAAGATCGCCGAGTACAAGCCGGGCAAGTCCCTCAAGCTGGTCAAGAACACCAACTGGGACCCGAAGACCGACTCCGTCCGCCACCAGTACGTGGACGGCTACGACTTCTCGCTCACCATCGACCAGGCCAGCCAGAGCAAGCGCCTGATCGCGGACCAGGGTGACGCCAAGAACGCCATCCAGTGGACCGACCAGGTCGACCCGACCATGATCAAGGACGTCATCTCCAAGCCTGACGTCAACAAGCGCAGCATCAAGGGCTACCAGCCCTACGTCTGGCAGCTGTCCTTCAACCTGGACAAGATGAAGGACAAGAAGGTCCGCGACGCCATCACGCACGCGATGCCGAGCCAGCGCATGATCGCGCAGGACGGCGGCAAGTACGGCGGCGAGCTGGCAGGCGGTCTGATGGGTCCGACCCTGCCGGGCTTCGACCCCTCGTACGACCCCTTCGGCAAGCTGAAGAAGCCGAACGGTGACCTGGCCAAGGCCAAGGAGCTGCTGAAGGAGGCGGGTGTCAAGGCCGGCACCAAGCTGACCTACGCGTACTCCAGCGCCCCGCGCAGCCAGAAGCAGATGGTCGTCGTCCGTGGCATGCTGGAGAAGCTCGGCTTCGACGTGCAGGCCAAGGAGATCGACCGCGCGACGTACTACCAGCAGATCGGCAAGCTGGACAACCCGTTCGACCTGTACATGAGCGGCTGGGGCCAGGACTGGCCGTCGCCCTCCACCGTCATCACCCCCGTCTACGACGGTGACCTGATCTCCGACGGTGCGTCGAACTACTCGCACATCAACGACGAGCAGGTCAACAAGGGCATCGACGAGGCTCTGACGCTGGAGCCCGCGGCTGCCGCGAAGAAGTGGACCGAGATCCACAAGCGCATCGTGGAAGAGATCAACCCGGCTGCCCCGGTCTACTACTCGAAGCAGATCCAGCTGACCGGTTCGAATGTCGGCGGCGTCAAGTACAGCGTTGAGTCGAGCTACATCGACATCAACGACCTGTTCCTGAAGAACCCGTAACCCCGGTCCACACCTCACCGGCTCACGGTTGATCCGTGGGGGTGCGCGCCAGGCGGAGCGCACCCCCACGGGCCCTTTTTCTCACAACCCCCGCCGCCTACCGAAGAGAGCAGCCTCCCGCGATGCTTCAGTTCCTTCTCCGCAGGTTGACCGGCGCCGTAGTGATCATGTTTCTGATCGGCGCGTTCACGTTCTTCCTGTTCTACACAATTCCTCAGGACTTCGCCGAGCTCGCCTGCGGCAAGAACTGCTCGCCGCAGAGCATCGCGGTCATCCGTGAGAATCTCGGCCTCGACAAGCCCATCACCACCCAGTTCTGGGAGTTCATGGGCGGCATCCTGACCGGCCGTGACTTCGCCACCGGGCACTGCCCCGCGCCGTGTCTGGGTGTCTCTTTCGAGACGAGTGAATTCGTCTGGGCCTCCATCGTCGACCGTTTCCCGCTGACGCTCTCCCTGACCGTCGGTGGTCTGGTCATCTTCCTGGTGCTCGGACTCGGATCGGGTCTGCTCGCCGCCTGGAAGCGCGGCACCTGGATCGACAAGCTGGTCAGCAGCACCTCGATGGTCCTCAGCTCTTTCCAGATCTACTTCCTGGGGCCGATCGTCCTCGGCATCTTCGTCTACAGCACGGGCTGGCTGGAGAATCCCAAGTACGTGCCGTTCACCGAGAATCCGGCGGCCTGGGCCCTGGGTCTGCTGATCCCCTGGGCGGTCATGGCGACCATCTTCACCGCCCAGTACACGCGTATGGCGCGCTCGACCATGATCGAGCAGCTGCAGGAGGAGCACGTCCGCACCGCCCGGGCCAAGGGCATGAAGCAGGGCTACGTATTCTTCCGTTATGCCTGGCGCGGTTCGCTGACTCCCATCGTGACCATCCTCGGCATGGACCTGAGCGGTCTGCTCGCCGGCGCGGTCGTCACCGAGTTCACCTTCGACCTGGCCGGCATCGGCCGTCTCGCCGTGAACTCCTCGCTCAGCAAGGACCTGCCGCTGACGATGGGGGTGATGCTGTTCGGAGCGTTCTTCATCCTGATCCTGAACATCATCGTCGACCTCGCCTATGCCTACATCGACCCGCGCGTGCGCCTCGCCTAGGAGAACGACCGTGACCACACTGACCAAGACCGAAGACACACCGGCCCCGACCGGGCCGGAGGCCTTCCTCTCGGTTCGCGACCTGCGGGTGCGGTTCTCCACCGAGGACGGCATCGTCAACGCGGTCAGCGGCCTCTCCTTCGACGTCGAGCGCGGCAAGACCCTGGGCATCGTGGGCGAGTCGGGCTCCGGAAAGTCCGTGACCAACCTCGCGGTGCTCGGACTGCACAACCCGAAGAGCTCCGCCGTCGAGGGCGAGATCATCCTGGACGGCCAGGAGCTGGTCAGCGCCTCCGAGAAGGAGATGGAGAAGATCCGCGGCAACAAGGCCGCGATGATCTTCCAGGACCCGCTGACCGCGCTCTCGCCGTACTACACGGTCGGACGGCAGATCGCCGAGCCGTTCATGAAGCACACCGGCGCCTCCAAGAAGGAGGCGAAGGCACGGGCCATCGAGATGCTCGACAAGGTCGGCATCCCGCAGCCCGCGACGCGCTTCAACGACTACCCGCACCAGTTCTCCGGCGGTATGCGCCAGCGCGCGATGATCGCCATGGCGCTGATCTGCGACCCCGACCTCCTGATCGCCGACGAGCCGACCACCGCGCTCGATGTGACCGTCCAGGCCCAGATCCTCGATCTGCTCAAGGACCTTCAGCAGGAGTTCGGCTCGGCGATCATCTTCATCACCCACGACCTGGGCGTCATCGCCAACATGGCCGACGACCTGCTGGTGATGTACGGCGGCCGGGCCGTGGAGCGCGGCAGCGTCCGCGAGGTGCTCCAGACGCCCAAGCACCCCTACACCTGGGGCCTGCTCAGCTCGATGCCGCGCCTCGGGGGCGACCTCGACGAGCCGCTGGTGCCGATCCCCGGATCCCCGCCGAGCCTTCTCAACCCGCCTCCGGGCTGTGCCTTCCACCCGCGTTGCGCCTTCACGGACGAGGTGGACGGCGGGCTGTGCTCGAGCGAGAAGCCGCAGCTGGCCACCGGACGGGCCGCTGCCTGCCACCTCTCGGCCGAGCAGAAGCAGACCATCTTCATCGATCAGATCAAGCCCAGGCTGGGCTAGGGAGACGCAGAGACATGAGCAAGAATGTCACCCTGCCGCATCAGCAGGGATCAACGGACGCCGGGCCGGGCGAGCCGCTTCTCTCCGTCGAGGGACTGGAGAAGCACTTCCCGATCTACGGCGGTTTCCCCTTCCGCAAGCAGGTCGGCGCGGTCAAGGCGGTCGACGGTGTCGACCTCCAGATCTACCCGGGCGAGGCTCTCGGCGTCGTCGGCGAGTCCGGCTGTGGCAAGTCCACCACCGGACGGCTGGTCACCCGGCTGCTGGAGCCCACCGGCGGCAAGATCACCTACGCCGGTCAGGACATCACCCACGCGGGCCGCAAGCAGCTGGCGCCGATCCGGTCCGAGATCCAGATGATCTTCCAGGACCCGTTCTCCTCGCTGAACCCGAGGCAGACCGTCGGCACCATCATCAAGAGCCCGATGGAGGTCAACAACATCAACCCGCCCGGCGGTCGTGAGACCCGGGTGCGGGAGCTGCTGGAGACCGTCGGTCTCAACCCCGAGCACTACAACCGCTTCCCGCACGAGTTCTCCGGCGGTCAGCGGCAGCGCATCGGCGTGGCGCGGGCCCTCGCGCTGGAGCCGAAGCTGATCGTCGCGGACGAGCCCGTCTCGGCGCTGGACGTCTCGATCCAGGCACAGGTCGTCAATCTGCTCCAGAAGGTGCAGAGCGAGCTGGGCATCGCCTTCATGTTCATCGCCCACGACCTGGCGATCGTCCGGCACTTCTCGCAGCGCGTGGCCGTGATGTACCTGGGCAAGGTGGTGGAGGTCGCCGACCGCGACTCCCTCTACACCCGGCCCCGGCACCCGTACACCCACGCCCTGCTCTCGGCCGTGCCCGAGGCGGACGTGGACGCGTCGAAGAAGGACCGCATCCGGCTCTCCGGGGACGTCCCCTCGCCGATCATGCCGCCGTCCGGCTGCCGCTTCCGCACCCGCTGCTGGAAGGCGACGGAGAAGTGCGCGTCGGAGGACCCGCCGCTGGTGCAGATCTCCGGCAACCGCGAGGGTCACCTGACCGCCTGCCACTTCCCGGAGGAGCCCACGCTCTCCCGCGGCAAGGACGTCGTGATGGACCCCGCGCTCGCCGCGCTGGAAGAAGGACACACCGCCAAGGACTGATTCCGGGGCGGGGAAGGGCCCCGGGCCGCCGTACGGGCGGCCCGGGGCCCTTCGCCATGTCCGGGAGCCTCCGGCGGGCCCAGACGGGCTTCCGGCTGGCTCCGGCGGGCGGAAAACGCGTTGCACGGCCGGTCGCGCACCCCCGACAGTGATCCGATGGACGATCTCACCATCAGACCTGTGGTCCCCGGGGACGCGCCGGCGATCTGCCGCCTCCTCAACGCCGTGGACATGATCGAGATCGGCCGGGCGGAGACCGACCTGCGCTCCGTCGAGGCCGATCTCTCCCACCCCGAAGCAGGCCTCCCCGACAACTCCTGGCTGGCGCTCGCCGGCGGCGAGCCGGTCGGGTACGGACTGATGTGGGACGACTCCGGCGCCGAGCGCATCGACATGGACCAGTACATCCTCCCGGACCACCAGGACGCGGCGGAGCGGCTCTTCGAGCTGATGGAGGCCCAGGCGGCCCGGCGGGCGGCGGGCAACGGCGCGGACCGGGCCGTCGTCCATCTGCATCTGAACGCGCACCCCACCCTGGACACCGCGATCCCCCTCCGCCGGGGCTGGCGCACCGTGCGCCGCTACCACGTGCTCACCCGCCCGCTCGACCCCGCCGCCGAACCCGTGCCCGCGCCCCCGCCGGGCCTCACCCTGCGCGACTGCCGCGACGAGGCCGACCGCGTCATCGCCCACGAGCTGATCCAGGACACCTTCGCCCGGCACTTCGACCACCAGCCGCGCACCTATCGGCAGTGGCTCGACGACCTCGGCGAGCTGATCGACTGGTCGCTGGTGTGGATCGCCTCTCTCGACGGCGACGGCGACGGCGACGGCCAGGCTTCCGGCCCCGGCCCCGGCTCCGGTTCCGGTGACGTCGCCGTGATGGTGACCTCGAACCACCGCGAGGCCCAGGGCTGGATCAACAGCCTCGGGGTGCGCGAGCGGGCCCGGGGCCGGGGCATCGCCTCGTATCTGCTGCGCCACGCCTTCGGGGTGTACGCGGGGCTGGGCCGCGCCGAGATCGGCCTCGGCGTGGACACCGGGAACGAGACGGGCGCGCTGCGGCTGTACGAGGCGCACGGCATGGCGCAGCACTTCGCCGCGGACACCTGGGAGGTGACCCTGCCGGTCACCCCGGCCCCCGCCCCCTGACGCCCCCCTGCGCCCCCGCGCTCGTCCGTCCGGCGGTGTCCGGCATGCGGATCGCCATACTTCGGGGTGATATTCGGTCCAACGGCAGGCCCTGAGCGACACCGCGGACCGAGGAGGCATCCATGCGTGGAGCCAAGCACGCCACCTGGGCCGTCTGCGCGGTGGCCGCCGCCCTCACGGCGACGGCCTGCGGCGGGGGCGGCGCGAGCGGCAGCGGGGTGAACGGCGTCGTCAGCGCCTCCTGGGGCGACCCGCAGAACCCGCTGGAGCCCGCGAACACCAATGAGGTGCAGGGCGGCAAGGTCCTCGACATGGTCTTCCGGGGGCTCAAGAGATACGACCCCAAGACCGGCGAGGCCAAGGACATGCTCGCCGAGAGGATCGACACCTCCGACTCCGTCAACTTCGCCATCACCGTCAAGGACGGCTGGACCTTCAGCAACGGCGAGAAGGTCACCGCCCGCTCCTTCGTCGACGCCTGGAACTACGGCGCGGACCTCCGCAACAACCAGCGCAACGCCTACTTCTTCGGCTACATCGACGGCTACACCGCGCTCCACCCCGACTCCGGCGACCCCACCGCCACCACCCTCTCCGGCCTCAAGATCACCGGCGAGCGGACCTTCACCGTCAAACTCAGCCAGAAGTTCTCCACCTGGCCCGACACCCTCGGCTACGCCGCCTTCGCCCCGCTGCCCAGGGCGTTCTTCGACGACCACGCCGGCTGGCTCGCCAAACCCGTCGGCAACGGCCCGTACACCGTCGACGCGTACGCCAGGGGCTCGCAGATGTCCCTGCGGAGATGGGACGGCTACCCCGGCTCCGACAAGGCCCTCAACGGGGGAGTCGACCTCGTCGTCTACACCGACAACAACACCGCCTACACCAATCTCCTCGCCGGCAACCTCGACCTCGTCGACGACGTACCCGCCGCCCAGCTCAAGAACGTGAAGACCGACCTGGACGGCCGGTACATCAACACCCCCGCCGGCATCATCCAGACCCTCGCCTTCCCCTACTACGACCAGGCATGGAACGCCCCCGACGGCGCGAAGCTCCGCACCGGGCTCTCCCGGGCGATCAACCGGCAGCAGATCACCGACACCATCTTCCAGAAGACCCGCACCCCCGCCAAGGACTGGACCTCCCCCGTACTCGGCACCGAGGGCGGCTTCCAGGACACCCTCTGCGGCGACTCCTGCGCGTACGACCCCGCCGAGGCGAAGAAACTGATCGACGAGGCAGGCGGCATCCCCGGCGGCCAGATGAAGATCACCTACAACGCGGACACCGGCTCCCACAAGGACTGGGTCGACGCCGTCTGCAACAGCATCAACAACGCCCTCGGCGAGGACCAGGCGTGCGTCGGCAACCCCATCGGCACCTTCGCCGACTTCCGCGGCCAGATCACCCAGTCCAAGATGCCCGGCCCCTTCCGGGCCGGCTGGCAGATGGACTACCCGCTGATCCAGAACTTCCTCCAGCCGCTCTACTACACCAACGCCTCCTCCAACGACGGCAAGTGGAGCAACAAGGACTTCGACCGCCTCGTCGACCGGGCCAACGCCGAGAGCGACACCGCCAAGGCCGTGGCCCTCTTCCAGCAGGCCGAAGAGGTCCTGCGCGATCAGATGGCGGCCATCCCGCTCTGGTACCAGAACGGCAGCGCCGGCTACTCGCACCGCATCTCCAACGTCGCCCTGAACCCGTTCAGCGTCCCGGTCTACAACGAGATCAAGGTCGCCTGACCGGAAGGCCCCGGCCCCCGCGCCCGCCCCGCCGGACCACCCCTTCCACCGTGACCACGACCCCGGGAGCCCCTGATGGGACGTTATGTGATCCGGCGGCTGCTGCAGATGATCCCCGTCTTCTTCGGCGCCACGCTGCTGATCTTCCTCATGGTCAATGTGATGGGCGACCCCGTCCAGGGCCTCTGCGGCCAGCGGGCCTGCGACCCCGCCACCGCCGCCCAGCTGCGCAAGGAGTTCGGCCTCGACAAGCCGGTGTGGCAGCAATACCTCACCTACATGGGCAACGTCTTCACCGGCGACTTCGGCACCGCCTTCAACGGCCAGCCCGTCATCGAGCTGATGGCCGACGCCTTCCCGGTCACCATCCGGCTCACCCTGGTCGCGATCTTCTTCGAGATCGTCATCGGCATCACCCTCGGAGTGATCACCGGACTGCGCCGGGGCCGCCCCGTCGACACCTCCGTCCTCCTGCTCACCCTCGTCGTCATCTCCGTCCCCACCTTCGTCACCGGCCTGCTGCTCCAGCTCCTCCTCGGCGTCGAATGGGGCATCATCAAGCCCGCCGTCTCACCCGCCGCCCCCCTCGACGAGCTGATCGTCCCCGGCCTGGTCCTCGCCTCCGTCTCGCTCGCCTACGTCACCCGGCTCACCCGGACCTCCATCGCCGAGAACGCCCGCTCCGACTACGTCCGCACCGCCAAGGCCAAGGGCCTGCCCCACCGCCGGGTCATCACCCGCCATCTGCTCCGCAACTCCCTCATCCCCGTCGTCACCTTCATCGGCACCGACATCGGCGCGCTGATGGGCGGAGCGATCGTCACCGAGCGCATCTTCAACATCCACGGCGTCGGCTACCAGCTCTACCAAGGCATCCTCCGCCAGAGCACCCAGACCGTCGTCGGCTTCGTCACCGTGCTGGTGCTGGTCTTCCTCCTGGCGAATCTGCTCGTGGACCTGCTGTACGCCGTACTCGACCCGAGGATCCGCTATGCCTGAGCCGCCGTTCGACGACCAAGGAGCCATCGCGCCGACCGGCGCGGGCGGCACGATGGACCTCGCCACCGGCGAGGGCGAGAGCCTGGAACACCTCCCCGGCGGACCCCTCGGCACCGGCCCGGAGAAGGCCCGCAGCCTCTGGTCCGACGCCTGGCGCGATCTGCGCCGCAACCCCGTCTTCATCCTCTCCGCGCTGTTCATCCTCTTCCTGGTGACCATCGCGATCTGGCCCTCCCTGATCGCCTCCGGAAACCCCCTCCAGTGCGATCTGGCCAAGGCCCAGGAGGGCTCCCAGCCCGGCCACCCCTTCGGCTTCAACGGCCAGGGCTGCGACGTCTACACCCGTACCGTCTACGGCGCGCGCACCTCCGTCACCGTCGGCGTCTGCGCCACCCTCGGCGTCGCGCTCCTCGGCTGCGCCCTCGGCGGGCTCGCGGGCTTCTACGGGGGAGCGCCGGACGCCGTGCTCTCCCGGCTCACCGACGTCTTCTTCGCCATCCCCGTCATCCTCGGCGGACTCGTCCTCCTCTCCGTCGTCCAGTCCACCACCGTCTGGCCCGTCGTCGGATTCATGGTGCTGCTCGGCTGGCCCCAGATCTCCCGCATCGCCCGGGGCTCGGTCATCACCGCCAAACACAACGACTACGTCCAGGCCGCCCGCGCCCTCGGCGCGTCCAACGCCCGGATGCTGCTCCGCCACATCGCGCCCAACGCGATCGCCCCCGTCATCGTCGTCGCCACCATCGCGCTGGGCACCTACATCTCCCTGGAGGCGACCCTCTCCTACCTCGGCGTCGGACTGAGACCGCCCACCGTCTCCTGGGGCATCGACATCTCCTCCGCCTCGCCCTACATCCGCAACGCCCCGCACATGCTGCTCTGGCCGGCCGGCGCGCTGGCCGTCACCGTGCTCGCGTTCATCATGCTCGGCGACGCGGTGCGCGACGCCCTCGACCCCAAGCTGCGCTGAGGAGCCCGCGATGCTGCTCGAAGTACGAGATCTTCACGTCGAGTTCCGTACCAGGGAAGGGGTCGCCCGGGCCGTCAACGGCGTCGACTACACCGTCGAGGAGGGCCGGACCCTCGCCGTCCTCGGCGAGTCGGGATCCGGGAAGTCCGTCACCGCCCAGGCCGTCATGGGCATCCTCGACACGCCCCCGGGCCGGATCACCGGCGGCCAGATCCTCTTCCAGGGCGAGGACCTGCTGAAACTCAAGGAGGAACAGCGGCGGAGGATCCGCGGCGCGGGAATGGCGATGATCTTCCAGGACGCCCTCTCCTCGCTCAACCCGGTGCTCAACGTCGGCGACCAGCTCGGCGAGATGTTCACCGTCCACCGGGGACTGTCCCGCAAGGCGGCCCGCGCCCGCGCCGTCGAGCTGATGGAGCGGGTCGGCATCCCCGGCGCGGAGGAACGCGTACGGCAGTACCCCCACCAGTTCTCCGGCGGCATGCGCCAGCGCATCATGATCGCCATGGCGCTGGCCCTGGAGCCCGCCCTGATCATCGCCGACGAGCCCACCACCGCCCTCGACGTCACCGTCCAGGCCCAGGTGATGGAGCTGCTCGCCGGGCTCCAGCGCGAGCTGAACATGGGGCTGATCCTCATCACCCACGACCTCGGAGTCGTCGCCGACGTCGCCGACCGGATCGCGGTGATGTACGCGGGCCGGATCGTGGAGACCGCCCCCGTCCACGACATCTACCGCGCCCCCGCCCACCCCTACACCCGGGGCCTGCTCGAATCGATCCCCCGCCTGGACCAGAAGGGCCGGGAGCTGTACGCCATCAAGGGCCTGCCGCCCAATCTCACGCGCATCCCGCCCGGCTGCGCCTTCAACCCCCGCTGCCCCATCGCCCAGGACATCTGCCGCACCGACGAACCACCGCTGTACGAGGTCGCCCCCGGGCGCCGCAGCGCCTGCCACTTCTGGCGGGAGACGCTCGGCCGGGAGAAGCCCGGCGAAAAGCCCGGCGAAAAGCCCGGGGGAGAACCCGGGGCCACGAGCGAGGAGCAGGCCGATGACTGAGCCGATCCTCGAAATGCGCGGACTGGTCAAGCACTACCCGCTCACCCGGGGCATCCTGTTCAAGAAGCAGATCGGCGCGGTCAAGGCCGTCGACGGCGTCGACCTCGATCTGCTGCCCGGCGAGACCCTCGGCATCGTGGGCGAGTCCGGCTGCGGGAAGTCCACCCTCGCCAAGATGATCGTCCACCTCGAACGCCCCACCGCCGGGGTGCTCCGCTACAAGGGCGAGGACGTCACCAAGCTCTCCGGCCGCGCCCTGAAGCGCGTGCGCCGCAATATCCAGATGGTCTTCCAGGACCCGTACACCTCGCTCAACCCCCGGATGACCGTCGGCGACATCATCGGCGAACCGTTCGACATCCACCCCGAAGTGGCCCCCAAGGGCGACCGCGGGCGCAGGGTGCGCGAACTGCTCGACGTGGTCGGACTCAACCCCGAGTACATCAACCGCTATCCCCACCAGTTCAGCGGCGGCCAGCGGCAGCGCATCGGCATCGCCCGGGGACTGGCGCTCCGGCCGGAGATCATTGTCGCCGACGAGCCCGTCTCGGCGCTCGACGTCTCCGTCCAGGCCCAGGTCATCAATCTGCTCGCCGCGCTCCAGCGGGAACTGGGCCTCAGCCTCGTCTTCATCTCCCACGACCTGTCGATCGTCCGCCACATCTCCGACCGGGTCGGTGTGATGTACCTCGGACGGGTGGTGGAGCTGGGCCGCGACGAGGAGATCTACGACCACCCCACCCACCCGTACACCCAGGCCCTGCTCTCCGCCGTGCCCGTGCCGGACCCGCTCGCCCGTGAGCACCGTGAACGGATCCTGCTCGGCGGCGACGTCCCCTCGCCCGCGCACATCCCCTCCGGCTGCCGCTTCCGCACCCGCTGCTGGAAGGCGCGGGAGAGATGCGCCCTGGAGGTGCCCCTGCTCGCGGTCCCCGCCGAGTTCAGGCTCGCCGAAGGCCCGGCGAAACACCCCTCGGCCTGTCACTTCGCCGAGGAGAAGCGGGTCGTGCCGACCGCCGGCCCGAGCGACTGAGCGGTCCGAGCGGCTGAGCGCCCGAGCCCGCCCGAGCGCCCGCTCCCCCTCGCGCCCGAGCGTCTGAGCGGCCTCTTTTACGCCGGGGCAACGCGCCCGTCGCCGGCCCGACACACGGACTCGCCAGGCTGGGGCGCGTACGGCCGTGCGGGTGCCGTGGACCGTCCGGAAGTCCGTCATGTCACTTCCGGACGGTCGGGCCCGCCCGGGGCCGTGGCCGGGTCCCGGCCCGGGTCCGGAGTCAGGGAAAAGATTCGGCCAGATCTGAGAGCTCGCCGAGGAGGCCCGACCGGGCCCCGGCGGGGACGGTCCGCCCTGCGCCCAACTCCCCTTCCCGCCACCGGCGCTCGTATTCCGGTCGGACGACGTCACATTGAAGACACTCCCGTCGGTCGTGCGCCCCCGTGTGCTGCCGTGCACCGATCAATGCGTTCGCACGGATAGTTATGATCCGTAGCGCAAGGTGGGTAGAACCATCTGGCACATGCAAGCTGCCTGTCCCGACCGAATATCTGTGGAGGTGAACCGCCGTGGCACTCTCGATTTCGGCGGTGCTGCTGCTGGCGATCATCGTCTTCCTGCTGATCCGGAAGTCCGGACTCAAGGGGGGACATGCCGCGGTCTGCATGTTGCTCGGGTTCTATCTCGCCAGCTCGTCCATCGCGCCGACGATCGCCGATCTGACGTCGAACGTGGCGGGGATGATCGGCGACTTCAAGTTCTGACCCGTCCCACCCGCAAACACCCGTAAGGACCGCCGGCTCGCCGAGCCGGCGCGGCGGCACCCCCTTGCCTCGTAGGGTGTCCCCATGAAGGATCCTTCCGCCCGTCGTCTGCTCCTGGTGCACGCGCACCCCGACGACGAGTCGATCAACAATGGCGCGACGATGGCCAGGTACGCCGCATCGGGCGCCCAGGTCACCCTGGTGACCTGCACCCTCGGAGAAGAGGGCGAGGTCATCCCGCCGGAACTCGCCGCCCTCACCTCCGACCGCGAGGACCGGCTGGGCCCGTACCGGGCGACCGAACTGGCCGCCGCGATGAAGGAGCTGGGCGTCACCGACCACCGCTTCCTCGGCGGGCGGGGACGCTTCCGCGACTCCGGGATGATGGGCGTCGGACAGAACGAGCGCGAGGGCGTCTTCTGGCGCACCCCCGTCGAGACGGCCGCCGCACCCCTCGTGGAGATCATCCGATCGGTGCGTCCCCAGGTCCTGGTCACCTACGACCCCGACGGCGGCTACGGCCACCCCGACCACATCCAGGCCCACCGGGTCGCCACGCTCGCCGCCACGCTCGCCGCCGACCCCGGCCACCGGCAGGACCTCGGCGAGCCCCACACCATCGCGAAGATCTACTGGAACCGGGTGCCGCGCTCGGTGGCCGAGGAGAGCTTCGAGCGCCTGCGCGCCCAGCCGCTGACGGGGTTCGCGGACGGCGTCGCCCGCGTCGACGACGTCCCCGGAGTCGTGGACGACACGCTGATCACCACCGAGATCGACGGCACCGCCCACGCGGGGGCCAAGGCGGCGGCCATGCGCGCCCACGCCACCCAAGTCGTGGTCGACGGCGACCGTTTCGCGCTCTCCAACCATCTCGCCCAGCCGATCTTCACGACCGAGTACTACGAGTTGGTCCAGGGCGCGCCCGGCGCGCCCACCGGCGAACGTGAGCGCGATCTCTTCGCGGGAATCGCCGGATGAGCGCCGACAGGACCCCCGGCGGGGCCTCCGGCGAGACCCCCGGCGGGAACGGGCGCGCCAAGGCGGCGGGACCTCTGCGGATCGCCGCGTACCTCGGACTTCTGCTGCTCGGCGCGGTGGTCGGCACGGCCGGATCCCTGGTCCAGGGAGCCTGGTTCCCCGGCGGTCTGCTGCTCGCGCTGCTGGCCTCGGCGGGCCTCTTCCTGGGCTCGGCCCGGGCCGTCGGAACCCAGCTCGCGGTCTTCGCGTCCGCCGCCGGATGGCTGGTCACCGTCCTGTGGCTGAGCGGCGGACGCCCGGAGGGGGACGGGGTCTTCTCCGCCGGGATCGGACCGATCGTCTACATCATCGGAGGGATGACCCTCGCTGTGATGTGTGCCACCATGGCGCGTTCGACGCAACCGGGCGGCATCATCACCCGACTTGACAGATAAAGGACGTGCGGCACCCCCGGGGGGCCGGCGTTCGCCGGGTCCGCCCGGGAGTGTCGTCGAAGTGGCGTCGCCCGCCTCGCAGGGGGGCAGGCGGAACGTTGAGGACACGAACTAGGGTGTCGCCACGGAGAGCGTCGCATTCCCGTGCCGGCCATGCCCGTACGGCCGGACGTCATGGCGCTCCGTACCGTCGCAGAGATCAGTGTCCGTGGCGGCCAGTATGGTGGTGCGCGCCGCCGAGCCGCCCACAGCAGTAGCTATCCAGTAAGAAACGGGCGGCGAAGCCAACCGGGAGAACCTGCTTTGAGTCGTGAAACTGACAGTTCGTCCTCCGGGCCCCAGGGGCGCGGTGGAGCCGCGTACCCCTCGGGGACACCGCCGTACGGATCGCGCCAGTATCCGTCCCCGCAATCGACGCAGGACACTCCTGACGGCGCGGCGGCCGGTGTCGCCGACGGGTCCCCCGAGCAGCGGGCGGACGGCGCCAGGACCAAGTCCGAGCCGAAGACCGAGACGACGCTGACGACGCGCATCCGGATCAACATTCCGGGATCGCGGCCGATTCCGCCCGTGGTGATGCGCAAGCCGATGGCCGACGCGGATTCCGCGGCCGGTTCCGCGGCCGGTGCTCCCGGGGCTCCGGGAGCCGCCGAGGCGGACATCGAGCGTACGGCGGCGATGCCGGTGATAGGCGGTCCGGACGCCCCGGGCTCCGCCGTGCCCGCGCCCGCACCGGCCCCCGGCCCCGCGCCGGTCGCCGCTGCGCCGGCTGAGGAGAAGGCCGCGCCCAACGACTGGTTCGCGCCACGGCGGGGCTCCACCAATGGGGCCGGCATGCCGTCCCCGGCGGCCGGGGCCGACGCTTCGGCGGCGCAGCCCGCTCCGCCGGGCGTCCCGGCCGCTCCGCAGCCTCCGACGCCCGCCCAGGGCCTTCCGCCGACCCCGCACGGGCTGCCGCCGGGTCCGCTGGACATTCCGTCCGGCTACCAGGGCACGGTCCCGGGCGACGCTTTCGCGGGTACGGCCCCCGGCCCTCAGGACCCCTTCCAGGCCCAGGCCCCGGCCGGCCCCGACGCGCTGCCCTCCCCCCGGCGTCCCGCGCCCGGTGCGCAGGGCATGATGGCGGGCCTCCAGGGCACCGCGCCCACGCCGCCCGCCGCGCAGGACGGGCTGCCCGCGCCCCGGGGCCCGGTCCCCGGTCCGCAGGGCGGCGCTCACCCGGCCGAGGCCTCCCAGCCCCGCAGCGCGCTGAGCGATCTGGCGACGGGCAGCGGTGTCCCCGCCGACGGCCCGGCGGCTCCGGCCGGAGCCACCTCGGGACCGGCGCGCGGCACCATGCCGCTGGGCCGGCGCCCCGGCAAGGGCGCTCCGGCGGGCCCCGGCGGCTCGGCGGGCGGCCCGCCCCGGATGTCCGACGACACCGCCGTGCTGACCCCGCAGAAGCCCGCTCCCGGACCGGCGGCCGGACCCGGCCCCGGCGGCCAGGTCTCCGGGGACACGCTCACCAGCGGCATCCCGGTCGTCCCGGCCGAGCACCGGGGTCCGGGCGCGCGCGGTCCCAAGACCAAGGGCGGTCCCAAGGCCAAGGGCGGCGGCGCTTCCCCGGCGTCGGCGTTCCCCGGCGGTCCCGGCCCCGGCCCCGGCCCCGGCTCGGCCGGTGGCCCCGGGGGCTCCGGCGGTCCGGCGGGTCCCGCCGGTCCTGAAGGGTCCGCCGCCCCCGCGTTCCCGTTCCCGGCCCCGACCCCCGCGCCCGCGCGTTCCGCCCCGCCCGCCAAGAAGAAGAAGGGCCGCTCCAAGCTGGTCCTCCTCGGCGCGGCCGTGGTCGGTCTCGCCGGTGTCGCCTACGGCGCCGGTCTGCTGCTGAACCACTCCGAGGTGCCCAAGAGCACCACGGTCCTCGGCGTGGACATCGGCGGCGGCACCAAGGAGCAGGCGGTCGTCAAGCTGGAGCAGGCCCTCGGCAAGCGGGCGGCCACCCCCCTCCAGCTCACCGTCGGCGGCAAGAAGGCGCAGCTCGCCCCGGACAAGGCCGGTCTGGTGCTGGACAGCCAGGAGACCGTCCGCAAGGCGGCCGGCAGCGACTACAACCCCGTCTCGGTGATCGGTTCGCTCTTCGGCGACGCGCGGGTCGTGGAGCCGGTGATCCCGGTGGACGAGGAGAAGCTGAGCGTCGCGCTCACCGACCTCGCGGGCGAGTCGGGCTCGGCGGTCGAGGGCACAATCACGTTCGAGCCGGGCAAGGCCGTCGCCGTCCCCGGGAAGCCGGGCCAGGCGCTGGACGTCTCCCGTTCCATGATCTCGGTGAAGGACGCGTTCCGCGCCCAGGTCGAGACGGGGAAGCCGAGCGCGGTCCAGCTGCCGGTCGCCAAGCGCGAGCCGGCGATCGGCCAGGACGAGATCGACCGGGCCATGAAGGAGTTCGCCGAGCCCGCGATGTCCGGTCTGATCACCATCAAGGCCGGCGGCCGGGACATCCCCTTCGGCCCCTCGATCTCGCTGCCGCAGATCCTCTCCATGAAGCCGGTGGACGGCAAGCTGGTCGAGGTCTACGACAAGGAGGCCATCGAGCGGCTCATGGGGCAGACCTTCGTCGGTGTGATGATCACCAAGGGCGACGGCAAGCAGCACCAGCTCAGCCCGACCGACATCGCCCAGGCGATGGGACCGGCGCTGCGCGGCAAGACGCCTCAGGAGCGCACGGTGGAGATTCCGCTGAACCCGAGCTGAATCGAGTTCAATCCGAGCTGATCCGATGCCCGGCCGGGCCGTCAGGCCCCGGCCGGGCATCGCGCTCTCCCGGTACGGCAGCGGCGTGAGCGCTCAGTTCAGCCTCGCGCGGGCCGCCCTGGCCCGTCCCCGGATCGACTCGGCGGCCGACGGCTCCACCGCCGCCACCAGCTCGGCGTACGCCTCCAGCTCCGCAGCGCCGGTCAGGAAGTCCCCGCGCCGCACCAGCAGTTCCGCCCGCTCGTAGCGCAACCGGGCCGGATGGGAGGGCAGCAGCAGCGCCAGCTCCACCGCCCAGAGGCCGACCTCCGAGCGCTCCGGCCGGGCCGCCGCCCAGGCGCGGATGTTGTTCAGGATCCGCAGCACCACATCGAGCGTGGACGCCGGGGCCAGCGAGGCGGGGTCGAGCGGCGCGCCCGTCGCCCCCGTCACCAGCAGCTCGGCGTCGGTCCCGGACAGCGGCCTGCCGCCGGCGAAGGGATCCGCGAGCACCGGCCCCTCGGGGGCGTCGCTCTCCCCGAAGCCGACCACGAAGTGGCCGGGGAGAGCCACCCCGTACACCGGGGCCCCGGCCCGCCGGGCCACCTCCGACCAGACCACGGAGAGCAGGATCGGCAGTCCCCGGCGGCGCCGCAGCACCTCGTGGAGCAGGGAGGACTCCAGGTGCTCGTAGTCGCCGGCGGTGCCGTGGAAGCCCTCGCGACCGCCGAGCAGCTCGGCCAGGGCCGCGGCCCAGGCGTGCGGGCTCTTCGGCCCGTACGGCAGCTGTCCGGCGAGCCGGTCCAGTTCGATCTGGGCCGCGTCGATCCCGGTCTCGCCCATCGCCGGATCGGCGACCGCGCCGATCAGCAGGGCGAGCAGCGAGAGATCGGGGTGCTCCGAGCGTGCCTCCTCGGCGAACCGGTTCCGGTGCTCGGCGCGATCGTCGTGCATGTTCACTCGTACCCGTCTGTCGGAGGCTTCAGGGGCCGGGCCGGAAGTGGTGATAGCTGTGGTGGGTCTCGAAGCCCATGCCCCGGTACAGCGCGCGTGCCCCTTCATTGTCCGTCTCCACCTGGAGCCAGGCGGCGGACGCCCCCTCCGCCAGCGCCCGCCGGGCGAGCGCGGTCATCACGGCCGTGGCGAGCCCCTGCCTGCGGTGGGCCGGGTCGACCTCCACCGCCATGAACCCCGCCCACCGGCCGTCGATCACGCACCGGCCGATCGCCGCGGGCACGTCGCCGCCGCCGGACACCGAGGCGAACCACACGGAGGGGCCGCTGCCCAGCACCTTCAGCACATGCGCGCCGGCCTCGCCGGAGCGCTGGTAGCGGCGCAGCCACGCCTCGTCGAAGGAGCGCGCCAGGGTCACCCGGTCCGCATCGGCGTCGAGATCGGCGACGGGCGCGAGCCCCGCGATCCGTACGTCGGCCGAGACCTCGCGCCGCCAGCCGCGCGCCTCCAGTTCGGCGGCGAGTGCCTCCTGGGTTCCGGCGGCCCCGGTCGCGGCCTGTACGTACGGGGGCAGATTCCGGGCCCGGTACCAGTCGCTCACCTGTGCCAGCGCTTCGATGAGCGGGACTCCGGGATCGCCGGTCGGCAGCGCCGAGTTCGCCCGCCGGGTGAAGCCTGCGGCGGCCCGCAGCCGCCACTCGCCGAGCGGTTCGCTCTCCACCGGCTGCCAGGCCCTCGCGGTCACCCGGGTCAGCTCCGTGAAGTCCGTCGCGGGCCCCCGTCTGCGGGCGGGTGCGGCGGGGACGACCTTGCCCGCGACCAGGGATTCTTCCGGGACGCTGACGACCTCACCGGTCTTCCGTGTGATCAGCAGCACACCGTTGTCCCAGGATGTGAGAACGCCGACCGCGTCGGTGAAGGCGGGGCTCTCGGTCGCCATGTCGACAAGGCGTCTGATTGATACCCGTTTGCCCACGTCAAGGGGTGTAATACGGACTTCGAGTCGTCCGGAGCCGATGAATTCCACAGGTCTGCGAGCCCCTCCTGTTCGGATCGTCCTCAGGAACGGAGATACTAGAGGCGGGCATCGACGACGCCGCGCTCCCGCGCAAATGCCAGCCCTACCGAGGAGGAACGACAGCGTGACCTACGTCATCGCGCAGCCTTGTGTCGACGTCAAGGACAAGGCATGCATCGAGGAGTGCCCCGTCGACTGCATCTATGAGGGTTCCCGGTCCTTGTACATCCACCCGGACGAATGCGTCGACTGTGGAGCGTGCGAGCCGGTGTGCCCCGTTGAGGCGATCTTCTACGAGGACGACACTCCGGAGGAGTGGAAGGACTACTACAAGGCGAACGTCGAGTTCTTCGACGAGCTGGGTTCGCCCGGCGGCGCTTCCAAGCTGGGGCTGATCGAGCGCGACCACCCCTTCGTGGCCTCGCTGCCGCCGCAGGCCTAGCGTCTCGGCGAGTCCGTCCCCCTTCCGGTCCCGTACGGTCGTCGTCCGTGCGGGACCGAGGTGTTCGGGGCCGTGTGCGGCCCCGGGCCCACTGTCACGCGTACGAGAGAGAGAAAGCCCGTGTCCGCAGTCTCTTCCCGCCTTCCCGTCTTCCCCTGGGACCGGCTGGAGCCTTATAAGGCGACGGCCGCGGCGCACGCCGACGGCATCGTGGACCTCTCCGTGGGGACGCCGGTCGACCCGGTCCCGGAGCTGATCCAGAAGGCGCTGATCGAGGCGGCCGACTCGCCCGGCTATCCCACGGTGTGGGGGACGGTCGCGCTGCGGAACGCGCTCACCGGCTGGGTGGGGGAGCGTCTCGGCGCGACCGGCGTGACGCACGCCAATGTGCTGCCCGTCGTCGGCTCCAAGGAGCTGGTGGCCTGGCTGCCGACCCAGCTGGGCCTGGGCCCCGGGGACACGGTGGCCCACCCCCGGCTCGCCTACCCGACGTACGAGGTCGGCGCGCGGCTCTGCGGCGCGAACGCGGTCGCCTACGACGACCCGACGACCCTGGACCCGGCCGGCCTGAAGCTGCTCTGGCTGAACTCGCCCTCCAACCCCACCGGTCGCGTCCTCGCCAAGGACGAGCTGGTCCGGATCGTCGCCTGGGCCCGTGAGCACGGGGTGCTCGTCTTCAGTGACGAGTGCTATCTCGAACTGGGCTGGGAGGCCGATCCCGTCTCGGTGCTGCACCCCGAGGTGTGCGGCGGCGGGTACGAGGGCGTGGTCGCCGTCCACTCGCTCTCCAAGCGCTCCAACCTGGCCGGGTACCGTGCCGCCTTCATCGCCGGTGACGAGCGGGTGCTGGGCGAGCTGCTCCAGATCCGCAAGCACGGCGGGATGATGGCCCCCGCGCCGGTCCAGGCGGCCACCGTCGCCGCCCTCGGCGACGACGCCCATGTCGCCGAGCAGCGGGCGCGGTACGCGGCCCGCCGGGCCGCGCTGCGCGGCGCGCTGGAGGGGCACGGCTTCCGGATCGAGCACAGCGAGGCCAGCCTGTATCTGTGGGCCACCCGCGACGAGCCGTGCTGGGAGACGGTGGCGCACCTGGCCGGGCTGGGCATCCTGGTCGCGCCCGGGGACTTCTACGGGCCCGCCGGCGACCGGTTCGTCCGGGTCGCCTTCACCGCGACCGACGAGCGGGTGGAGGCGGCGGTCAAGCGCCTCGGCGGCTGAGAACGCGTACGCGAAGGGGCCCGGGAGTGTGCGGCTCCCGGGCCCCTTCGCGTGTCCTTCGGCCCGTCGCTCAGCCCAGCGGCAGGGCGTCCACCGGCAGCTGGCCGGTGGGCAGGCCGCCCTTCGGGCCGGCGGAGGCGCTGCCAAGGGCCCCGGTCGCGCCGCTCGCGGTGTCGCCGATGACGCCGCCCGCCGTGGCCGCGGTCTCCCCGGCGGCCTTCTGGGCGGCGGGGGTGGCCGTCCTGCCCGCCCTGCCGACGGTCTTGCCCGCGGTCGGCACGGCCTTCTTGACCGCGTCGCCGCCGGTGTTCCCGACCAGCTGCGAGCCCTGCGACGCGGTGCCGTCGGCGGTGGCGGCGACGCTCCCCGCGTCGACGGCGGAGACACCGCCGAGCGGGTTGCCCGGCGAGAGCTCCACGGCGCTCGCGGACGAGGCCGCGCCGATCACGGGAGCCGCGCCCGCCGCGACGATCAGCGCGACACGGGCGATCCGACGGGTCAGGGGGAGGGACATGATGCTCCTTGGGACGAGAAGGGCACGGGAAGTGCCGGGAGGGTCTCTGTCGTCCGGCGAGCGGATGGACCGGCCCCCGGGTGGCGCCGGTCCGTGCCGTCGGACGCCGTGACAACCGCTCGGGGGGCGGGGGAAGTTGCGGTGGGCCAAGGTAAAGAATGAGCAATGCGTCGCATTATCAGTCATGGATAAAAACGGGCAAACGCCACCCTTTCGCCAAGGCTCGCCGAAGGCCGCCGAAGCGTTGCTCCCCAGTGCCGCCAAGGGGTGCGGCCCGAACCGGGCCGGTCCCCGCGCCCGGTTCGGCCGGGCGGCCGGCGGCGCGGGCGAAGCTCCCTCCTGAGGGGGAGCGTCCGTATCAGCGTGCGACGCGCAGCCGGACGCCGCCGTCCGGCCCGGAACGGTCCTCGGTGCGCCAGCCCTCGTCGGCCCTGGCGGCGCTCCAGACCCGGTTCCCGTGGACGATCTCCTCGATCCGGAGCCCGCCGGAGCGGGCCACCGCCCAGTGCGCCAGCTCCCAGCCGCGCCTGGCCGCGGCCCCGTCGTCCCCGCCGCCCGCCGCCGGCACCGGGACGCTGATCTCCCGTACGCCGGACGCCGCCGCCGTACGGTCCGGCCCGCCGGAGACGGCGGGCAGCACCTCGGGGCCGAACGCCCGCACCAGCTCCGAGCGGACCCGCGCCGGATCGCCCGCCTCGGCCGCGCCGTCGCTCCCGGTGCAGTTCAGCGTCGCGCCCGCGCGCCCGGTGAGCGCGGCGGCCAGCAGCGCGGCGTCCGGCTCGTGCTTCGCGTACGCCTGCGGGAAACCGCTGCGCTGCACCCGCTGGGCGGCGACCGTCAGCGGCAGCCGCGAATAGCCGGGCACCTGGACGAGATGCTCGTAGAACTTCCCCGCCGAGTACACCGGGTCGAGGATCTGCTTCGGAGTGCCCCAGCCCTTGGACGGCCGCTGCTGGAACAGCCCCAGCGAGTCCCGGTCGCCGTGCTCGATGTTGCGCAGCGCCGACTCCTGGAGGGCGGTCGCCAGCGCGATGGTCACCGCCCGCTCCGGCAGGCCCCGGGTGGTGCCCACGGCCGAGATGGTCGCGGCGTTCGCCGCCATCTCCGGCTGGAGTTCATAGCGCGGACCGCCGCCGGAGCCCGCGCGGACGACACAGCCCGGGGGCGACCCGTCCGAGACGTGCTGCACCACGACATAGCCGATCAGCGCCAGCAGTACGACGAACGCAGCCGTGAAACGCGTGAGACGGCTGCGCCGGACGGGAGAGACGGGCTCGGACACCCGCCCACCGTACTAGGGAGTGTCTTCGAAGTGGCGTCGTCCTCCCGTAGGGAGGGTCTGGCGGGGTCTGGTGCGTGCGGTCGCAAGGCGGAGGAAGGAGCCCACGCGGTGGGGGTACCTCCCGGGCGAAGCCCAGGGGGCCGTAGGCGACTGACGACAACGCGGCGAGCGTGCGTGCCAGGGCACGACAGGCAGACGGGACTTCGAAGACACGACCCAGGGTCGGGCCGCCTTGGACCCGGGCCGGTGCCGGGAGTCGGCCCGGGCCCGGTCGGGGAGGGCCGCGCTATCGTCGTGGGCATGTCCCACACCGCGCTTGACCTCACCCTCGACGCTCCCGCGCTGACCGCCGCACTGGTCGACTTCCCCTCCGTCAGCGGCCAGGAGAAACCTCTCGCGGACGCCATCGAGCAGGCCCTGCGCGCGCTGCCGCACCTCACCGTCGACCGGCACGGGAACAATGTGGTCGCGCGCACCCGGCTCGGCCACGCCGAGCGGGTGGTGCTCGCCGGGCACATCGACACCGTGCCGATCGCCGACAACGTCCCCTCGCGGCTGGACGAGAACGGCGTGCTCTGGGGCTGCGGCACCAGCGACATGAAGTCCGGTGTCGCGCTCCAGCTGCGGATCGCCGCCACCGTGCCCGCGCCCAACCGCGATCTCACCTTCGTCTTCTACGACAACGAGGAGGTCGCGGCCCACCTCAACGGTCTCGGCCATGTCGCCGAGGCCCATCCCGACTGGCTGGAGGGCGACTTCGCCGTACTCCTGGAGCCCTCCGACGCCGAGGTCGAGGGAGGCTGCCAGGGCACCCTGCGCGTCCTGCTGCGGACGCGGGGGGAGCGCGCGCACTCCGCGCGCTCCTGGATGGGCTCCAACGCGATCCACGCCGCCGGGCCGATCCTGGCCCGCCTCGCCGCGTACGAGCCGAGGCGGCCGGTGATCGACGGGCTGGAGTACCGGGAGGGCCTCAACGCGGTACGGATCGAGGGCGGCGTCGCCAACAACGTCATCCCCGACGAGTGCGTCGTCACCGTGAACTACCGGTACGCGCCGGACCGCGGCGAGGCCGAGGCCATCGCCCATGTGCGGGAGGTCTTCGAGGGCTGCGGCGTCGCCGCGTTCACCGTGGACGACCACTCGGGCGGCGCGCTGCCCGGACTCTCGCACCCGGCCGCCGCCGCCTTCATGGCGGCCGTCGGCGGCAGCGCCCGGCCCAAGTTCGGCTGGACGGACGTCTCGCGCTTCAGCGCGCTCGGCGTGCCCGCCGTGAACTACGGACCGGGGGACGCGCTCTACGCCCACAAGCGGGACGAGCACGTGGCCGTGGAGAAGATCACACACTGTGAAAATCGGCTACGGGAGTGGCTGACGTCCTGAGTTTCCCCTCTTGTCGCCTTCGTCGACCTACGCTGGGGACCGGCAACGATGTTCGGCGGAGGGAGCAGGTCATGGGCAACCCCGAGGGTGCGCGATCGTTCGAGGAGCGGAGGCAGGGACCGGTGCTGCGCCGCAGGGAGCAGGTACAGCCCGGGACCACGGACCAGCGGCTGCTGGACACCGAGGGCGACTCCGAGTGGGTGCACACCGACCCCTGGCGGGTCATGCGCATCCAGTCCGAGTTCGTGGAGGGCTTCGGCGCGCTCGCCGAACTGCCCAGCGCGATCAGTGTCTTCGGCTCGGCCCGCACCCCGGTCGGCACTCCCGAGTACGAGGCGGGCATCCGCATCGGCAAGGCCCTGGTGGACGCGGGCTTCGCGGTGATCACGGGCGGCGGCCCGGGCGCGATGGAGGCGGCGAACCGGGGCGCCCGGGAGGCCAAGGGCATCTCGGTGGGCCTGGGCATCGAGCTCCCCTTCGAGCAGGGGATCAATCAGCATGTCGACATCGGGGTGAACTTCCGCTACTTCTTCGTCCGCAAGACGATGTTCGTGAAGTACGCCTCGGGCTTCGTGGTCCTCCCCGGCGGCCTGGGCACCCTCGACGAGCTGTTCGAGGCGCTCACCCTGGTGCAGACGGGCAAGGTGACCCGCTTCCCGATCGTGCTGTTCGGCACGGAGTACTGGAGCGGCCTGGTGGACTGGCTGCGGAACACGGTGGTGGCGCAGGGGAAGGCCTCGGAGCGGGATCTGCTGCTCTTTCATGTGACGGACGACGTGGACGAGGCGGTCTCCCTGGTGACGAAGGAGACGGGGCTCTAGAGCCCTCGTCCCGCCGGCGCGGGCCGGGGCGGCGTACGGCCCGGCCCCCGCCGGGTGGTCTCAGGCGAGGCCCCGGCGGGCCACCGAGGGTTCGCGGTGGCCGGCGATCGTGGCGACCATGTCCAGCACCTGACGGGTCTCCGCGACCTCGTGCACCCGGTACACCTGTGCCCCCAGCCACGCCGAGACGGCCGTCGTCGCGAGCGTCCCGATCACCCGCTCCTTGACCGGGCGGTCCAGCGTCTCCCCGACGAAGTCCTTGTTCGACAGCGAGACCAGCACCGGCCACCCCGTCTCCACCAGCTCCCCGAGGCGGCGCGTGGCCTCCAGCGAGTGCCGGGTGTTCTTCCCGAAGTCATGACCGGGGTCGATCATGATCCCGTCCCGTCGCACCCCCAGCTCCACGGCCCGCTCGGCCAGCCCGAGCGTCACCCGCAGGATGTCCGACACCACGTCGTCGTAGGCGATCCGGTGCGGTCTGGTCCTCGGCTCGGCGCCGCCCGCGTGGGTGCAGACCAGCCCCGCGCCGTACCGCGCGGCGACCTCCGCGAGTCTCGGGTCCACCCCGCCCCACGCGTCGTTCAGCAGATCCGCGCCCGCCTCGCAGACCGCCTCGCCCACATCGTGCCGCCAGGTGTCCACGCTGATCACCACATCGGGGAAGCGCCTGCGCACCTCGGCCACGAAACCGACCGTCCGGCGCGCCTCCTCCGCCGCCGTGACCTCCTCCCCGGGACCGGCCTTGACCCCGCCGATGTCGATGATGGCGGCACCCTCCGACACCGCCCGCTCGACCCGGGCGAGCGCCGGCTCGTCGTGGAACGTCGCGCCCTGGTCGTAGAACGAGTCGGGCGTACGGTTCACGATCGCCATGATCACCGGCTCACGCGTGTCGAATTCACGCTGTCCCAGCCGCAGCATCAGCGGTATTCCTCCTCAGGTCGTCCGGCTGCGACCCTAACTGTCACACCGGCGTGGCACGATCAGCCGGGACAGTTTCCGTCCGGCGACCCGCCGGAGGCCGGGGAGGATCGTTCGTGTTCTTGTTCTTGCTGATCGCGATGGTCGTGGTCGTCGGGGCGGTCACGCTGGCCGTGGTCGGCGGCGGCGACAGCGCCGCGCTGCCCGAGGTCGCGCCCGAGCGGCTGGTGGACCCGCTGCCGGAGAACCGGCCGGTCGGCCGCGCCGATGTGGAGGCGCTGCGGCTGCCGGTGACCGTGCGCGGCTACCGGATGGCGGACGTCGACGACGCGCTCGGCCGCCTCGGGGCCGAGCTGGCCGAGCGGGACGCCCGGATCGCCGAGCTGGAGTCCGCCCTCGCCGGGGCGCGGGCCACCGCCGTGGCCGGGCCGGACCTCTTCACCAAGCCGGGCGGGCTCACCGAGCGCGACGGGGAGCCGGGCCGATGACCGACGGCGGCACCGCGGCCGGGCCCGACGGAAAGCCCCGCTGCCCCTGGGGGCTCTCCACCGAGGACTACATCGCCTACCACGACACGGAGTGGGGCCGCCCGGTCCACGGCGACGACGCGCTCTTTGAGCGGCTCTGTCTGGAGGCCTTCCAGTCCGGGCTCTCCTGGATCACCATCCTGCGGCGGCGCGAGGGGTTCCGCCGCGCCTTCGACGAGTTCAAGATCACCTCGGTGGCGGAGTTCACCGAGGCCGACCGGGAGCGGCTCCTCGCCGACGAGGGCATCATCCGCAACCGCGCCAAGATCGACGCCACCCTCGCCAACGCCCGGGAGCTGGCCGGCTGGGCCCCCGGCGAGCTGGACACCCTCATCTGGTCGTACGCGCCGGACCCCGCGAAGCGCCCGGCGCCGAAAACCGTCGCCGACGTGCCCGCCGTCACCGACGAGTCCACGGCCCTCGCCAAGGACCTCAAGAAGAAGGGCCTGCGCTTCATCGGCCCCACCACCGCCTACGCCCTGATGCAGGCCTGCGGCCTGGTCGACGACCACCTGGCGGGCTGCGTCGCCCGCGGAGCCCGCACCTAGGGCTTCCCCGGGGCCCGCGAGCCCCGGGGGAACGGGTGCTACCGGCCCAGATAGACCGGCTTCTCCTTCGCGATGAAGGCCTCGACCGCGATCGTGTGGTCCTCGGACGCCCCCGCGCGCGCCTGGAGGTCGCCCTCCCGCTCCAGGGCCTCGTCGAGCGAGTGATCGGCCCCGAAGGCGAGGGACTCCTTGATCGCGGCATAGGCCAGGGTCGGGCCGTCCGCCAGCGCCCGGGCCACCGCGGCGGCCTCGGCGGCCAGCTCGGCGGCCGGGACCAGCCGGTTGGCGAGGCCCCAGTCGTACGCCTCCTGAGCGGAGAACGAGCGCGGGAAGAGCAGCAGCTCGGCGGCCCTGCTCCGGCCGACCAGCCGGGGCAGCGCCCAGGAGACCCCGGAGTCGGCGGTCAGCGCGACCCCCGCGAAGGCCGTGGTGAAGGTCGCGGTGTCGGCGACCACCCGGTAGTCCGCCGCGAGGGCGAAACCGAGGCCCGCCCCGGCGGCCACCCCGTTCACCCCGGCCACCACCGGCTTCGCCATCCCCGCCAGGGCCCGGACGATCGGGTTGTAGTGCTCCCGGACGGTGTTCATGGTGCCGCCCGCCCCGGACCTCCGGTCCTCGGCGAGGAGCGACACATGCTCCTTCAGATCCTGGCCGACGCAGAAGGCGCGCCCGGCGGCGGTGAGCAGCACCGCGCGTACGGCGCAATCCCCGGCCGCGGCCTCGGCGGCCTCCCGGAGGGCCTCCTTGGCCTCGATGTTCATCGCGTTCATGGCCTCGGGCCGGTTGATCGTGATTGTCGCGAGCCCGTCGCTCACCTCGTACAGCACGGAGTCGGCCATGTCTGTCAGCTCCCCTTCGCGGCTCTGCGGTGGTGTCCGGGCCCAGCATGGCGGAGATCTTCGGCCCCGGGCATGTGACCTGCGTCAAACCGGGACCGGCCGGACTTTGGCCGCAAAGTCTTGGCAGGGCGGCGAAGTATCGCAGGCGGATCGCCGAATTGAGTGGTTTTGCGAGAGCGCGTTGCCTAAGCGATGCCGGCCGATGTTGGTCATCGGGTCCCGCGATGCGGGATAATGACCTGGAAGCAATGTGTTCGATGCCGGTGCGAGCGCCTACCCGGGCGGCCGTCGGCTGACGATGAGCTGGTTTCAGGAAGGGGAACGAGCATGGCGGCCATGAAGCCGCGGACGGGTGATGGCCCGCTCGAGGTGACCAAGGAGGGGCGGGGCATCGTCATGCGCGTTCCGCTCGAAGGCGGCGGTCGGCTAGTCGTCGAGCTGACTCCCGACGAAGCCGAAGCGCTGGGCGATGCTCTGAAGAAGGTCGTCGGCTGACGAGCGCGCGACGCGCCACAGTCATCCCGCCCCGGTGCCGTACAGGTGCCGGGGCGGTTTGTTTTCCCGGCCGGCCGGGAGAACCGCCCGGCCCGGCCCTCCGGCCGCCCCGGGCCGCTCCCGGCTCTCCGCCCGGGTCAGCCGCGGCGGACCGCGCAGAGCAGCCCGTCCCCCACCGGCAGCAGCGAGGGCAGCAGCTCCTGGCTCTCCCGCACCGCGCGCAGCAGCTCCCGCAGCCGCAGCACCTCGGCGGGCTGCGCCGCCGAGTCGACCGTACGGCCGCGGGCGAAGACGCCCTCGAAGCAGACCAGCCCGCCGGGCCTCAGCAGCCGCAGCGACTCCGCCAGACACTCCAGCGACTCCATCCGGTCGCCGTCGCAGAAGACCAGGTCGTACCCGCCGTCCGCGAGCCTCGGCAGCACATCGAGGGCACGGCCGGGGATGAAGCGCGCCCGGTTGCCCGCGAAGCCCGCCGCGCGGAACGCCTGTTTGGCGAACTGCTGGCGCTCCGGTTCCGGGTCCACCGTGGTCAGCACCCCGTCCGGCCGCATGCCCTGGAGCAGGTAGATGCCGGAGACGCCCGTCCCCGTGCCGATCTCCGCCACCGCTTTCGCATCAGCGGTGGCGGCCAGCAGTCGCAGCGCGGCGCCGGTCCCTGGCGACACCGAGGGGAGCCCTGAGTCACGGGCCCGCTCACGGGCCCAGTGCAGCGCGTCGTCCTCGGCGACAAAGGCGTCGGCGAACGCCCAGCTTGTCTGCCGGTTGGCGGTAATGGGCCTCTCCTGTCCCCGTAGTTGAACGCGACGTTGACTGTATCCGCTGCTCCCGGGAACCCGCAGATGGGACCGGGCGTTGTACGGGGCAGGGGGTAGCGATGGAGCAGAGCTGGAAGCGGCACCCAAATTCGCGTAAAGATTCTTATCCGGAGCTAACGGGCGAGGTGGCTATGGTAGGGGCTCCGCTGGACACCACCAGAGCCGATAGGGGAGGTGCGGCTGCACCTGCGGATCGTAAGGGAGTGCTCCGGCGCTTCCTCAGGTCACCGGGTGAGCCGAAATCCGTGACCAACACCGCTGACCGCTCCCGCACCACCGACTCCGCGGCAACCGCGACCTTCGCACCGGATGCGGAATCGCCGGCGTGGACCCCTCCCACCTGGGAGGAGATCGTCAGCACGCACAGCGGCCGGGTCTACCGTCTCGCCTACCGCCTCACGGGCAACCAGCACGACGCCGAGGATCTGACCCAGGAAGTCTTCGTCCGGGTCTTCCGCTCGCTGTCCACCTACACGCCCGGCACCTTCGAGGGCTGGCTCCACCGCATCACCACCAATCTCTTCCTGGACATGGTCCGCCGGAAGCAGCGCATCCGTTTCGATGCCCTCGGGGACGACGCGGCCGAGCGGCTGCCCAGCCGTGAGCCCTCCCCCCAGCAGGTCTTCAACGACACGCACTTCGACGCCGATGTGCAGCAGGCGCTGGACACCCTCGCGCCCGAGTTCCGCGCCGCCGTGGTCCTCTGCGACATCGAGGGCCTGTCGTACGAGGAGATCGCCGCGACCCTGGGCGTCAAGCTCGGCACGGTCCGCAGCCGTATCCACCGGGGCCGCTCGCATCTGCGCAAGGCCCTCAAGCACCGTTCCCCCGAGGCCCGCGCCGAGCAGCGCACCCTGGCGGGAGCGGTCGGATTGGCAGGGGAGGGCGGAGCCGCGTGAGTGGATTCGGTCCGACCCCGGCGGAACAGCATCTGGGGGACCGGCTCGCCGCCCTCGTCGACGGCGAGCTGAAACACGACGCCAGGGACCGGGTGCTGGCGCATCTGGCGACCTGCCCCAAGTGCAAGGCCGAGGCCGACGCCCAGCGGCGGCTGAAGGACGTCTTCGCGCAGTCGGCCCCCCCGCCCCTCTCCGAAGGGCTGCTCGCCCGGCTCCAGGGCCTGCCCGCGGGCCCCGGCGGCGAGGACCGGGGCGGTCCCTTCGACGGGGGCCGGGTCATCGATTCCGTGTTCGCCGGGGTGACTCCCCCGTCGGGAAGACCCGGCGGCCGGCCGGAGACCTTCGGATACGTCCCCGGTGGCCCGTCGGGTCCGTCGGGGGTGCCGGCGCTGCCCGGTCGTTCCGGGGGCTTCCGCATCCATGAGGTGGGCCGTCCGGAGGGCGAGCGCTCTCCCTGGCGTGCCCGGAGATTCGCCTTCGCCGCGGCCAGCGCGGTCTCCTTCGCCGCGATCGCCCTCGGCGGGGCGTTGCCCGCGGCCGACACCACGGCCACCGCCCGGGGCGGTGCCCCGGGCAACGCTGTCACTCCCATGCAGGCGGGCACCGGCACGGGATCCACCGGCGCCGCCGGCGGTCTCCCCACCACCTCCGCCAGCGCCAGGAGCGCCGACTACGAGCGCCGCCGCACCGCGGGCCAGGCCTCGGGCCGGTCCGAGGAGCGGGCCATAGGCCGCTCCGTCACCGGGCCGCTCACCCCCGGGGAATCGCCGCACCGGCCGCCTGCCGTCCCGGCCACGCTCGGGGCGGCCTTCGCCCCGCCGCCGCTGATACATCCCACCGGCACGGCGCTCCACCTCACCCGGGCCCCCGTGCTCGCTCCGCCGGCAACGCCCGCTCCCACCCACCTCGTTGCCCCGGCGCACCCCACACCGCCGCTCGCGTCCACCCGCTGACGCGGCACCCTGTCCGGCCCCCTGCGCGGAGATTCGCGAACCTGGTTGAATCCTCGATAGGGGTGCCCGCGGGGCGCCGCGGCGGACGGCAGTAGGCGGGGAGAGCATGGACGACGGGAAGCCCACCGGAGCCAAGGCCAAGTGGTGGAGCCGGCCCAGCGCGGAACAGCCTCCGCAGCGGCCGGAGCAGCTTCCGCCGGCGCCCGGCCCCGTCGTGCCCCCGCCCGCCCGGGCGGGGGAGGACGAGCCGGGGACGGCCGCCGCCCCGGCCGGGGACGCCCCGTCGGTCCAGGACGCCCCGCCGGCCACGGACGAGCCGGCTCCGGCCGCCGCCGAGGCGGCCCCGCCCCGGCCGCTCCACGAGCCCGACGAGTACGGCACCCCGCCCTACGGCGGCCCGGGCCCCTGGGCCCCGGCCCCGCCCGTGCAGCGGCCCGTGCCCACACCCGCCGGAGGCACCCCCGTACCGCCGCCCGTGCCCCCGCAGTACGCGGGGCACCAGCCGCACCCCCAGGACGCCTCCACCGGCCCTCAGACGCCGCAGTGGCTCCAGTACGACCCCTGGGGATCACCGGCGGCCCCCGCGCCGTTCACGCACCCCGGTGAGCCGCCCCGGGGCAAGCGCCGCCGGGGCGCGCTGCTGGTCGGCGCGGTGGTGCTGGCGCTCGCCTCCGGCGCGGTCGGCGGCGGCGTCGGCGCGTACGTCGAACGCCGGGGCGGCATCACCCAGGTCGAGCTGGACCAGGCGCCCCGGGAGAGCCGGGACCGCGCCCCCGACAGCGTCGCCGGGATCGCCGCCAGTGCCCTGCCCAGCGTCGTCACCCTCCATGTCAGCGGCGGCGGCGAACAGGGCACCGGCACCGGCTTCGTCCTCGACCGCCGGGGCCACATCCTCACCAACCACCATGTCGTGGCCCCCGCCGGACCCGGCGGGGAGATCTCCGTCACCTTCAGCGGCGGCGAGACCGCCAGGGGGACCCTCGTCGGCAAGGACAGCGGCTACGACCTCGCCGTCGTCAAGGTCTCCGGCGTCTCCGGCCTCACCCCGCTGCCGCTGGGCAACTCCGACAATGTGCGGGTCGGCGACCCCGTCGTCGCCATCGGCGCGCCCTTCGACCTCCAGAACACGGTCACCTCCGGCATCATCAGCGCCAAGGAGCGGCCCATCACCGCAGGCGGCGAGAAGGGCGACGGCAGCGATGTCAGCTATGTCGACGCGCTCCAGACCGACGCCCCGATAAACCCCGGCAACTCCGGCGGCCCGCTGGTGGACGCCAAGGCCCGGGTCATCGGCATCAACAGCGCGATCCGCGCCGCCGACACCGGCGGGGGCGGCGGCGAGGGAGCCCAGTCCGGATCCATCGGCCTCGGCTTCGCCATCCCCATCAACCAGGGCAAACGCGTGGCCGAGGAGCTGATCAACACCGGCCGGGCCACCCATCCCGTGATCGGCGTCAGCCTCGACATGAAGTACACCGGCGACGGCGCGCGCGTCGGCGAGAAGGGCAAGGACGGCACCCCCTCGGTCACCCCGGACGGTCCCAGCGCCAAGGCCGGGGTCCGCCCCGGCGACGTGATCACCGAGGTCGACGGCCGACGGGTGCACAGCGGCGAGGAGCTGATCGTCAAGATCCGCGCCCACCGCCCGGGCGACCGGCTGAAACTGACCCTCACCCGTTCCGGCGACGAGCGGACCGTCACCCTCACCCTCGGCAGCGCCGGCGGGGACGACTGACCTCCTGCGGCACGTGACTCACCCGAGACCCGGCGGGTACCGTGGAACGGGTCCTGAACCGACCAGGCCCGCGGGCCGCCGAGAGCACGAGGAGCGACAGGGTGTTCAACGACATAGGCGCACTGGAGCTGGTGACGCTGGTGGTGCTCGCCGTGCTCGTCTTCGGTCCCGACAAACTGCCGAAGGTCATCCAGGACGTCACCGGATTCATCCGCAAGGTCCGGCAGTTCTCCGACAACGCCAAGCAGGACATCCGCACCGAGCTGGGCCCCGAGTTCAAGGACTTCGAGTTCGAGGACCTGAACCCGAAGACCTTCGTCCGCAAGCACCTCGGCGAGAACGACGACCTCAAGGAGCTGAGAGAGCTCGGCACCTCCTTCGACCTCCGCAAGGAGATCAACGAGGTCGCGGACGCGGTGAACGCCAAGGAGTCCCCCGACCCGGTCCCGGCCGCCGCGGGCGGCTCCGCCGGGAACCCGGACCTCCTCAAGAAGCCGGCCGCCGCTCCCGACCCGTTCACGAAGCGCGACAAGGTCGACCCGGACGAGCGCGCGCCCTTCGACGCCGACGCCACCTGATCCGCGTACCCGGCCCCGTCCTGACCGCCTCCCCGTACCCCTGAGCCGTCCCGCCATATACACCAATGGGTGCCGACCGAGCCGGGTGTACACGCCGCCGGGCGGCGGTCAATCCGTGTGAGCCGGGCCGGGGTGGCTATTCTCTCCATCTGTCAGGACGCGAGGACGCCCGAGGGGGGCGGGTCCGCTCCGGACCCCGGACACAGAGGAGGCGGCCGGCCAGATGGAGACGACCAGTCGAACAGCGGCGGAGAGCGCGGTCGGCGATTCCCCCGACCCGGACGCGCCCGGCTCGCCCGAGACCGGGGCCGAGACCGGGGCCCCGGACGCGGGCCAGGCCGCCGCGGCGCGCCGTACGGCCGAGGCCTACGCGGGGGCGTCCTTCTCCTGGTACGCCCTGGACGAGGCCTTCACCGGCCCGCGCCGGCTGATGCAGATCGCCGCCGAGCCCGACGGCGCCGTCCAGCACGGCTCCATCGGCCACGGCGACGAGCCGTCGATACGGTCCGAGGCGGGCACCGCCGAGAAGGAGCGCTTCGCGGTGGTCATCACCGTCGCCGCCAGCCCGCTCCGCCGCACCGACGACGGCACCGGCGTGCTGGAGGCCACCACCGCCTCCTCCGCCGCCTGGCTGGCCGGCTCCGGGCTGCTCGCCCACACCTGGCCCGCCCAGCTGGACCACTCCCTGCGGGACGACTGGCTGGACCAGCAGACCGAGGCGGCCTTCGAGCTCGCCGACGACCTCCACGGGCCCGAGTGGTCCGCCCTCTCCCTGCCCGTCGACGGGGAGCCCACGCCGTTCCACTACCGGGAGTCGGAGTTCGGCTGGGTCCTCGCCGGATCGGCCGCCGGCGGAGTGCACATCGGCGCGTACGGACGGGGCATGAGCGCCTTCGGCCTCGGCTTCAGCGCGGTGGACGACCTCGCACCGTACGCCTGACGGCCGGTGCGCCGGGGGCGCGGGCCGGGCTGCCGAAGCCCGCCCGCGCCCCCGTACGCGCTTCCCCGGGAGAGCCGGGCGGGCTAGAACTTGTTCCGCGGGGTGATCCCCAGGCTCATCCCGGACAGACCGCGCTGACGGCCGCCCAGCTTGCCCGCGATCGCCCGCAGCGCCGCGCCCGCCGGGGAGTCGGGGTCGGAGAGGACCACGGGCCTGCCCTCGTCGCCGCCCTCCCTCAGCCGTACGTCGATCGGGATCGCTCCCAGCACCGGCACATGCGCCCCGGTCGTCTGCGTCAGCCCCTCGGCGACCCGCTGGCCGCCGCCGGTGCCGAAGACGTCGATCATCTCGTCGCAGTGCGGGCAGGGCAGGCCCGACATGTTCTCCACCACGCCCACGATCTTCTGATGCGTCTGCACGGCGATCGAGCCCGCCCGCTCGGCGACCTCGGCCGCGGCCTGCTGCGGGGTGGTGACGACCAGGATCTCCGCGTTCGGCACCAGCTGGGCCACCGAGATCGCGATGTCGCCGGTGCCCGGGGGCAGGTCGAGCAGGAGTACGTCCAGATCGCCCCAGTACACATCCGCCAGGAACTGCTGGAGCGCCCGGTGCAGCATCGGGCCGCGCCACACCACCGGGGCGTTGCCCGGGGTGAACATGCCGATCGAGATGACCTTCACGCCGTTCGCCGACGGCGGCATGATCATGTTCTCGACCTGGGTGGGCCTGCCGTCCGCGCCCAGCATCCGGGGCACCGAGTGGCCGTAGATGTCCGCGTCCACGACGCCGACTTTCAGCCCGTCGGCCGCCATCGCGGCGGCCAGGTTCACCGTCACCGAGGACTTGCCGACGCCGCCCTTGCCGGAGGCCACCGCGTACACCCTGGTCAGCGACCCGGGCTGAGCGAAGGGAACCTCGCGCTCGGCGGTGCCGCCGCGCAGTGAGGAGGCCAGCTCCCGCCGCTGCTCGTCGCTCATCACATCGAGCGTGACATCGACGCGGGTGACTCCCTCGACGCGTGCCACCGCGTCCGTCACATTGCTGGTGATCGTCTCTCGCATCGGACATCCGGAGACGGTCAGATACACGGTGACCGCGACTGTCCCGTCCGCCCCGATCTCCACTGATTTGACCATGCCGAGGTCGGTGATGGGTCGGTGGATCTCGGGGTCGTTCACCGTCGCCAGTGCTGCGAGCACCGCGTCTTCCGTAGCCATACGACGATGGTACGGCGCTGACTCCCGGGCCCGGGAAGACCTTCACCGGTCAGCTTCGTCACTCCCCGGACCGGCCTCCGGCGGGAATACCGCGCGGCGCTCCTGCATCTCCCGGACGAGGTCCTCCAGTTCCGAGCGGATCCAGTCCCGGGTCGCGACCTCGCCCAGGCCCATCCGCAGCGCGGCGATCTCCCGGGTCAGATACTCGGTGTCCGCGATCGACCGCTCGTTCTGCTTGCGGTCCTGCTCATGGGTGACCCGGTCCCGGTCGTCCTGGCGGTTCTGCGCCAGCAGGATCAGAGGGGCCGCGTACGAGGCCTGGAGCGACAGCATCAGCGTCAGGAAGATGAACGGGTACTGGTCGAAGCGCAGCTCCTCGGGGGCCGCCACATTCCACACCACCCACACCACGACGATCAGCGTCATCCAGACGATGAACCGGCCGGTGCCCAGGAAGCGGGCGGTCCGCTCGGAGAGCCGCCCGAAGGCCTCGGGGTCGTACTCCGGCAGCAGGGTGCGCCGCCGCGCCAGCGGCAGATCGAGCCGTACCCGGGTCCGGGGCGCGGCGGTCGCCCCGGAGGGGACCCGCTCCCGCTGCGGCTCGCCCCGCTCGGGCGTGCCGGGGTCGCCGCTACCCATGGCCGCGCTCCCCCCGGCGGCCGGCGACGGCACCGTTGACGACGGCGCTACTCATGGGCCGACTCCTCGAACTCCGTCTCCCGCCAGTCGTCGGGGAGCAGATGGTCGAGCACGTCGTCCACCGTCACCGCGCCCAGCAGCGAGCCGCTCTCGTCCACCACCGGGGCCGCGACCATGTTGTACGTGGCGAGATAGCTGGTCACCGCCCGCAGCGGGGTGTCCGGCGCCAGCGGCGGCAGATCGCTGTCCACCACCGCGCCGACCAGGGTGAACGGCGGATCCCTCAGCAGCCGCTGGAAGTGCACGGTGCCCAGGTACTTGCCGGTCGGCGTCTCGTCGGGGGGCCGGCAGACATACACCTGGGCGGCGAGCGCGGGCGACAGGTCCTGCTGGCGCACCCGCGCCAGGGCGTCGGCGACCGTCGCGTCCGGGCGCAGCACGATCGGTTCGGTGGTCATCAGCCCGCCCGCCGTGCGCTCCTCGTACGACAGCAGCCGGCGTACGTCGGCGGCGTCGTCCGGGCGCATCAGGGTGAGCAGCCGCTCCTTGTCCGCCTCGGGCAGCTCGGAGAGGAGGTCGGCCGCGTCGTCGGGGTCCATCGCCTCCAGGACGTCGGCGGCGCGCTCCTCCTGGAGCTTGCCGAGGATCTCCACCTGGTCGTCCTCCGGCAGCTCCTCCAGCACATCGGCGAGCCGGTCGTCGTCGAGGGCCGCCGCGACCTCGGCGCGCCGTTTGGGCGTCAGATGGTGCAGCGCGTTGGCGAGGTCGGCGGGGCGCAGCCGCTCGAAGGTGGCGATCAGGCTCTCGGCGCTCTGGGCGTCCTCCTCCAGGGAGAAGCCGGTGACCGCCGACCACTCGACGGTCAGCGTCTCCCCCCGGCGGCGGAGCGCCCCGGCGCGGCCCCGGCGGACGAAGACCTTGTCGATCTCCCAGTCGCGGCGGGCGGGCAGCCGCCGGATCGACACGTCGAGGACGGTGGCCTCCTCGTCGCCGTCCACCAGCCGTACGCCACGGTCCAGCAGCTGGCCGAGGACCAGCCGTTCGGTGGGGCGCTGTTCAAAGCGGCGGACGTTCAGCACTCCGGTGGTGATGACCTGGCCGGATTCGATGCCGGTGACCCGGGTCATCGGGAGGAAGATGCGCCGCCGGCTGAGCACCTCGACCACCAGGCCGAGCAGCCGGGGCGGACGGCCGCCGACGCGCAGCATCGCGACCAGATCGCGGACCCGGCCGACCTGGTCGCCGTTGGGGTCGAAGACGGGCACACCGGCGAGATGGGAGACGAAGATCCGGTGCGCGCTCGTGACCATGGTCCCCACCTCCCGCCTCGCTCTGTGGTCCTCTGGGCCCTCCTGTCGGAAAAGCCGTTGTTCAAGGGCTTAAGGCTAGCTCGTACCGTTCCGTGCCGCTGTCGGCCCTGGTCCGTACGGCGTCGGTACGACGGGCTGCGTAGGGGTGTCTCCGGCACCGGTACGCTGCGGACTGCGCTCCCGTACCAAGCGGATGACAAGCAGATGAGAGGCAGTGTGCTGGTGGCTTCCCTCCCCTCGGTTTCCCCGGATTCTTCGGATTCCCGGGGCTCCCGGACCCGCAGGGCCGTGCTCGCCCTGGCGTTGTGCGCCGGTCTGGTCCTCTCGGCGACGGCCTGCGCCGCCGAGGAGAAGCCGGATCCCGACAAGGGGACCAACGGCATCGGGAAACTGACCGCCGAGGAGATCGAGAGCAAGGCGCGCGCGGCGGCGGAGGCGGCGACCGCGGTGCGCCTCTCGGGGACGCTGGTGAGCAAGGGCGGCACCTTCAAGCTGAACATGCGGCTCAAGGAGGACGGCGGCTCGGGTTCCGTGACGTCGAAGGAGAACACCTTCGAACTGCTGAGGGTCGCCGACGACCTCTATCTCAAGGCCGACGCGGGCTTCTGGACCCACGACGACGGGGCGGGGAGCGGCGCGGGCGGCCCCGGGGGCGAGGGCGGCAAGGACGGCAAGGCCGCGCCGGGCGGCACGAGCGCCCCGCTCAGCGAGGCCGACGCGGCGGCGGCGGGGAAGCTCGGGGACAAGTACGTGAAGGTGCCTCAGGGCGATCCGGCGTACAAGGAGTTCCGGGGCTTCACCGAGATGGACGCCATGCTGGACGGGCTGCTGGGGATGCAGGGCGAGCTCAGCAAGGGGGAGCGCACCAAGGTCGGCGGCATCCAGACGATCAAGGTGCAGGCGGCGGACGGCGTGGGCGGCGTGCTGGACGTCTCGCTGGAGGGCGAGCCGTATCCGCTCCAGTTCGCCAGGGCCGGCGGGAAGGGCGTACTGACCCTGGGGGAGTGGGACGCGGAGTTCGAGCTGGCCGCGCCCGCCAAGGGGGAGACGGTGGACTACGGCGGGCAGCTCCCCAAGAGCAGCGACTGACGGCGGGCCCGGGGCCCGCCGTGCCGACGGCCGCCGCGGAGCCGGCTCAGCCCCGGTTCCGCTTCTTCTTCCGCAGCAGCCGGGGCAGGGCGGCCGGGACGGCGTTGCGGGTGGTGGCGGGTGTGGCGGGCGGGACGGCGGCGAGGGAGCCGGTCGGGTGGTCGGTGGTCGAGGACACCGGCTCCAGGCGCAGCACCCGGCACTCGCGGGCCCAGCGCTCGGGCACCTGCTCCGCGTCGGGCGCGTTGAGGCGCTTGCCCTTCAGCTCCGGGAGCACCTCCTCCCACTGCTCGGAGCCCGGCTTCAGCTCGGTCACCGAGGCCGTCCAGGCGACGAGCCGGCCGCCCTTGTCCTTGCTCCGTACGGTGACCGTGGCCGTACCGCCGTCGACGAGGCCGGTGAGCGGCTGCTCGCCCGGGCCGTCGCCGACCAGATGGGCGGCGCCCTCGTGCCACACATGCCACAGTGCCCGCTCCGGGCCCTCGCCCCGGACCCAGACGAGGCCTGACTTCTTGGTGGCCTCCTCGACGAGGGCCTGGCCGAGCAGCTGATCTGTCATGCCCGCACCCTACCCACACCCGCGCGTACGCCCGTCCGCACCCGCGCTCAGAGCCAGCCGTTGCGCTTGAGCGTGCGATGGATCGCGAAGCAGATCCCGGCGATGGCGGTGAGCACCGCCGGGTAGCCGTACTCCCACTGCAGCTCGGGCATGTGCTCGAAGTTCATCCCGTACACCCCGCAGACCGCCGTCGGCACGGCGATGATCGCCGCCCAGGAGGTGATCTTGCGCATGTCCTCGTTCTGGGCCACGGTCGCCTGGGCCAGATTGGCCTGGAGGATCGAGTTCAGCAGCTCGTCGAAGCCGATGACCTCCTCCTGCACACGGGCGAGGTGGTCGGCGACGTCACGGAAGTACTTCTGGATGTCGGGGTCGATCAGCCGCATCGGCCGCTCGCTCAGCAGCTGCATCGGCCGCAGCAGCGGCGAGACCGCCCGCTTGAACTCCAGCACCTCCCGCTTGAGCTGGTAGATCCGCCCGGCGTCGCTGCCGCGCTGCCGGCCCTTGGAGGGGGCGGAGAAGACATCGATCTCGACCTCGTCGATGTCGTCCTGGACGGCCGCCGCGACCCCGATGTAGCCGTCGACGACATGGTCGGCGATCGCGTGGAGGACCGCCGACGGTCCTTTCGACAGCAGTTCGGCGTCCTTCTGGAGGCCGTGGCGCAGGGCCCGCAGGGAGCCCTTGCCGCCGTGCCGGACGGTGATGACGAAGTCCCGTCCGGTGAAGCACATGACCTCGCCGGTCTCCACGACCTCGCTGGTCGCGGTGAGTTCGGCGTGTTCGACGTAGTGGATCGTCTTGAAGACGGTGAAGAGCGTGTCGTCGTACCGCTCCAGCTTGGGTCGCTGATGGGCGTGGACCGCGTCCTCGACGGCGAGCGGGTGGAGTCCGAACTCGGCGGCGATGCCCGCGAATTCCTCCTCGGTGGGCTCGTGCAGCCCGATCCAGGCGAAGCCGCCGCCCTCGCGCACCTTCAGCATGGCCTCGCGCGGCGAGGGGCAGCCCCGGCTCTCCAGCCGGCGGCCGTCGCGGTAGACGGCGCAGTCGACCACGGCGCTGGAGGCGGAGGGATCGCGGGTGGCGTCGTACGAGTGGTAAGGGGCGCTGGTCTTGCGCAGCGCGGGGCGGACCGCCGCCCGCAGGTCACGGATCATCGACATGGCTGGCTCCTTCACGGAGAGGCCGTCGGCGAGGGGCGTGGCACAGCCCGGAATGGGGACGTGAGCATTACGTCCGCAAAGCGGGCGGCACCGCGGGGTCGCGGTGACGGCGTTCGCTACAGACAGGCAAAAACGAAGTGCTCTTCCGTCGTGCGAGATTCCGCTGGACGGGACGCTGCCGGACGGGATGCCGGGGTACGGTGCGCCGCGTACGGAATGCCGTGGGCCCTGTGCTGGAAGGCCTCAGATCACCGGGAAGTGATGCCGTACGGAAGAGCGGTCAGTACTGCACGGTCGACTTCGATCCACCGCGGACCCCACCTCCTCCGGCCGGTCCCCCGTAGGGGATAGACGTGTCGCCGGGAGTGGAGATCGCCGCTTTCGCGTACCGCCTCCGCGTGCTCCAAGCACGCCACCCCGGCCAGCGGCCAAGACTATCAGTCAACTGAGGGCCAATCCCTGGGTTTGCCCGTTCGCCGTGCGATTTATGCTCGCCGGATGGGAGAAGTTCTTGAGCTGGTCGAGGCCAGGCTGTTCACGGCGCTCGGCGAACCGGACGCCCGCGCCGCGGTGACCTTTCTCGGGACGGATCGGATCGAGGTACTCCGGTTCATCGACCCGGCCGGAGACCCGGCCGGAGACCCGATCGGCGGCGCGGCCGGTGGCGTGGTCCGCTATGCCACGCTCGGCATGTCCGCCCACCCGATGAGCGATCCGACAGCGCCCCTCGCGGACCCCGTGAAGGGCCCCCGCGCCGAGTTGGTCCTGTCGGTACGGGCCGGACTCGCCGACACCGACAAGGTGCTGCGCCCGCTGGCCGTGCTCGCCGCCTCGCCCCAGGTCGAGGGCCTGGTGGTGGCCCCCGGGGCCTCCCTGGACGTCGGCGGTCCGCTGTGGCCCTCCGCGCCCTTCACCTCGGTCCTGGTCGCGGAGCCCGGCGGGCTGGTGGCGGACCTGGAGACGCCCGCCCCGATGGACCCGGTGCGCTTTCTGCCGCTGCTGCCGATGACCCCGAACGAGGCCGCCTGGAAGCGGGTGCACGGGGCCCAGGCGCTCCAGGAGCGCTGGCTGGCCCGGGGGACGGATCTGCGGGACCCGCTGCGGGCCTCCGTGGCCCTCGACTGAGCCCCGCCCGTTCGACGCGCCGGGCGGCTGCGGAGCGTACGCGCACACGCCGGACGGGTGATCGTCCTTGACGCGGCGGCGGCCTGGTAGGACCGTTGAGCGCTATGAGGGGCGAACCCAGTTGCCCGAAGTGCGGTGGCCGGGTCAGGGCGCCCGGTCTCTTCGCCGAGTCCTGGCAGTGTGATGTGCACGGCACGGTGCATCCGCTCCAGCCGGTGATCCCGCCCAGTGTCGAGGCCCTCAATGTCGTGGTGCACCGCGCCAGGGTCCCGGTGTGGATGCCCTGGCCGCTGCCGGTCGGCTGGCTCTTCACCGGTGTCGCCTACGCGGGCGACGACCGCAGCGGCGGGCGTGCCACCGCCGTCGCCTGCTCGGGGCCCGGACCGCTCGGCGGCATCGGCGAACTGCTGCTGGTCGCCGAGGAGTTGGGCGTCGGCCTCGGCGCGCGGTACGCGGGCATCGACGGGCCCGACCCCGGGCCGTACCTCAATGTCTCGGGACCGCCGCACACCAAGGTGCTCGCCGCCGGCCGCCCCACCCCTCTGTGGCACGTCGCCGCCGCCCCCGACGACCGGGCCGTCTTCGCCGGCGAGGCGCGGGGGCTGTGGCTGTGGGCCATCGTCTGGCCGGAGCAGTCCGGGCTCCTGATGTACGACGAACTCGTGCTCACCGATCTCCGGGACGCGGGCGCGGAGGTGGAGCTGGTGCCCTGCGGGGCGCTCTCGCCGAGACTGCTCTCGTAGCCCGTCCCCGGGACCGTGCGCGCCCGCCCTCCCCGCGCGGGACCGGACGGTTCCGGTTGCCCGATACACTCGTTCCGTCCTCTGTCCGGCCTCAGCATCTGGAGTCAGCGTCGTGCGCATCGATCTGCACACCCACTCCACCGCTTCGGACGGTACGGACACCCCCGCCGAGCTGGTGCGCCACGCGGCCGAGGCGGGCCTCGACGTCGTCGCCCTCACCGACCACGACACCACCCGGGGCCACGCGGCGGCGCTCGCCGCGCTCCCCGAAGGGCTCACGCTGGTCACCGGGGCCGAGATCTCCTGCGCGCTCGACGGGGTGAGCCTGCACATGCTGGCGTATCTCTTCGACCCCGCCGAGCCCGAGCTGCTGCGCGAGCGCGAACTGCTCCGCGACGACCGGGTGCCGCGCGCCCGCGCCATGGTCGGCAAGCTCCGGGAACTGGGCGTACCCCTCAGCTGGGACCGGGTCGCCGAGATAGCGGGCGACGGCTCCGTCGGCCGTCCGCACATCGCGACCGCGCTGGTCGAGCTGGGCGTCGTGCCGACCGTCTCCGACGCCTTCACCGCCGACTGGATCGCCGACGGCGGCCGGGCCCATGTCACCAAGCACGAACTCGACCCGTTCACCCTGGTCCGCCTCGTCAAGGCGGCCGGCGGGGTCGCCGTCTTCGCCCACCCCGGAGCCGCCAAGCGCGGCCGTACGGTGTCCGAGGAGGCGATCGCCGAGCTGGCCGCCGCCGGTCTGGACGGCATAGAGGTCGACCACATGGACCACGACGGTCCGACCCGCGCCCGGCTGCGCGCTCTCGCCGCCGACCTCGGGCTGCTCACCACCGGGTCCAGCGACTACCACGGCAGCCGCAAGGACGTCGCGCTCGGCGCGTACACCACCGACCCGGAGATCTACGGCGAGATCACGCGGCGCGCCACCGGGGCCTTCCCGGTCCCCGGCGCGGGGGGAATCCGCGCGTAACGCGCGTGAGCGACCGCGCTCCGCCCCTCCTTCTCCTTCTTCCGCTTCTCCTCGCAAGGCCCTCAACGTGTTCGACGCTGCCGTCTTCGGCTCCCTCTTTCTGACCCTTTTCGTGATCATGGATCCGCCCGGGGTCACTCCGATCTTCCTCGCCCTGACCTCCGGCCGACCCGCCAAGGTGCAGCGCCGGATGGCCTGGCAGGCCGTCGCGGTCGCCTTCGGCGTGATCACCGTCTTCGGCCTGGTGGGCCAGCAGATCCTGGACTATCTGCATGTCTCCGTCCCGGCGCTGATGATCGCGGGCGGTCTGCTGCTCCTGCTCATCGCGCTGGATCTGCTCACCGGCAAGACCGACGAGCCCAAGCAGACCAAGGACGTCAATGTCGCGCTCGTACCGCTGGGCATGCCCCTGCTGGCCGGGCCCGGCGCGATCGTCTCGGTGATCCTGGCGGTGCAGAACGCGGACGGCGCATCGGGGCAGATCGCGGTCTGGTCGGCGATCGTGGCGATGCACGCGGTGCTCTGGGTGGCCATGCGCTACTCGCTGCTGATCATCCGGGTGATCAAGGACGGCGGTGTGGTGCTGGTGACCCGGCTCGCCGGAATGATGCTCTCCGCGATCGCCGTGCAGCAGATCATCAACGGCGTCACCCAGGTCGTCCAGGGCTCCTGAGCCGACCGCCGCCCCAGTACCACAAGGACGCCCCCGTACGGATCATCCGTACGGGGGCGTCTCACATCATGAGCGCGTTTACGCGTTACAAGGCCGATGATTCGACCGGTCGGATATAAATGCGCTGGCCGGTTGCGGCGGCCTGCTGCACGATCCGATTGACGGAGGCGGCGTCCACGACGGTACTGTCCACGGCGCTGCCGTCGACGTCGTCCAGGCGCATGATCTCGAAGCGCAAGGCTTCTCCCTTCGTCTGATCCTCCTGAGGAGAACTGGGTGTCACCAGGCACAACAGCGATGTAGCCTGCAAATATTCCCTACACTAAAGAAAATCTTTCCTTGTCTAACTACTGGCGGGTACCCGCGAACGGCCGGAAAATGGGCTGTGTATGAACGACGACCCCGAGTACGGCCCTGCCACCGGTTCGGACCACCACGTGGACCACCACCCGGACCACCCTCTGGAGACGAGCGACGCACTGGCTGCGCTCGCCGCCCGGGTGGAGCACACCAACGAGCTGCTTCAGCGCATGCTCGCGGAGGTCGCCAAGACGCCCTCCACCCACGCGATCTTCGTCGACGCGGGCTATGTCTACGCCGCCGCCGGCCTGTTGGTCACGGGCACCGAGGACCGGCGCTCCTTCGACCTCGACGCCGAAGGCATGATCGACGCCTTCATCGACAAGGCCCGCACGATCTTCGCGGACAGCAGACTGCTCCGCGTCTACTGGTACGACGGCGCCCGGCGGCGCATCCACACCCCCGAGCAGCAGTCCATCGCCGAACTGCCCGATGTGAAGGTCCGGCTGGGCAACCTCAACGCCAACAACCAGCAGAAGGGCGTCGACTCCCTCATCCGCACGGATCTGGAGTCCCTCGCCCGCCAGCGCGCGATCAGCGACGCGGCCCTCGTCGGCGGCGACGAGGACCTCGTCTCGGCGGTGGAGGCGGCGCAGGGGTACGGGGCCCGCGTCCATCTGTGGGGCATCGAGGCGGGCGACGGCCGCAACCAGGCGGAGCCGCTGCTGTGGGAGGTGGACAGCCAGCGCACCTTCGACCTGGAGTTCTGCCGCCCGTACATCACCCGCCGTCCCGTGACGGTCTACGAGAACGAGGGCGCGCCGCCGCCCTCGCGCGACGAGGTGCGGTTCGTCGGCGCGCAGATCGCGGCCACCTGGCTGGTGGAGCGCGGCCGGGAGGCGATGGCGGAGCTGCTGCCGGGCCACCCCTATCTGCCGGGGCCGGTCGACCAGGATCTGCTGAATGAGGCGGAGCGGCTGCTCCAGCGCTCGCTGCGCGGACACGGGGTGCTCAGAAGGGCGCTCCGGGACGGCTTCTGGCAGCACCTCCAGGCGCAGTTCTGAGCCTTCGCGGTTTCCTGTGGCCGTCGCCACCCGGGCCGCGGATCAGTGCCGGTCCCAGAAGGCCGTGACCGCCGCCGCCGTCTCGTGCGGACGGTCGGTGTTGGGGGAGTGCTCCGCCCCGGCGATCACGGTTCTGGGCGCGCCGAGCCGCAGCGCCATCTCGTCCAGCAGCGGTACCGGCCAGGTGTCGTCGCGCTCGCCGCTGATGACGTGCTTGGGCAGGGTCCGTACGGCGTGCAGCTCCTCGACCCGGTCGGGCTCGGCCGTCAGCTGCCGGCCGGTGACGACCAGCTGTACGGGGTTGTGGCGCAGCCAGCGGAGCCGCAGATCCTCCCGGCCCTCCAGGGCCGCCTGCTCGGGCGGCTCGGCCGCCCGCATCGCGTCCCAGACCGCGTCCATCCCCATCCCCAGCACCGTCAGCGCGTCGCGGAGCAGCCGGATCCTCTCCTGCTGCGCGGGGCTGACCCGGGCGGGTCCCGAGGACATGGCCGTGTACGTACGGAACGGCGCGTGGTCGAGGAGTACGGCGGCGCGGGCGATCTGGCCGCCGAGGGAGTGCCCGAGCAGATGGACCGGGCCGTCGCCGACGGCCTCGGCCTGGGCGAGCACATCGAGCGCCAGCTCGGTCCTGGCGTAGGCGTCCTCGTCGGCGGAGCCCTCGGTCTCGTACTGCCCGCGCCCGTCGACGGCGACCGCCCGGTAACCCGCGAGGGTGAGCGGTTCGAGCATCGCGATGAAGTCCTCCTTGCTCCCGGTGAACCCGGGGAGGAGGAGTGCGGTGCCCCTGGCCGGCCCGCCGTCGGGGACCGCGTCGAGCACGGCGAAGCCGCCGCGCGAGGTGTGCAGCGTACGGGCTCGCGCGCAGGCGGGGGGCAGGAAGGTCGGCGGCCGGCTCATGCCCCCGAGGCTACCGATCCTCTCCCGCCCCGGCCGCACGGGGGAGCCGCGCGGGCACGGGGGTACGCCGAAGGCCCGGCCCCCGGATCGGGGACCGGGCCTTTCGGCCGTACGGATCAGGCGTCGGGCGCGGCGACGGCCTTGACGGCCGCCTTGCGGGTGCGGCGGCGCGGCTTGGCCTCGGCCTCGGCCTCCGCCGCCTCGGCGGCGACCGGCTCGGCCTTGGCGGCGGCCTTGCGCGTACGGCGGGGCTTGACCTCCGCCTCGACCGTCTCCGTCTCCGTCCCGGTGGCGGCGACGGCCTTGACGGCCGCCTTGCGCGTACGGCGCGGCTTGACCTCCGCCTCGGCCTCGACCGTGACGGGCTCGGCCGCGGCGACGGCCTTGACGGCGCGCGTACGGCGGGGCTTGGTCTCGGTCTTGACCTCGGCCTCGACGGCCTCCACCGTGGCGTCGGGTGTGGCGACGGCCTTGCGGGTGCGACGGCGCGGCTTGGCCTCGGCCTCGGCCTCCGCCGCCTCGGCGGCGACGGGCTCGGGCGCGGCGACGGCCTTGACGGCCGCCTTGCGGGTGCGGCGGGGCTTGGTCTCGGCCGTGACCTCGGCCTCGACCGTTTCCGTCTCGGCGACGGCCTTGACGGCGCGGGTGCGACGGCGCGGCTTGGTCTCGGCCTCGATCGCGACGGGCTCCGCCACCGGTGTCACCACCGGCTCGACGAAGGCCACGACCGCCGGGGCGGCCTCCACCGGCTCCACGGCCTTCACGGCGCGGGTGCGGCGGCGGCGCGGCTGCCTGACCTCGGTCTCGGCCACGGCGTCCGCGACGACCTCGGCGACGGCGGCGACCGGGGCCTGAGCCTGGGGCTGGGCGACGGCCTCCGACGAAGCGCCGACCCGGGTACGGCGGCGACGCCTCGGGGTACGGGGCTCCGACACCGTCTCCGGAGCGCTCGGGGCGTCCGTGGTGACGGCGGCGGGGGCCGGGGCGGCCGAGTCCGCGCCGCCCCGGGTGCGACGGCGCTGACGCGGCGTCCTGGTGCGCGCGGGGCGCTCCTCCTGGACCGGGGCGGCGGCGGGCCGGCGGTTGCGCGGACCCGTCTCGCCCAGGTCCTCGACGGCCTCGGCGGCCAGCCCGGCCCGGGTCCGCTCGGCACGCGGCAGCACACCCTTGGTGCCCGCCGGGATGCCCAGCTCCTCGAAGAGGTGCGGCGAGGTCGAGTACGTCTCCGGCGGGTCCGGGAAGCCCAGGTCCAGCGCCTTGTTGATCAGCTGCCAGCGCGGGATGTCGTCCCAGTCGACCAGCGTGACCGCGGTGCCGGACTTGCCGGCGCGGCCGGTGCGGCCGACGCGGTGCAGATAGGTCTTCTCGTCCTCGGGGGACTGGTAGTTGATGACGTGCGTCACACCGTCGACGTCGATGCCCCGGGCGGCGACGTCGGTGCAGACGAGGACGTCGACCTTGCCGTTGCGGAAGGCGCGCAGGGCCTGCTCGCGCGCGCCCTGGCCGAGGTCGCCGTGGACCGCGCCGGAGGCGAAGCCGCGCTGGGCGAGCTGGTCCGCGATGTCCGCCGCCGTGCGCTTGGTACGGCAGAAGATCATGGCGAGCCCGCGGCCCTCGGACTGGAGGATCCGCGAGACCATCTCGGGCTTGTCCATCGAGTGCGCGCGGTAGACGCGCTGCGTGATGTTGGCGACGGTCGCGCCCTCGTCGTCCGGCGCGGTGGCGCGGATGTGCGTGGGCTGCGACATGTAGCGACGGGCCAGGCCGATGACCGCGCCCGGCATGGTCGCCGAGAACAGCATCGTCTGACGGCGCGGCGGCAGATGCTGGATGATCTTCTCGACGTCCGGGAGGAAGCCCAGGTCGAGCATCTCGTCGGCCTCGTCGAGGACCAGCACCCGCACCTTGGAGAGGTCGAGCTTCTTCTGGCCCGCGAGGTCGAGCAGCCGGCCGGGGGTGCCGACGATCACGTCGACGCCCTTGCGGAGCGCCTCGACCTGGGGCTCGTAGGCCCGGCCGCCGTAGATCGCCAGCACGCGCACATTGCGCACCTTGCCGGCGGTCAGCAGGTCATTGGTGACCTGGGTGCACAGTTCGCGGGTGGGAACGACCACCAGGGCCTGCGGGGCGTCGGTCAGCTGCTCGGGCTTGGCCCGGCCCGCCTCGACGTCCGCCGGAACGGTGACGCGCTCCAGGATCGGGAGGCCGAAACCGAGCGTCTTGCCGGTGCCGGTCTTGGCCTGGCCGATCACATCGGTACCGGAGAGCGCTACGGGGAGCGTCATCTCCTGGATCGGGAAGGGGTGCACGATGCCGACGGCTTCGAGCGCTTCGGCGGTCTCGCCCAGGATGCCGAGATCCCGGAACGTCGTTTGCTGCGTAGTCAGGGTATTGCCTCTTCTGTGAGACGCGGCGCGAGGCGAACGAAGGGGGTCGTACCGCACCCGGGTATCGGGCCGGCCGTGGGTTGGCCGGACGGTGCGGGACCACTGCCGTCGCTCTAGCGCTTTCGCCGCTGAGGGGGCCCCTCATCCACGGTCGTGCGCGACTGGCGCACGGTCCGCGTGGAGGGCGGTCGGTTCGGAGCCGATCGTGCTACCGACCGGGCATCCTCATGAGAGATCAGAAGGAATGAATCCCTCAGTCAAACACTGTGATCGCCCACCGAGAATCAGAAAAACGCTCAGCGGGCGCAATACCACTGTACCCCGGATTCGCGCATGTGTGTTGGGCGATTTCGTAGGAACCGTGGTGCCGAAGGGGTACGGGAGAGCCCCTGGCCCGGCTGACCAGCCCCTTACGAGGAGGTGCGGGCGGGCTATTGTGCGCTTCATGGAGACGCCTGACAACGCCGCTCGGCCCATTGACCCCGTAAAGCCCGAGGACCCCGCAAAGCCCGCGGAGACCACTGACTCCTCCGCAGACACCGCAGACACGGTGGTGCACACCGGTATCGCGGCCCAGAACTGGGACACGGCCTCCGTCGAGCCCCAGTACCGGGCCGCCGTCGTCGATCTCCTGGGCGCGCTCGCCTATGGAGAGCTGGCCGCTTTTGAACGGCTCGCGGAGGACGCCAAGCTCGCGCCGACCCTCGGCGACAAGGCGGAACTGGCGAAGATGGCCTCCGCCGAATTCCATCACTTCGAGCGGCTGCGGGACCGGCTCTCCGCGATCGACACCGACCCGACGGCCGCCATGGAGCCCTTCGCCCAGGCACTGGACGACTTCCACCGCCAGACCGCGCCGTCCGACTGGCTGGAGGGCCTGGTCAAGGCGTACGTCGGCGACTCGATCGCCAGTGACTTCTACCGTGAGGTCGCCGCCCGGCTCGACTCCGACACCCGCGCCCTGGTGCTCGCGGTGCTCGACGACACCGGCCACGGGAACTTCGCCGTCGAGAAGGTGCGCGCGGCCATCGAGGCCGACCCCCGCCTCGGCGGCCGGCTCGCGCTGTGGGCGCGGCGGCTGATGGGCGAGGCGCTCTCCCAGGCGCAGCGGGTCGTGGCGGAGCGCGACGCGCTCTCCACCATGCTGGTGGGCGGGGTCGCCGACGGCTTCGACCTGGCGGCCGTCGGCGAGATGTTCGCCAGGATCACCAAGGCCCACACCAAGCGGATGGCGGCCCTGGGGCTCGCGGCCTGATCCACCGGGGCGGTCCGGCCGGGAGGTCACCCGCGCGGCTTCGGCTGCTGAGGACGGCATGTCGAGGACGGGGAGGCCGGCGGCCGCTCAGTGACGCAGCGCCCCGCGCAGCCGCGCCGGGGGTCTCAGCAGCAGCGACAGCAGGACGGCCCCGATGAGCAGCGCGCCCGCCAGGGTCCCCAGCAGCTGTCCGGGGCCGAGCGCCAGATGCGTCACCCAGGCTCCGAAGAGCGCGCCGATCGGACCGGCGAGGAAGACCGCCCGGCGGGCCGGGAGCCGGGCGGAGAACTGACGATCGGCCGCCCAGGCGAGGCCGAGACCCAGCAGAACCGAGCCGAGCACTTCCAGCAGCACTGCTGATCACCTCGCGGACACGGGTGGGGATGGGACGGTCACAGCCCGTACTACCCGCTGACCTCGACAGGCAACCCTCCGGCGACCACCGGCGTGTCGGATCCCGCCCCGGCACGCGCCAGGGGCCCGGGCGGAATCACTTCCGCCCGGGCCCCTTGGCCGTACTTCTTCTCCCGCGTGGTGCGCCCAGGAGCGCCCAGGACGTTCCCTAGAGCGCGCCGAAGCCCACACGCCGTGTCGCGGGCTCACCGATCTCGACGTAGGCGATCCGGTCCGCCGGGATCAGGACCCTGCGGCCCTTGTCGTCCGCGAGGCTGAGCAGCTGCGCCTTGCCGGCGAGCGCGTCACCCACCGCGCGCTCGACCTCCTCGGCGGACTGCCCGCTCTCCAGAACGATCTCCCGGGGTGCGTGCTGCACGCCGATCTTGACCTCCACGGCTATGTCCCTCCGAACGGTCAGCGTTGCGCGGTCGGCCGCGCCGTACCCAGCACACATTAGCCGGGCCGGAGCACTCGCCCACCGCCCAGGGGAACGCCAAGAGCGAACAACCGGGCCCTTCCGGGGTCAGTGCTCCTCGTCGCCGGCGTCCGCGCCGTGCAGCGGGAAGCCCGCGATGCCCCGCCAGGCGAGCGAGGTGAGCAGTCGCACCGCCTGCTCGCGCGGGATGGCCGACTCGCTGGAGAGCCAGTATCTGGCCACCACCTGGGAGACTCCGCCCAGGCCCACGGCCAGCAGCATGGACTCGTCCTTGGAGAGGCCCGTGTCGCCGGCGATCACGTCGGAGATCGCCTCGGCGCACTGGAGCGAGACCCGGTCGACGCGCTCGCGCACGGCCGGCTCATTGGTCAGGTCCGACTCGAAGACCAGCCGGAAGGCCCCGCCCTCGTCCTCGACATACGCGAAATAGGCGTCCATGGTGGCCGCCACCCGCAGTTTGTTGTCGGTGGTGGACGCGAGCGCGGTGCGCACCCCCTGGAGCAGCGCCTCGCAGTGCTGGTCGAGCAGGGCGAGATAGAGGTCCAGTTTCCCCGGGAAATGCTGATAGAGAACCGGCTTGCTGACCCCCGCCCGCTCGGCGATGTCATCCATGGCGGCCGCGTGGTAACCCTGCGCCACGAATACTTCCTGGGCGGCCCCCAGAAGCTGATTCCTGCGGGCTCGGCGTGGCAGGCGCGTGCCCCGCGGGCGCGTCGCCTCTGTCTGCTCGATGGCTGTCACGCCGCCTCCCAAATTCGTTCCGTGCGCGCTGTGCGCCGCGCCGCCATCGTACTTTTGGGTAACCCGGGCACGCGCGTCGCGGACGCAGAATTTCACGGACCGGACAGCCGCGGTAGTTCCCTATTGGTGGGCAAAGAGGGGCAGGTCACCGATAGTCGTCCTCATCGAGACCTACCACGCGTGCCTGTTCGACCGCGTCCGCCTCGCTGGCGGTGTCCAAATCGATGTGCGCCGGGGGCTCGTCCGGCTCGGGGTTCACCTCCGTCCGCTGCTCGGCGGCATCGGCCTCCGGGACCTCCGTGCCGAGCGCCTCGGTCTCCCCGCTCTCGCCTCCGGAGCCCGCGCCGTCCCCGGCGCTCTCGTCGAAGCCGTAGGGGATGTCCGGGTCGGTGGGGTCGACAGCCATGCGGCACCGCTTTCCCTGAAGGGGGGAAGACACGTCCCCTCAGTGGCCCGTCCACGGTCCGGCGAATCCGGTCGGCGGACTGTGCGTACGGCCCTACTTAAGAGCGTAGAAGCTGAAGGGGCCGGGCGCTATGCGGTCTGTGACGCCGAACACACGATTCCCGGTGTGATCGTCTCGTAACATTGGCGCATGTCTTCGACCGAGCTGCCCGGCGTCCGCGCCGTCACCGCCGCCGCGGATCCCGTGGTGGCGGCCGTGCGGGTCGCCGAGGGCGAGACGCTGCGCTCCGTGACGCTGCCGGGGCTCACCCTCAACGTACGGTCGCGCCCGCCGGCGAGGACCGGGCTGCCGCCCGCGCTCTACGTCCACGGTCTCGGCGGCTCCTCGCTGAACTGGTCGGCGCTGATGCCACTGCTCGCGGACGTGGTGGACGGCGAGGCGGTCGATCTGCCGGGCTTCGGGGACTCCCCGCCGCCGGCGGACGGCAATTACTCGATCACCGGTCACGCCCGCGCGGTCATCCGCCATCTCGACGCGGCTGGCCGCGGCCCCGTCCATCTGCTGGGGAACTCCCTGGGCGGCGCGGTCACCACCCGGGTCGCCGCCGTCCGGCCCGATCTGGTGCGCACGCTCACCCTGATCTCTCCCGCGCTGCCCGAGCTGAGGGTGCAGCGCACCGCCGTGCCCACGGCGATGCTGGCGCTGCCGGGCGTCGCCCGGCTCTTCGGCCGCATCTCCCGGGACTGGACGGCGGAGCGCCGCACCCGGGGGGTGATGGCGCTCTGTTACGGGGATCCCGGGCGGGTCTCCGAGGAGGGGCTGCGCCACGCGGTGGCGGAGATGGAGCGGCGCGGCCGGCTGCCCCACTTCTGGGACGCGACCGCCCGTTCGGCGCGCGGCATCGTCGACGCCTACACCCTCGGCGGCCAGCACGGGCTGTGGCGTCAGGCCGAGCGGGTGCTCGCGCCGACCCTGCTGGTGTACGGCGGGAGGGACAAGCTCGTCGCGTACCGTATGGCGCTCAAGGCGGCGAACGCCTTCCGGGACTCCCGGCTGCTGACCCTGCCGGACGCCGGACACGTGGCGATGATGGAGTATCCGGAGGCCGTCGCGCAGGCCGTCCGGGAACTGCTCGACGACACCGGTAGGAGCTGATCGAAGCTCGTGGGACGACACAGCCGCAAGGGCCCCGCGCCCAAGGCCGCCCCGGTGGACCCCGGCCCGGCCCCCCGGGAGAGCGCCGGGCCGCCCGCGGCCGAGGCCCACACGTATCAGCGGCCCGCCCCCTCGTACGGCACCGATCCGGCGTACGGCACGGATTCCTCGTACGGCACCGCCCCGGCCCCCGCGCCGGGGACGGATGAGCGGTACGGGGCCGTCGCCCCCGGCAGCGGACGCCGCAGGCGCTCCGGGCAGCCGGGCGGCGAGCACACCGGCCCCGCCGGGCAGCCCGGGGCGCGGACCCGCGGCGGCCATCCCGAGCAGCATGAGGCGGGCGGCGGCTGGGGCGGCTCCGAAGCCGCCGCGGCGGCCGGGACCCAGCCGCCCGCGCCGGGCGGCCGAAGGCGGCAGCGGCCGGACACGCCCCCGGCCCAGGCCCGGATACCGGGACCGCGCGGCCGGTCGGCGGCCGAGGCCGGGCCCCCGGCTCCGGCCGGCGGCTCGATCCCCGGCCAGCGCCATCCCGGCGACGGCGCGAGCGACGCCGGGCCCGGCGAGGGCGGCGGCAGCGGTGACGCGGGCGGTGCGGGCCGGAGCGGCAGGGCGGGCGGCAAGGGCCGCACCTTCACCGGGATCGCCGCCGCTGCCGTGACCACCGTGCTCGCCGTCGTCGTGGCCGGGCAGGTCGCCGACGAGAGTGGCCGGAAGAAGCCCCCGACCACCTCCGAACCCGACCGCCCCAAGAGCGCCCCCGCCTCCGGGCCGGACATCCACTCCGGCCCCGTGCCCTCGCCGGCCGTGCAGAAGGTCGCGCCCCGCCCGACCTATGCCCAGCTGATGGCCAAACGATTTCCCATCAGCCGCGACGAGAAGGCCGACGGCGTATTCGAGGCGGTTCCCGGCAACGACCGGGCCCCGGGCCGCGGCGAGAAGATCCGCTATCGCGTCGACATCGAAAAAGGGCTCGACATGGACGGCGCATTGTTCGCCAATGCCATTCAGCGGACTCTGAACGACGAGCGCAGCTGGGCCGGAAAGGGCGCGGTGACATTCGAGCGCATCTCCTCCGGTGAACCGGAATTCGTCGTCACGCTCGCCAGTCCGGGCACGACGAACGTGTGGTGCGCGAAATCCGGATTGAACACCGACATCGAGGATGTCAGCTGTGATTCCGCCTCCACCGACCGCGTGATGATCAACGCCTATCGCTGGGGCCAGGGCTCCGAGACCTACGGCCCCGACGCGATGCACGCCTACCGCCAGATGCTCATCAACCACGAGGTGGGGCACCGGCTCGGCCACGGCCATGTGAACTGCGGCACCGAGGGGGCCCTCGCCCCGGTGATGCAGCAGCAGACGAAATCCCTGAACATCGGCGATATCGAATGCCGGCCCAACCCCTGGCCCTACCCCGGAAGTTGAGGGCTCACGCCCCCTCCGGGAGGGGATGTCCCCGGCTCCACCCGCTGTCCGCTCCGTGAGACAGCTGTCTCACGTTTGGCCGTCAAAGCTTTGACATCGGCGGCGGGGTCGTCCATATTTCTCGGCATGTCGCACCGTCACGCCGCCTTCGAACGCGCCGCCATTGAGCTGGCGCTCATCGGCGTGGCCGGGCACAGCGTGGCCGACATCCACTGTCGCTGAAGCCTGCCCCGGTGCCCGCCGGCCCTTTCTGAGCCGGCCCCTTCAGTCGATTCGCTTCATCCGAAGTCGAATTCCCCTGACGGCCGCGCCCGGGCGTTCCCCACGTCCGCAGGCGCGGCTTCCGGCCTTTCCGTGTGCTTGATGCACGCACCCCTCGTCGACGCCTGTGCGGACATTTCCGTATTTCCCGCGCTCAATGAGAGGTCTTCTTCCGATGCGTCAACTGTCCGTCATATCCCGCCGTGTGGCAGCGGCCGCCGTCAGCCTCGTCGTGGTCTCGTCCGCCGCCGCCTGCGCCGGACCCCAGGACGACGGCGCGAAGAAGAGCGACGCGGCCGGCGACGGCAAGCCCGCCCGGGGCGGCACCCTCACCGTGCTCAACAGCGAGCCGCAGACCGACTTCGACCCCGCCCGGCTCTACACCTCCGGCGGAGGAAACGTCCCCTCACTCGTCTTCCGCACCCTGACCACCCGCAACCGCGAGGACGGCCAGGCCGGCACCGAGGTGGTGCCCGACCTCGCCACCGACCTCGGCCGTCCCGGCAAGAACGCCACGGAGTGGACGTACACCCTCAAGGACGGGCTCAAGTACGAGGACGGCACCCCGATCACCACCGCCGACATCAAGTACGGCATCGAGCGCTCCTTCGCCGCCGAACTCTCCGGCGGCGCGCCCTATCTGCGGGACTGGCTCATCGGCGGCGACACCTACCAGGGCCCCTACAAGGACAAGAAGGGCCTCGCGTCGATCGTCACGCCCGACGCGAAGACGATCGTCTTCAAGCTGAGGAAGCCCGTGGGCGAGTTCCCCTACCTCGCCACCCAGACCCAGTTCACCCCCGTGCCCAAGGCCAAGGACACCGGGGCCAAGTACGAGGAGCACCCGATCTCCTCGGGCCCGTACAAGGTCGTGAAGAACGAGGGCGACGGCGAGCGGCTGGTCCTGGAGCGCAACCCGCACTGGTCCGAGAAGACCGACCCGGAGCGCAAGGCCTACCCCGACACCATCGACGTCACCTCCGGCCTCGACTCCGCCGTCATCAACCAGCGGCTCTCCACCGGCTCCGGGGCCGACGCCTCCGCCGTCACCACCGACACCAACCTCGGCCCCGCCGAGCTGGCCCGCATCGGCGGCGACAAGGAACTGGCCGGCCGCGTCGGCACCGGCCGCTTCGGCTACGTCAACTACCTCGCCTTCAACCCGAAGGTGAAGCCGTTCGACGACATCAAGGTGCGCCAGGCGATCTCGTACGCCATCAACCGCACCAGCGTGATCAACGCCGCCGGCGGCTCCGCCCTCGCCGAGCCCGCGACCACCTTCCTGCCCGAGACCAAGGCCTTCGGCCACATCCCGTACGACCACTTCCCGGCCGGGAGGACGGGCGACCCGGAGAAGGCGCGCCAGCTGCTCAAGGAGGCCGGGCACGAGAACCTCACCATCACGCTGACCCACTCCACCGAGCAGAACCGGCAGACCAGCCCCGAGGTCGCCACCGCCGTACAGCAGGCCCTCAAGAAGGCCGGCATCAACCTCAAGCTCGAAGGACTGGAGAACAACGCCTTCAACGAGGCCCGCTGGAACGCCAAGAGCGGCCCCGGCTTCTTCCTCTCCCGCTGGGGCGCGGACTGGCCCTCCGGAGGTCCCTTCCTCGCGCCGATCTTCGACGGCCGCCAGATCGTCAAGGACGGCTCCAACTACAACCACGCCCAGCTGAACGACCCCGCGGTCAACAAGGAGATCGACGAGATCAACAAGCTGACCGATCTGGACGCCGCAGCCGCCCGCTGGGGCGCGCTCGACAAGAAGATCGGCGAGCAGGCGCTCGACGTCCCGCTCTTCCACCCCGTCTACAAGCGGCTCTACGGCAAGAACGTCAAGAACATCGTCATCAGCGACTGGACCGGCGTCCTCGACATCTCGCAGGTCTCGGTCAAGTGAGCACCACCACCCTCGACCTCCCGGCCGCGGACGCCCACCGGGCGCCCGCGGCCGGGAGCGCCCTGCGGCGGCTCGCCGCCCGCCCGTCCGCGCTGATCTCCGCCGGGGTGCTCGCCCTGCTGGTCGTGGCCGCGCTCGCCGCGCCGCTGCTGACCGCCCTGGAGGGCCAGGACCCCCACACGTACCACGACTCGCTCGTGGACTCGGCGCGCGGCGGGGTCCCGATCGGCTCCTTCGGCGGAGTCAGCGCCGACCACTGGCTCGGCGTCGAGCCCGGCACCGGGCGCGATCTGTTCGCCCGGCTGCTGTACGGGGCCAGGATCTCGCTGCTGGTCGCCGTCGGAGCCACGGCGGTGCAGGTCGCGATCGGCGTCGCCGTCGGCCTCGCGGCCGGACTCGGCAACCGTTTCGTGGACTCCCTGCTCAGCCGCGTCACCGATGTGATGGTCTCGCTCCCGATGCTGGTCCTCGGCATCGCGCTCACCGCCGTCGTCCACCCGGACTTCCCCCGCCCGCTGCTGCTGATCCTGATCATCGGCGCGCTGGGCTGGGGCGGCACCGCCAGAATCGTCCGGGCGCAGACGCTCAGCCTGAAACGGCTCGACTTCGTCGCCGCCGCCCGGCTCGGCGGCGACGGCCCCTGGCGGGTGGCGCGGCGCGAGCTGCTGCCCTCGCTGGCCGCCCCCGTGATCACCTACGCGGCGATCCTGCTGCCGGTGAACATCGTGGTCGAGGCCTCGCTGTCCTTCGTCGGCGTCGGAGTGAAGCCGCCGACGCCCTCCTGGGGCCAGATGCTCTCGAACGCCCAGACCTGGTTCCGCGCCGACCCGATGTACGTCCTGCTCCCCGCCGGACTGCTCTTCGTGACGGTCCTCGCGTTCACCGTCCTCGGCGACGCGGTCCGCACGGCACTGGACCCCCGGGAGGCGAGCCGGCTGCGGATCGGCACCCGCAAGGAGCGGAGGAAGACCTCATCATGACGGGATTCGTCGTCAAACGTCTCGGCGGCGCGGTATTCGTCCTGCTGGTGCTCTCGGCACTGGTGTACGGGCTGTTCTATCTGGCCCCCAGCGACCCCGCCCGGCTCGCCTGCGGGGAGCGCTGCTCGCCCGCGCAGATCGCCCAGGTCCGCGAACAGCTCGGACTCAACGAGTCGGTGCTGACCCAGTACGCGCAGTTCCTCCAGGGCGTGTTCACCGGCCGCGACTACAGCACCGGCGTCTCGACGCTGCGCTGCGACGCCCCCTGCCTCGGCTTCTCGTACCAGAGCGACCAGCAGGTCACCGAGCTGATCCTGGACCGGCTGCCCGCCACCGCCTCGCTCGCGCTGGGCGCGATGGTCATCTGGCTGACCGTCGGCGTCGGCACCGGGCTGCTCTCCGCGCTCCGGCGCGGCGGCCTCACCGAGCGGGCCCTGACCGTGGCCACCCTCGCCGCGACCGGCACGCCCGTCTTCATCCTCGGACTGCTGATGCTCATGGTCGTCTGCGCCTATCTCCAGTGGCTGCCCTTCCCGACCTATGTGCCGCTCGGCGAGGACCCCGAGCAGTGGGCCTGGAACATGCTGCTGCCCTGGCTGACCCTGGGATTCTTCGAGTCGGCGAAGTACGCCCGGCTGACCCGCTCCTCGACGCTGGAGACCCTGGCCGAGGACCACATCCGTACCTTCAGGGCGTACGGGGTGGGGGAGCGGGCCATCGTCGGACGCCACGCCCTGCGGGGCGCGGTACCGCCGGTGATCGCGCTCAGCGCGCTCGATCTCGGCACGATGTTCGGCGGCGCGGTCCTCACCGAGTCGCTGTTCGGCATCCCCGGTCTCGGCAAGACGCTGATCGACGGGGTACGAGTGATCGACCTGCCCGTGGTGGTGGGTGTGGTGCTGGTGATCGGCGCCGCTGTGGTGCTGGCGAACGTGGTCGCGGATCTGCTGTACGCCGCCGCGGACCGAAGGGTGGTCCTGTCATGACGACACCGCTGGTCGAGGTCGAGAACCTCGTCGTGGAGTTCCCCGGCGGCGGCGGTGCGCGAGCGGTCGACGGGCTGTCGTTCGTCCTCCCGCAGGGACGCGCGCTCGGCCTGGTCGGCGAGTCGGGCAGCGGCAAGAGCACGGTCGCGGGCGCGCTGCTGGGGCTGCACCGGGGGACCGGCGCGCTCACCTCGGGGAGCGTACGGGTCGGCGGCACGGACGTCGCCGAAGCGAGCCCGGCCGCCCTGCGCGAACTCCGTGGCGGGGTGGCGGCGATGGTCTTCCAGGACCCGCTCTCCTCCCTCGACCCGTACTACGCGATCGGCGACCAGATCGCCGAGGTGTACCGGGTGCACACCCGGGCCTCCCGGCGGGCCGCCCGCGCCCGCGCCGTCGAGGTGCTGGAGCGGGTCGGCATCCCGGACGCGCCCCGGCGCGCCCGCTCCCGCCCGCACGAGTTCAGCGGCGGGATGCGCCAGCGCGCCCTGATCGCGATGGCGCTGGCCTGCGAACCCCGGCTGCTGATCGCGGACGAGCCGACCACCGCGCTCGATGTGACCGTGCAGGCGCAGATCCTCGATCTGCTGCACGGGCTGCGCGAGGAGACCGGGATGGGGCTGCTGCTGGTCACCCATGACGTGGGGGTGGCGGCCGAGAGCGTGGACGAGGTGCTGGTGATGAAGGAGGGACGGGAGGTGGAACGGGGACCGGTCGGCGAGGTGCTGACCGCCCCCCGGCAGCCGTACACCAGGGCCCTGCTGGCCGCCGTGCCCCGCATCACCGCCGTACCCTCCCCGGCTCCGGCTCCGGCTCCGGCACCGGCACCGGTATCGGTATCGGCTGTGGCGCGGGAGGGCTCCGGGCCCGGGGACGCGCTCCTCGAAGTCTCCGGGCTGCGGCGCGAATTCGGGCGCGGGAAGAACCGGGTCGTCGCCCTCGACGGCGTCGACCTCACCGTCCACGCCGGAACCACCCTCGGCGTCGTCGGCGAGAGCGGCAGCGGCAAGACCACCCTCGGCCGTGTCCTCGTACGCCTCCTCGACCCCACCGCCGGACAGGTCCGCTACGACGGCACCGAGATCGGCTCCCTCTCGGAGAAGGCCCTGCGGCCCCACCGGCGCGAACTCCAGATGGTCTTCCAGGACCCCGTCGCCTCGCTCAACCCCCGCCGCTCCGTCGGCGAGTCCATCGCCGACCCGCTGCGCGCGGCGGGCGTCCGCGACGAAGAGCTGATCCGGCGGCGCGTCCGGGAGTCCCTGGAACGGGTCGGACTCGACCCCGACCGGTACGCGGCCTATCCGCACGAGTTCAGCGGCGGCCAGCGCCAGCGCGTCGGCATCGCCCGCGCCCTGATCGCCGAACCCCGGCTCATCGTCTGCGACGAGCCCGTCTCCGCGCTCGATGTGACGACCCAGGCCCAGGTGACCGGGTTGCTGCGGGAACTCCAGCGCGAACTCGGCCTGGCGCTCGTCTTCATCGCGCACGATCTCGCCGTCGTCCGGCAGATCAGCGACCGGGTCGCCGTCATGCGCCACGGCCGCATCGTCGAACAGGGCCCGGTGGACGAGGTGTACGGAGCGCCCCGCGACCCCTACACCCGGCAGCTGCTCGCCGCCGTCCCCGCCCTCGACCCGGCGCTCGCCCGCGCCCGCCGCTCCGCCCGCAGGGAGCTGGCCGCGGCCTGAGCCCGCGAGCCCGCGAGCCCGTGAACCCGCGGCCCGCGGACCCCTGGATCCGCGCCCGCGGTGACGGATCGTCCCCTTAGCGCGACAGAACGCTACCGGGGGGCGAAAGTTACGAGCATTCACCCCTTCCGGTGGCGCGACGGACAACCGTCCGTCGCGCCACCGCCGTACCGGCTTACGGTCTTTGCGCTGCGGGTCGCCGGACGGTGGCGACCCTGTCACCAGGGAGATCGGGGGTGCGATCAGTGTGGAACGAACCGCTCACCATCAGTGATCATTCGCATGCCCCGGGTGATCGCCCTGCCCGGTGCCACCGGATCGCACGCGGGCTCGCGCCCTCCGTGTTCGACCCCCGCCCCCCGGCCCGCGCCCGTGCACACACCGGGCTCCCCGGCGCGCCGCTCGCGAATAACCCGAGCACCCCTGGAACCGCCCGTCGCGCCCCCGGCGCACGCCGGGCGGTCCGCCCTGCCGTCGCCCAGGCCAAACGCTTCTTCGGGGCTCCGCCGCGGGCCGGCTGAGATCCCGGCCGCCCCGGCCGCACCACCACCGAAGATCCCTAAGGAGAGACCGAGATGACTGCCCGACCCCCGTCCCCATTCCCATCCCCGTCCCAACCCCGATCCCGAGCCGTGGCCCGTCGGTACAGAGGGAGCGCGCGATGAGGGTGCTGCTGCTCGGGGCCAACGGATTCCTCGGCCGGTTCGTCGCCGACCGGCTGCTCGCCGACCCGGCCGTCCACCTCACCGCGCTCGGCCGGGGCGACGACGCGGACGTCCGCTTCGACCTCGCCGGCGGCAGCCCGGGGGCGCTCACCCGCTTTCTGAGCGCCGTCCACCCCGGAGTCGTCATCAACTGCGCCGGAGCCACCCGGGGCGGAGCCCGCGACCTCACCCGGCACAACACCGTCGCCGTCGCCACCGTCTGCGAGGCGCTGCGCCGCAGCGGCTGCGGAGCCCGTCTCGTCCAGGTCGGCTGCGCCTCCGAGTACGGCCCCTCCCAGCAGGGCTCCTCCACCGCGGAGGACGCTGTCCCGAGGCCGGGCGGCCCCTACGGCGTCAGCAAGCTCGCCGCCACCGAGCTGGTGCTCGGCTCCGGCCTGGACGCCGTCGTCCTGCGCGTCTTCTCGCCCGTCGGCCCGGGCACCCCGGCCGGCTCCCCGCTCGGCCGGCTCGCCGAGGCCATGCGGCGCGCGATGCAGTCCGGCGACGGCGAGCTGAAGCTCAGCGGACTCGGCGTCCAGCGCGACTTCGTCGATGTGCGCGACGTCGCCCGCGCGGTCCACGCGGCCTCGCTCTCGGCCGCCCAGGGCGTGGTCAACATCGGCACCGGCCGCGCCGTACGGCTGCGGGACGCCGCCGCGGTGCTCGCCCGGGTCGCCGGGTTCGCGGGCGCGCTCCATGAGCTGGACACCCCTCCCGGCAGGCCCCTCGCCCCCGGCATCGGCGCGCCGCGCTCCGAAACCGTGCTCGAACATCTGGCCGCGACCCCGGTGCCCTACCCGGACGGCTGCGGCAGCTGGCAGCAGGCGGATGTGCGCACCGCCCGCGACCGGCTCGGCTGGCGTCCCCGGATCAATCTGGAGGAGTCGCTCGCCGACATCTGGATGGAGGCGGCGTGCCGCATCTGACCGGCGGGGAAACGGCGCTCTCCGCAGGGCCCCGCACCGGGCTCTCCACGGCGGACGGGCGGGGGACGGAGCGGGAGGGCGGCCGGGGCGGCGAAGGCGGCTGGGGCGGTCTCGGGATCGGCGTCCCCGGCTACGCCCACCCGCTGCTCGCGCCCGCCGAATGGACCGGGCTCACCCGGTCCAGGGCCCCGCTGCACTGGGTCGTCCTCAATGTCGCGGACGGGCCCGGGGACCGCCCCGACCCGCACTGTCTGGCGGCGGCGGGCACGCTCAGCAACGCGGGCGTGCGGGTGCTCGGCCATCTCGATCTGGCCGGGGGCGCGCGCCCCTTCGGCGAAGTGATCGCGGACGCCCACCGCTTCGCGGAGTGGTACCGCGTCGACGGCTTCCTGCTGGACCGCTGCCCCGGCGACCGGGCCGGACTGCCCGCCGTGCGGCGGATCACCGCGACCCTGGAGGCGGTGGTGGACGGCGGCCATGTGGTGCTGGGGCACGGCGTCCACCCGTACCCCGGCTACGCCGAGGCCGCCGACCAGCTGGTGACCTTCTCCGGGCCGTGGACCGACTACCGCTGGTCCCAAGTCGCCGAGTGGACGGCGGAGTACCCGCCGGAACGATTCGCGCACTTCGTCCACGGAGTGCCCCGCACACACCTGGCCGAGGCCACCCGGATCGCCCGCTGGCAGGGCGCGGGCACGATCTTCTTCACCGATCGCACCGACCGTGCCGACCGCACCGCCCCGGCCGGTGACGGCGCCGCCGCCGGCCCGATCGGCCTCCGCGGACAGAGGGCGCAGGTCGGACCATATGAGACGGTGCCCGGCTACTGGGACGAAATCGTCTCGCAGATCGGACCGGGTGTCTCGGAATGAGGGGACGCGTGGCAGTGTTACGAGGGAACAACCGTACTGACTTATCGACGCAACGGAGTCCCCGTGTCGCTGCCACCCCTGGTCGAGCCAGCCGATGAGCTCACCGTTGACGAGGTTCGCAGGTACTCCCGCCACCTGATCATTCCGGATGTCGGAATGGACGGGCAGAAGCGGCTGAAGAACGCGAAGGTGCTGTGTGTGGGTGCCGGGGGCCTCGGCTCCCCGGCGCTGATGTATCTCGCCGCGGCAGGTGTCGGCACCCTCGGCATCGTGGAGTTCGACGAGGTCGACGAGTCGAACCTGCAGCGCCAGATCATCCACAGCCAGGCCGACATCGGCCGCTCCAAGGCGCAGTCCGCCAAGGACTCGGTCCTCGGCATCAACCCGTATGTCAATGTCGTCCTCCACGAAGAGCGGCTCGAGGCCGAGAACGTGATGGACATCTTCGGTCAGTACGACCTGATCGTGGACGGCACCGACAACTTCGCGACCCGCTACCTGGTCAACGACGCCTGTGTGCTGCTGAACAAGCCGTATGTGTGGGGCTCCATCTACCGCTTCGACGGCCAGGCCTCCGTCTTCTGGTCCGAGCACGGCCCCTGCTACCGCTGCCTCTACCCGGAGCCCCCGCCGCCGGGCATGGTCCCCAGCTGCGCCGAGGGCGGTGTCCTCGGAGTGCTCTGCGCCTCCATCGGCTCCATCCAGGTCACCGAGGCGATCAAGGTGCTGGCCGGGGTCGGCGACCCGCTGGTCGGCCGGCTGATGATCTATGACGCCCTGGAGATGCAGTACCGCCAGGTCAAGGTCCGCAAGGACCCCGACTGCGCTGTCTGCGGCGAGAACCCCACCGTCACCGAGCTGATCGACTACGAGGCCTTCTGCGGCGTCGTGTCCGAGGAGGCCCAGGAGGCGGCGGCCGGTTCCACGATCACTCCCAAGCAGCTCAAGGAGTGGATCGACGACGGCGAGAACATCGAGATCATCGATGTCCGCGAGGTCAACGAGTACGAGATCGTCTCGATCCCCGGCGCGAAGCTGATCCCCAAGAACGAGTTCCTGATGGGCACCGCCCTGGCGACCCTGCCGCAGGACAAGAAGATCGTTCTGCACTGCAAGACGGGCGTCCGCAGCGCGGAGGTCCTCGCGGTGCTCAAGTCGGCGGGCTTCGCCGACGCCGTGCACGTGGGCGGCGGAGTGATCGGCTGGGTCCACCAGATCGAGCCGGGCAAGCCCGTCTACTAGACGAGCCGCACAAGGCCGACGGGCCGTTGGCCAGGGCCCCGTACCGCTTCGGCGGTCCGGGGCCCTCGCGCTGTCCGCCGGGGCTCGGCGGCCGAGCGGCTCAGGAGGAGCAGACCTTGCCGTTCGGCGGGACCTCGCCGTCCAGCAGATAGGCGTTCATCGTGCGGGTCGTGCACTCCGAAGTGCCGTACGCGCCGTGGGTGTCGCCCTTGTTGGTGACCAGCACGCCGACGCCCGGCCCCAGCTCGTCCGCCATCTTCTTCGCGCCCTCGTAGGGGGTCGCCGAGTCGCCCGTGGTGCCGACGACCAGGATCGGGGCCGCGCCCTTGGCGGAGACGTCCGGCGTCTCCCACTCCCCGGGCACCGGCCAGTCGGCGCACCAGCCGGCCAGGTCCCAGGCCAGGAACGGCCCGAAGACCGGCGACACCTCGGTGAACTCGGCCAGATAGCGGGAGGTGACCTGCTCCGGCGTCATCCGGTCCTTGCTGTCGGCGCAGGATATGGCGCGCTGCGAGTGGTCCTGGGTGGAGTACTTCCCGTTCTCGTCGCGGTTGTTGTAGGAGTCGGCGAGCATCAGCAGCTGGGTGCCGTCACCGTCCTCCGCGGCCTTGAGGGCAGCGGTCAGATAGGGCCACTGCTTCTCCGAGTACAGCGGGAGGATGATGCCGGTGAGCGCCAGGCTCTCGGTCAGCTCGCGGTCCGTGTCGGTGGGCAGCGGGTCGCGGTCCGCCTTCGCCAGCAGTCGCACTATGCGGTCGGTGCCGTCCTCGGCGGAGACGCCGCGGCTCTTGAAGTAGTTCTCCAGGGTGCGCTGGAAGCCGAGGACCTGATTGCGGGCTCCGCCGGCGAAGTCGGCGGTGGGGTCGACCACGGCGTCCAGGGCGAGCCGCCCGACCTTGGCGGGGAAGAGATGGGCGTAGACCGCGCCCAGCTCGGTGCCGTACGAGAAGCCCAGGTAGTGGAGTTTCTCGTCGCCGAGGACCTGGCGCAGCAGATCCATGTCCCGGGCGGTGCTGACGGTGCCGACGTGCGGCAGCACCTTGCCGGACCGCTCGGCGCAGCCCGCGCCGAAGGCGGCGGCGTTCTTCATGTACGCCTTCTGCTCGGCGGGGGTGTCCGGGGTGCCGTCCAGCCGGTGGGCGGCCTCCGTCTGCTCATTGTCGCGGCAGACCACGGCGGAGCTCTGGGCGACGCCGCGCGGGTCGAAGCTGACCAGGTCGTAGCGGGTGCGCAGATCGGCGAAGTCCTCGCCGGAGGCGGGCAGCGAGGCTACCCCGGAGCCGCCGGGCCCGCCGAAGTTGAACAGGAGGGAGCCGATCCGCTTGCCGGAGCCCTTCGCCTCGGCGCGGACCAGGGCGATGCCGATCGTCTCGCCGGCCGGCTCGCGGTAGTCGAGCGGGGCCTTGAGGGTGGCGCACTGCCACAGCTTTCCGGGGCGCTCGGCATAGCTGCCGTGCGCCGCCACGGGGGCCTCGCACCGCTTCCAGTCGAGCCGCTGGCCGGTGAGCCCGGCGGGCAGTGCCACCCCGGCCGTGTCCGAGGGAGCGGCGGGGGCGGCGGTGTTCTTGGCCGGGCTCTTCTCCGGCGCGCCCTGCCTGTCCCCGCCCGCGCCGCCGCAGCCGGTGACCGCCAGCAGCGCCGCCGCCGCGGCCAGGGCCCCCATCCGTACCCTCGTCGTCATTCCGCCCCCAAGACTCTCCGTACTGTCCCGCCATCCTAAGCAGGGGCACTGACAGCCGGCCGGGGACGCCCGTCGGCCCGGGGCGCTACGGGCAGACCTTGCCGTTCGGCGGGATCTCGCCGTCCAGCAGATAGGCGTTGACCACGTCGCGTACGCACTTGTCGCCGCTGTTGTACGAGCCGTGTCCCTCGCCCTTGTAGGTGAGTTCGACGCCCACGCCCTCGCCGAGCGCGTCGGCCATCGCCTTCGTCCCCTCGTACGGCGTCGCCGGGTCGCCGGTCGCGCCGATGACGACGATGGGGGCCGAGCCCGGCGCGGAGACGTCGGGGTGGGCCCACTCGCCGGGGACGGGCCAGCCGTCGCAGCCCATCAGGCCCCAGCCCAGGAAGTCGCCGAAGAGGGGGGAGGCCGCGCGGAATTCGGGAAGTCTGGCCTTCGTCTGCTCCAGGGAGTAGCGGCCCGTGAAGTCGGCGCAGGTGATGGCGGTGTTGGCGGCGGCGCTGTTGTCGTAGTGCCCGGTGTCGCCGCGTCCGTTCATGAGGTCGGCGAAGGTGAGCAGCAGTCCGCCGTTGCCGCCGTCGGCCTCGTCCAGCCCCTGTTCCAGGTACTGCCACAGCTCCTTGGCGTACAGCGTCTGCGCGATGCCGGTGGTGGCGAGGGACTGGGTCAGCTTCCGCTCCCCGATGGCGGGGATCGGCTTCTCGTCCAGCCGGTCGAGGAGTTCGACGACCCAGTCCTGGATCTCCCGCGCCGAGTTCCCCGGCAGCGGGCAGTCGTCGCCCCGGTCGACGCAGGCGTTCGCGAAGTTCTCGAAGGCCAGCTGGAAGCCCTTCGCCTGGCCGAGGGAGGCCTGTTCGGAGCTCTTGGTGGGGTCGATGGAGGCGTCGAGCACCGCCCGGCCCACGTTCTTCGGGAAGAGATGGGCGTAGACGCCGCCGAGTTCGGTGCCGTAGGAGATGCCGAAGTAGTGGAGTTTTCCGTCGCCGAGGACCTGGCGCATCAGATCCAGGTCGCGGGCCGCGTTGGCGGTGCCCACGTGCGGCAGCTCGGGGCCGGAGTTCCGCTCGCAGGCCTCGGTGTAGGCGCGCTGGCTGTCCTGGTACGCCTTCTCCTCGGCGGCGTCGTCGGGTGAGGAGTCCTTGGCGTAGTACGCGTCGAGCTCCCGGTTCCCCTCGCACTCCACGGGCACGCTGCGGCCGACCCCGCGCGGGTCGAAGCTGACCAGGTCGTAGCGGGTGCGCAGATCGGCGAAGTCCTCGCCGAAGCCGGGCAGCGAGGCGACTCCGGAGCCGCCGGGCCCGCCGAAGTTGAAGATCAGTGAGCCGATTCGTTTCTGCTGGTCCACGGCGGCGGCGCGGATCAGGGCCAGCTCCATGGTCTCGCCGTCGGGCTCCGCGTAGTCGAGGGGCACATCCATGAAGGAGCACTCCCAGGCGGTGCCCCCGGGGAGCGCCGAGGGCGCGGGGCCGCCGCCTTCCGCCTCGGAGGGTGCCGGGCACTTCTGCCAGGTCAGTTCCTGGGCGGCGAGCCCCTTCAGTCCGCCCGCGCCCGTGGTGTTCGTGTCCCCGCCCGTCCGGCCCCCGCCGCCGCTGTCGGAGCATCCCGCGGCCAGCAGCACGGCGAGCGAAGCGGTGAGGGCCACGGCGCGCAGTGCGGAAGAAGTGGTCGGCATCTCCCCATCGTGCGCCGAGGGCGCGCGCGGTGCCCGTGTGGAGGGCCATGCGAGTGCTTCGCCGCCCTCCGGCCCGCCCGGGGACCCCGCTGTGACCCAGGCCGTCTCTTACGGATCTTGCTGGGCTCGCGGGGCCTGGCACGCACGCTCCAGGCCCCGGCTCCCTGATCCAGCCAGATCCGTAAGAAACGACCTAGAGCGCGCCCTTGCGGGTCAGATGGTTGAAGACGAACCACCCGGGCAGCACCGGCAGCCAGAGCGTCAGCGTCCGGTACAGCAGCACCGCGGGGGTCGCGACCTCCTTGGGGACGCCCGCCGCGATCAGGCCGAGGATCAGCGCGCCCTCGACCGCGCCGACGCCGCCGGGGGTGGGCGCGGCCGAGCCCAGGGCGTTGCCCGCGAGGAAGACGACCGCGAGGCTCGCGTAGCTCAGCGGCTGGGTGCCGTCGCCGAAGGCGCGTACCGAGGCGTCCAGGCACATCACGAACACGCCGGTCAGCATCAGCATGCCGCCGATGCCGGTGAGCAGCTTCACCGGGCGCTGGAGCACATCGAGCATGCGCGGCACCACACCGGCGAACAGCGACCGCAGCCGGGTGACGACGAACTTGCGCAGGAACGGGATCGCGGTCACCACCAGCACCAGCACCGCGACCGTGAGCAGGCCCGCGATCACCGTCCTGGACGGGTTGAGCGACGGGGTCTTCTCGGTCCCGGTCAGATAGCCGAAGGTGAGCAGGAGCAGGATGTGCGCGCCGAGCCCGAAGAGCTGCGACGCGCCCACGCTCGCCACCGCGAGCCCCGGGCGCACTCCCGCGCGCTGGAGGAACCGGGTGTTCAGCGCGACTCCGCCGACCGCCGCCGGGGCGACGATCTTGACGAAGGAGCCGGCGACCTGGGCCGCGACGGTCCTCAGGAACGACACCCGCTCGGGCACGAAGCCCAGCAGGCTCATCGCCGCCGCCACATAGCTGAGCGCGGAGAAGGCGGCGGCGGCGGCCACCCAGCCCCAGTGGGCGTGGCTGAAGTCCGCGACGAAGTCGTTGCCCGCGATCGTCGTGAGCAGGAAGTACGCGGCGATCGCGCCCGCGATCAGACTGAAGAGGGTCTTGGGTCTGATGCGCTCCAGCCGGACCGGCTCCACCGGTGCCTGCGGCCGGATCAGCAGCACCTGATGGCGGATCTGGGAGAGCAGATCCTCCTCGCGCACCTCGTCCATGGCCTCGTCCATGGCGCGCTTGTCGGCCTGCTTCTCGGCGCGCTCCGACTTCCGTCCGGTCCTGCGGCCGTCGGCGGCCGTGTCCGCGCTCTCGCCCCGGGCGGCCTGGGCGGCGGCCTCGGCGCGGGCCCGCTTCGCCGCGGCGGCGGCTTCGAGCAGGGCCTCGCGCTCGCGGTGGGCGCGCTCGCGGGCGAGCTTGCGCAGGGTCGCGCGGGCCGACCGGGTGAGCGCGATCGGCTGGAGCAGTGGCAGACAGTCGGCGACCGTGTCCGGGCCGAGCACCTCGACGGCGGTGGCCACCGCGCGCTCCGCGCCCACCCGCAGTCCCACGGTGGTGAGCAGCTGGGCGATGTCCATGCGGAGCACCACATCGCCCGCGGCGATCTCGCCGCCGCGCAGATCGGTCAGGATGACCTCGCCGTCGCCGCCCACCAGGATCGCGTCGCCGTTGAGCCTGCGGTGCGCGATCCGGCGCGACTGGAGCGCCTTGACCTGCCGCCATGCCCCGTGGACGACCTCGTCGGTGATCTCCTCGTCGTCCATGGCGTCGAGCGAGCGGCCGCCCAGGTGCTCGTAGACCAGCATCACGGCGTCGGGGCCCAGCTCCGAGGTGGCGATCAGCTTGGGGGCGTTGGCCCCGGCGGCGATCGCCGCGTAGGCGAGCAGCGCCTCCTGTTCGAGCGCCTGGCGCAGCGACTGGAGCGAGCGGCGGGTGGTGATGGAGCGCAGCGTCAGCCGCCGCCAGACCCGGTAGAAGAATCCCTGCGCCTGCTGCTCCCGGTCGACGACGGTGACGTCGAGCGGTGGTCCGTCCTCCAGGGTGACCAGATAGCGCCGCCCCCGGTCGCCCTGTTCGGCGGTGCCGCGCTCGCCGCCGTCGGAGGCCTCGGGGGTGCCGAGCACGTCCTCGGCGCGCATCGCGGTGACCGGGTGGAAGCCGACGTGGCGCAGGCCCGCCAGCAGGGTCTGCCCGGTGGGGCGGACGTTGGGCGAGCCGACGGCGTACAGCGTTCCGTACGCGACGGTCCAGCCGAGGAGGACGGTGAGGATGATCGAGAACGGGGTGGTGTAACCCGCGACGAGCATCGCGAAGGCGTCGAGCAGCAGCACCACCCACAGGACCACGCGCCAGCGGGGTCTGCGGGCCATCCCGACGGCGGTCATATAGGCGATGACGGGTGCGAGATAGCCGTGCACGGGATCGGTCAGCTCGCCGTTGTGGTGCTGGGTGAGCGCGTCCTGGATGCTGCCCGGCGCGGCCTTGGCGACCCAGAGGTCGGTGGCGAGGGTGACGCCGTGGGCGAGCACGGCGGCGAGCACGCCGTCGGCGATGCGCAGCCCGTCCCGTTTGATCAGCCGTTCGATGGCGAAGGCGACCGGGACCAGCAGGACGGCGATGGAGGAGACCAGGCCGGCCAGTTTGACCAGCAGATCGGGGGCCTGGCCGGTGCCCTTGCTGATGTCCGACGCGAGGCCGGTGGCGGTGCCCTGGGCGAAGGCGGCGACGCCGAGCACCACGGCGATCGCGAGGATGCCGCCGAGGAGCCGCATCAGGTCGGAGGGGCGGTGGACACGGGCGGCGAGCAGGGGCTCGTCGCCCGAGACCCGGTCCGCGCCCGCCACGTCGGGGACGTCGGGACAGTGCTCAGGCTCGGGGCCGGTGCTCTCCGGGTCCGGGGTCCGCCGCTTCTTCCTCAGGGACGTCCTCCCGTCCCCGGGGCCGTCCTCCGGCCCGTCCGCGGATCCGTTCTCGGGACCGTTCTCGGGATCGTTCCCGGGGACGCCGGGCGGCTCCGGGTACGACTGCGGCTCAGGGGTGCTCGCCGCCCTGCCAGGCTGCACGCCCCGCTCCTTCGCCGTCTCGGTCTCTTCTTGATCTCGTATCACCAGTCACCGCCCGCACGATGGTGGCACGAGCGGGCGGCCGACGGGGGCCGGAGGGGGTGATGGGGGGATCCGAGCGGTGCGAAATACGCCACATCACCTGCTGCGTACCATTCTGCACCCCGGGTGACCGTCCCCGGGAGTCCGGTGCGTTGTCGGTGGCGTACGGCAGGATGGGCCGGGTGGAAGAGCTGCCGGAGTACGCGGAGCGGGTGCTCGAAGTCGCCGAGCTGATCCCGCCGGGCCGGGTGATGACCTACGGCGACATCGCCGAGTGGCTGGGAGAGGGCGGCCCGCGCCAGGTCGGCCGGGTCCTGGCGCTCTACGGCAACGCGGTGCCCTGGTGGCGCGTGGTGCGCGCGGACGGCACCCTGCTGCCCGGCCACGAGCCGAGTGCCCTCGCGGAGTACCGCGCGGAGGGCACACCGCTGCGCGAGGCGCCGCGGAGCGCCGAGGGGCATGTGCCCCGCCTCGACATGCGGCGGGCCCGCTGGGACGGTGAGGGCGCTCACATATGACAGCTTCAGCCCATCGAGTGCCCGGCGGGCGGCGGAAGGACCGTACGGAGTACGCGAGGGGCGCGACCGGAGCGCCGCATCCACCCCCCGCGCTGGCGTAGCGTCGTCGGCACGCGGCACGCGCCGCTCCCTCAGCACCAGCAGACCCACCAGGACCGGCGATCCACGTGAGCTCCTCCTCCACCACCGGACGTCCGCCGTACCAGCGACAGGTACGGCGGCGGACTCCGGGCGCGTACCGGCTGGTGCGCACACCTCCGGGAGCGGCCGCCCCTCCTCAGCTGGACGCGGCCCAGCGCGCCGTGGTTGAGCACGCCTCGGGACCGCTTCTCGTCCTCGCGGGACCCGGCACCGGCAAGACCACCACCCTGGTGGAGACGGTCGCCTCCCGCGTCGCCCGGGGGACCGACCCCACGCGGATCCTGGTGCTCACCTTCAGCCGCAAGGCCGCCGTGGAGCTGCGGGACCGGATGGCGCTGCGGCTCGGCGGCGCGCGCGGCCCGCAGGCGACCACCTTCCACTCGTTCTGTTACGCCCTGGTCCGCGCCCACCAGGACGCCGATCTCTTCGCCGAGCCGCTGCGGCTGCTCTCCGGACCCGAGCAGGACGTCACCGTACGAGAACTCCTCACCGGACAGATCGACCTGGAGGCGCACGGGCTCGCCCGCGAGCAGTGGCCCGACGAGCTGCGGGCGTGCCTCACCACACGGGGGTTCGCCGACGAGGTCCGCGCGGTGCTGGCCCGCAGCAGGGAGCTGGGGCTCGGCCCCGACTCGCTGCGCCGCTTCGCCGTCCGCACCGGGCGGCCGGACTGGAAGGCGGCCGCCGCCTTCCTCGCGGAGTACCTGGACGTTCTGGACATGCAGGGCGTGCTCGACTACGCGGAGCTGGTGCACCGGGCCGTGCTGCTGGCCGAGCGGACCGCGTCGCCGCGGACCTTCCCGTACGACCTGGTCCTGGTGGACGAGTACCAGGACACCGACCCCTCCCAGGTGCGGCTGCTCCAGGCGCTGGCGGGCGGCGGGCGGACCCTGGTCGCCTTCGGCGACCCCGACCAGTCGATCTACGCCTTCCGGGGCGCGGACGTGAACGGCATCCTCGACTTCCCCGACACCTTCCGGCACGCCGACGGCACCCCGTCGGCGGTGGCCGTCCTGACCGCCTCCCGGCGCAGCGGGAAGCAGCTCCTGGCGGCGACCCGGCTGCTCACCCGCCGGATGCCGCTGACCCGGCTGCCCTCCGACAAGGTCCGCGCCCACCGGGAGCTGGCGGCGGTCCGCGACGGCGGCAGGGTCGAGACCTACACCTTCCCCACGGCCTCCGCCGAACTCGACAACATCGCCGACATCGTGCGCCGCGCCCATCTGGAGGACGGCGTCCCCTGGCACGAGATGGCCGTCCTGGTGCGGGCCGGCAGCCGTACGATCCCCTCGATCCGCCGCGCCCTGACCTCCGCGGGCGTCCCCCTGGAGGTCGACGGCGCGGACGTCCCGCTCCGCCACGAGCCCGCGGTGTCCCCCCTGCTGACGGCCCTCCGCGCCGTCGCCTCGGCAGCCGCCGCCGCGCCGGGGCCGGCCGCCGAGCCGTCCTCCGGCACCGACCACCCCGTGCCCGGCAGCGCGGGCGCCACCCCCTGGCTCGACACCGAGACCGCGCTCACCCTGCTCGCCTCGCCCCTCGCCGGCATGGACAGCGCGGACCTCCGCCGGCTCGGCCGGGCCCTGCGCGACGAGGAGCGCGCGGCGGGCAATCGCGTACCGCCCCCCTCCGACCTGCTCATAGCCCGCGCCCTCGCCGAGCCCGCCCGGCTCGTCGCGCACGACCCCTCGTACGCCTTCGGCGCGCAGCGGCTCGGCAGACTGCTGGGCGCGGCCCGGGAACTCCTCGAAAGCGGCGGCACCGCCGAAGAGGCCCTCTGGGAGCTGTGGGACGGCACCGGCTGGCCGGGCAGGCTGGAGCGCGCCGCCCGGCGCGGCGGCGCGGCCGGGCGCAACGCCGACCGCGACCTCGACGCCGTGTGCGCGCTCTTCGACACCGCCGCCCGCGCCGAGGAGCGCACCGGCGGCCGGGGCGCGCTCAACTTCATCGAGGAGATCGAGGCGCAGGACATCGCCGCCGACACCCTCTCCACCCGGGAGACCCGCTCCGGCGCGGTCCGGCTGATGACCGCCCACCGCGCCAAGGGCCTGGAGTGGAGCCTCGTCGTCGTCGCCGGGGTCCAGGAGGGCCTCTGGCCCGATCTGCGCCGCCGGGGCTCCCTCCTGGAGGCCGACCGCATCGGGCGCGACGGCCTCGCCGAGCCGCTCACCCCCGGGGCCCTCCTCGCCGAGGAGCGCCGGCTCTTCTACGTCGCGGCCACCCGTGCCCGCGACCGCCTCGTCGTCACCGCGGTCAAGGCCCCCGCCGACGACGGCGACCAGCCCTCCCGCTTCCTCGCCGAACTGGGCGCGGAGCCCAAGGACGTCACCGGCCGCCCCCGCCGCCCCCTCGCCGTCCCCGCGCTCGTCGCCGAACTGCGCGCCACCACCGTCGACCCCGGGGCCACCCCCGCGCTCCGCGACGCCGCCGCCCGGCGGCTCGCCGCCCTCGCCGCCCTCCGCGACGACGAGGACATGCCCCTCGTGCCTGCCGCGCACCCCGACCGCTGGTGGGGCCTGCACGACCCCACCCGGGCCCCGGAGCCGCTGCGCGACCGCGACCAGCCCGTCGCGCTCTCCGGCAGCGCCCTGGACCAGCTCGCCAACGCCTGCGCCCTCCAGTGGTTCCTGGGCCGCGAGGTCAAGGCGGACGCCCCCGCCACCACCGCCCAGGGCTTCGGAAACGTCATCCACGTCCTCGCCGACGAGGTGGCCTCCGGCCGTACCCCCGCGGATCTGGCCGTCCTCATGGAGCGCCTCGACTCCGTCTGGGACGCCCTCGTCTTCGACGCGCCCTGGAAGTCGCGGCAGGAGAAGGAGCACGCCCGCGCCGCCCTGGAGCGCTTTCTGCGCTGGCACGTCATGGACCGCGGCGGCCGCACCCCCACCGCCACCGAGCACGGCTTCGACGTCACCCTGGAGGCCGGGGAGTACGCGGTACGGATCCGGGGCTCCATGGACCGCGTCGAGACGGACGCCGAGGGACGCGCCTACGTCGTGGACTTCAAGACCGGCAAACAGGCCCCCACCGGCCCCCAGGTCGCCCGCCACCCCCAGCTCGCCGTCTACCAGCTCGCCGTGCGCGAGGGAGCCCTCGACCAGGACCGCGACCCGGACCAGGTCCCGGACCAGGTCCCGGACCCGGACCGCGCCCCGGCCCCCGCCGCGCCGCGGCGTGAGTCCGGCGGCGCGGAACTCGTCCATCTGCGGCAGGGCGCGATCAAGAAGGAGGGCGGCGACGCCCTGCCCAAGGTGCAGACGCAGCCGCCGCTCGACGGGGAGTGGGTCTCGGAGCTGCTCGCCACCGCCGCCGGCCGCGTCCTGGACGAGCACTTCACCCCGTCCACCGGCGCGCACTGCTCGAACTGCGCCTTCCGCGCCTCGTGCAGCGCGCAGCCCGAGGGCCGCCACATCGTCGAATGAGCCCGCCCGGGCACGAGGCCGGACCGGCGCGGAGCCGGAGTGTCGGTGGCCGCCAGTAGCCTCTTTGATGTGACCGCTCGTATCAGCGACCCCGAGCAGCTCAAGGAGCTGCTCGGGATCCCCTTCACCCCGGAGCAGACGGCCTGCATCACCGCGCCGCCCGCCCCGCAGGTCATCGTGGCCGGAGCCGGCTCGGGGAAGACGACGGTCATGGCCGCCCGAGTGGTCTGGCTCGTCGGCACCGGGCAGGTCGCCCCCGAGCAGGTCCTCGGCCTCACCTTCACCAACAAGGCCGCGGGCGAGCTGTCCGAGCGGGTGCGCACCGCGCTCGTCCGCGCGGGCGTCACCGACCCCGATGCGATCGACCCGGACCACCCCCCGGGCGAGCCCCGCATCTCCACGTACCACGCCTTCGCCGGACAGCTCCTCGCCGATCACGGACTGCGCATAGGGCTGGAGCCGACCGCCCGGCTCCTCGCCGACGCCACCCGCTACCAGCTCGCCGCCCGGGTGCTGCGCGGGGCCCCCGGCCCGTATCCGGCGCTGACCCGGTCCTTCTCCACCCTGGTGAGCGATCTCCTGGCGCTCGACGGCGAGCTGTCCGAGCATCTGGTCCCGCCCGAGCGCCTCGGCTCCCACGACGCAGGCCTGCTGCACGCCCTGGACGGCGTCCGTCTCTCCAACGCCGAGCTGCGCGCCGTCCCCGAGACCGCCGCCGCCCGCCGCGAGCTGCTCGACCTCACCCTCCGCTACCGGGAGGCCAAGCGCGCCCGCGAGCTGCTCGACTTCGGCGACCAGATAGCCCTCTCCGCCGAGCTGGCGCTCACCCGGCCCGCCGTCGGGGCGATCCTCCGCGAGGAGTTCAAGGTCGTCCTCCTCGACGAGTACCAGGACACCTCGGTCGCCCAGCGGCTGCTGCTGTCCGGGCTCTTCGGCGACGGCAGCGGCCATGCCGTGACCGCCGTCGGCGACCCCTGCCAGGCCATCTACGGCTGGCGCGGAGCCTCCGTCGCCAACCTCGACGACTTCCCCGAGCACTTCGCCCACGCCGACGGCACCCCCGCCACCCGCTTCTCGCTCAGCGAGAACCGCCGCAGCGGCGGCCGGCTGCTCCACCTCGCCAACGGCCTCGCGGAGCCCCTGCGCGCCCGCCACGCGGGAGTCGAGGCACTGCGCCCCGCCCCGGGGGCCGAGCGCGACGGATCGGTGCGCATCGCCCTGCTGCCCTCGCACGCGGAGGAGATCGCCTGGCTCGCCGACTCCATCGCGCACCTGGTGCGCACCGGCAGGGAGCCCGGCGAGATCGCCGTGCTCTGCCGCACCGCCGGGGACTTCCCCGAGATCCAGGGCGCGCTGGTCGCCCGTGATGTCCCGGTCGAGGTCGTCGGCCTCTCCGGGCTGCTCCAGCTGCCCGAGGTCGCCGACCTCGTCGCGGTCTGCGAGGTCCTCCAGGACCCGGGGGCCAACGCCTCGCTGGTACGCCTGCTGACCGGCCCGCGCTGGCGGATCGGCCCGAGGGACCTCGCCCTGCTGGGCCGCCGCGCCCGGCTGCTGGTCCACCGCGCCCCCGCCGGCGAGGCCGACGCCGACGAGCGGCTCGCCGCCGCCGTGGAGGGCACCGACCCGGCCGAGGTCGTCTCGCTCGCCGACGCCCTGGACACCTTCCTCGAACAGGCCGACGCCGACGACGGCCTGCCGTTCTCCGCCGAGGCCCGGGTCCGCTTCGCCCATCTCGCCAGGGAGCTGCGCGATCTGCGCCGCTCGCTGTCCGACCCGCTGATGGACGTCCTGCACCGGGTGCTCTCCACCACCGGCCTCGACGTCGAGCTGTCGGCCTCCCCGCACGCCCTGGCCGCCCGCCGCCGCGAGACCCTCGGCAATTTCCTCGACACGGCCGCCGGATTCGCCGGCCTGGACGGCGAGGCCTCGCTCCTCGCCTTCCTCGCCTTCCTGCGGACGGCCGCGCAGTACGAGAAGGGCCTGGACAACGCCCTGCCCGGCGGCGAGAACACGGTCAAGGTGCTGACCGCGCACAAGTCCAAGGGCCTGGAGTGGGACGTGGTCGCCGTCCCCGGGCTGATCGCCAGACAGTTCCCGAGCGAGCGCCCGCGCGAGGGCTGGACCTCGAATCCCCAGATCCTGCCGCACTCCCTGCGCGGGGACGCGGCGACCCTCCCGGACATCGAGTCGTGGGACACCAAGGGCATGAAGGCGTTCAAGGACGCCATGAAGACCCACCAGCACACCGAGGAGCTGCGCCTCGGCTATGTCACCTTCACCCGGCCCCGCTCGCTGCTGCTGGGCTCCGGCCACTGGTGGGGCCCGACCCAGAAGGGCAGAAGAGGCCCCTCGTCCTTCCTGAAGGCGCTCCACGACCACTGCGCGGAGGGCTTCGGCGAGATCGAGGCCTGGGCGGACGAACCCGAGGAGGGCGCGGAGAACCCGCATCTGCTGGAGTCGTCCCCCGACCTGGCCTGGCCCCTCCCGCTGGACCCGCTCTCCCTCTCCCGCCGCCGCAGCGCCCGCGACACGGTGCTCGCCCACCTCGCCCGGGTACCGGCCCAGGGCGGCCCCGCGCCGCTCCCGCAGGGCCCGCCGCTCCCGAGGGACCCGGAGGCCGAGGCCGGACAGCTGTTCTGGGACGACCTGGAGGAGCCGGACGAGGCGTACGAGCCGGAAGCGCCCGGGGAAGGCGAGGGGTACGAGCCGCAGGAGCCCGGCCCCGGGGCCTTTGACCTCGTACCGGCCCCCAGGGACGCCGCCGAGGACCCGGCCGGGAGCGACCTCACCCCCGAGGAGGCGCGTGCCATCGCCTCCTGGGACCGCGATCTGCGCGCCCTCACCCGTGAACTCCGCCACACCCGCGCCGCCACCCACGACGTCCCGCTCCCGGCCTCCCTCACCGCCTCCCAGCTGATGCGTCTCGCCGCCGACCCGGACGGGTTCGCGGCGGAGCTGGCCCGGCCGATGCCCAGGCCCCCGGCCCCGGCGGCCCGCCGGGGCACCCGCTTCCACGCCTGGGTGGAGTCCCGCTTCGAGGAGCTGCCGCTGCCCATGCTCGGCCCCGACGAGCTGCCCGGCGGCGACACCTCCGGCCCCGACCGGGCCGAGATCGCCGACGAGCGCGATCTCGATCTGCTGAAGGAGGCCTTCGAGCGCACCCCGTACGCCCGCCGCACCCCCTACCGCGTCGAGACGCCCTTCCAGATCACCCTCGCCGGCCGGGTCGTCCGCGGCCGGATCGACGCCGTCTACCGCACCTCCGTGACCGGCGAGGACGGCACCGAGACGCACCGCTACGAGATCGTCGACTGGAAGACCGGACACGCCCTCGCCGCCGACCCCGTCCAGCTCGCCGTCTACCGGCTGGCCTGGGCCGAGCAGCACGGTCTGCGCCCGGAGGAGGTCGACGCCGCGTTCGTCTTCATACGCGGCGGCGAGGTCGTCCGACCCCGTTCCCTGCCCGGCCGGGCGGGCCTGGAGGACATCCTGCTGGGCGAGACGGCAGACGACGGGGTCACCGGCGCCCGTTAGGCTCAGACACATGAGCGACACCCCGGACAGCGCCGTCCGTACGTACATCCAGCAGCACCGCGCCGCCTTCCTCGACGACCTCGCGGAGTGGCTCCGCATCCCCTCCGTCTCGGCCCGGCCCGAGCACGCGGGGGACGTGGTGCGCAGCGCCGACTGGCTGGTGGCCAAGCTCAAGGAGACCGGCTTCCCGGTCGCCGAGGTGTGGCCGACGGCCGGTGCGCCCGCCGTCTTCGCCGAGTGGCCCGCGGAGGACCCGGAAGCGCCCACCGTGCTGGTCTACGGCCACCACGACGTGCAGCCCGCCGCCCGGGCGGACGGCTGGCACACGGACCCCTTCGAGCCGGTCCTCGCCGACGGCAGGCTCCACGCCCGGGGCGCCGCCGACGACAAGGGCCAGGTGTTCTTCCACACCCTGGGTGTACGGGCGCATCTCGCCGCCACCGGGCGCACCGCTCCCGCCGTCCGTCTGAAGCTGCTGATCGAGGGCGAGGAGGAGTCGGGCTCCCCGCACTTCCGCGCCCTGGTGGAGGCAGGCGCGGACCGGCTGGCGGCCGACGCCGTGATCGTCTCGGACACCGGCATGTGGTCCGAGACCACCCCCACCGTCTGTACCGGGATGCGCGGGCTCGCCGACTGCGAGATCGAGCTGTACGGCCCCGACCAGGACATCCACTCCGGCTCCTTCGGCGGCGCGGTGCCCAACCCGGCCACCGTCGCGGCCCGGCTGGTGGCCGCGCTCCACGACGCCGACGAGCGGGTCACCATCCCCGGTTTCTACGACGGGGTCGCCCCGCTGACCGACGCCGAGCGCGCGCTCTTCGCCGAGCTGCCCTTCGACGAGAAGGCCTGGCTGTCCACGGCGAAGTCGCACGGCACGCTCGGCGAGGAGGGCTACTCCACCCTGGAGCGGATCTGGACCCGCCCCACGGCCGAGGTCAATGGCATCGGCGGCGGCTACCAGGGCCCCGGCGGCAAGACGATCATTCCCTCGTCCGCGACGCTGAAGCTCTCGTTCCGGCTGGTCGCCGGGCAGGACCCGGATCTGATCGAGGTCGCGGTGAGCCAGTGGATCGCCCAGCGCGTTCCGGCGGGCATCCGCTACGACCTCGCCTTCGGGGCCTCCACCCGCCCCTGTCTGACGCCGCTGGACCACCCGGCGCTCCAGTCGGTGGCCCGGGCCATGAGCCGCGCCTTCGACGGGCAGAAGATCCTCTTCACCCGGGAGGGCGGCTCGGGACCGGCCGCCGACCTCCAGGACGTGCTGGGCGCGCCCGTGCTGTTCCTCGGGATCTCCGTACCGTCCGACGGCTGGCACGCGCCCAACGAGAAGGTCGAGGTCGAGCTGCTCCTCAAGGGCGTGGAGACCGCCGCGTACCTCTGGGACGACCTCGCCGCAGCCCTTAGCCGATCCGTCTGATGTCGACCCGATCCACCGGGGGAGTTGGAAGTACGTGAGTACCAACGGCCGTGTCACCGCGAGCCCAGCCACCGGCCTCACCGCACCGCCCGTCAGCCTGACCGTGCCCAGCGGGATCGACCGCGAGGCGCATCACCGGCTGGACGAGGCATGGCTCGCGGCCGCCTGGAGCCACCCCACGACCAGGGTCTTCGTGGTCTGCGGCGGGCAGGCGCTGATCGACGACACCCCTGACGGCCGCACCGAGCTGGTCATGACCCCGGCCTTCGAGGCCCCCGTCACCGAGACCCACCGCTACTTCCTGGGCACCGACGAGAAGGGCGTGCGCTACTTCGCGCTCCAGAAGGACAGCCTGCCGGGCCGGATGGACCAGTCGGCCCGCCCGGCCGGTCTTCGCGAGGCCGGGCTGCTGCTCTCCCCGAGGGACGCGGGGCTGCTGGTCCACGCGGTGGCGCTGGAGAACTGGCAGCGGCTGCACCGCTTCTGCTCGCGCTGCGGCGAGCGCACGGTGATCGCGGCGGCGGGCCATGTGCGCCGCTGCCAGGCGTGCGGGGCCGAGCACTACCCGCGCACCGATCCCGCTGTGATCATGCTGGTCACGGACGAGGAGGACCGCGCCCTGCTGGGCCGGCAGGTGCACTGGCCGGAGGGACGCTTCTCGACGCTCGCGGGCTTCGTGGAGCCGGGCGAGTCCATCGAGCAGTCGGTGCGCCGCGAGGTCTGGGAGGAGGCGGGGGTGACGGTCGGCGACGTCGAGTACATCGCCAGCCAGCCCTGGCCCTTCCCCTCCAGCCTCATGCTCGGCTTCACGGCCCGTGCCACCTCGTCCAGGATCACCGTCGACGGCGAGGAACTCCACGAGGCGCGCTGGTTTTCCCGGGACGATCTGCGCGCCGCCTTCGAGTCCGGGGAGGTCCTGCCCCCGTTCGGCATCTCGATCGCGGCCCGGCTGATCGAGCTCTGGTACGGGGAGCCCCTGCCCAGGCCCGGAAACCCGCTCTGACGGCCCCGCCCGACCGGCCCGCCCCCGACCGGGCGGCGGGCCGGGAACGCGGAGGGGCCCCCGCCGAGGCGGGGGCCCTCTCGGCGGAACGGGGTGGCGTCAGGCGCTCAGCGCCTGCTTGACCTGGGCGAGGCTCGGGTTCGTCATGACCGACTCGCTGCCGGCGGCGGAGACCACGAGGAGCGTCGGGACGGTCTGGTTCCCACCGTTGGCCTTCTCCACGAAGGCCGCGGAGTCCGGGTCCTGCTCGATGTTTATCTCGGTGTACGCGATGCCCTCGCGATCCATCTGGCTCTTCAGCCGACGGCAGTATCCGCACCAGGTGGTGCTGTACATCGTCACAGTGCCCGACATCTTCTTCCGGCTCCTTCGCTGGCCCGCTGAGTGTGCCATCGCCCACACGCGGTGATTCCGCGCACCGCATAGAACATACGTGGACCGTCCGCCATTCCCGCGCCGGGGCGGGCCGGGGCGGCATTGGTACGACCGGATTCGCCCCGCTGTGGACAACCGCCGCACCCGCCCCCCTGGACCTGGCAGCATGGCAGGGTGACAGCAGCAACGCACTCCTCGCTTTTCCCGCAGGTCCCCGAGTCGGCGGACGCGGTGCTCGACGGGCTCGACCCCGAGCAGCGCGAAGTCGCGACCGCCCTGCACGGCCCCGTGTGCGTGCTGGCGGGAGCCGGCACGGGCAAGACCCGCGCGATCACCCATCGCATCGCCTACGGCGTCCGCGCCGGGATACTCCCGCCCGCCAGTGTGCTGGCCGTCACCTTCACCAGCAGGGCGGCGGGCGAGATGCGGGGACGGCTGCGCCAGCTCGGCGCGGGCGGCGTCCAGGCGCGCACCTTCCACGCCGCCGCCCTCCGCCAGCTTCAGTACTTCTGGCCGAAAGCCGTCGGTGGAGAGCTGCCCAGGCTGCTGGAGCGCAAGATCCAGCTGGTCGCCGAGTCCGCGGCCCGCTGCCGGATCCGGCTCGACCGCAATGAACTGCGCGATGTGACAAGCGAGATCGAATGGGCGAAGGTCACCCAGACGGTGCCGGGCGACTATCCGGCGGCGGTCGCCAAGTCCCTCCGTGACGCCCCGCGCGACCCTGCTGAAATCAGCCAGATCTATGCGATGTACGAGCAGCTCAAGCGCGATCGCACGGTGATTGACTTCGAGGACGTCCTGCTGCTCACGGTCGGCATCCTCCAGGACCGGCACGACATCGCCGACCAGATCCGCGGCCAGTATCAGCACTTCGTCGTGGACGAGTACCAGGACGTCAGCCCGCTCCAGCAGCGGCTGCTCGATCTCTGGCTCGGCGACCGCGACAGCCTCTGCGTCGTCGGCGACGCCAGCCAGACGATCTACTCCTTCACCGGGGCCACCCCCGACCATCTGCTGAACTTCCGTACCCGCCATCCCTCCGCGACCATGGTCAAACTGGTCCGCGACTACCGCTCCACCCCCCAGGTGGTCCAGCTCGCCAACGGCCTCCTGAATCAGGCCCGGGGCCGGGCCGCCGAGCACCGGCTCGAACTGATCTCGCAGCGGGAAGCCGGCCCCGACCCCTCCTACGAGGAGTACGCGGACGAGCCCGCCGAGGCCGAGGGCACCGCCCGCCGGATCCGCGATCTGATCGACGCGGGCGTGCCCGCCGGGGAGATCGCCGTGCTCTACCGGATCAACGCCCAGTCGGAGGTCTACGAGCAGGCCCTCGCCGACGCCGGAGTCCCCTATCAGCTGCGCGGGGCGGAGCGCTTCTTCGAGCGCCAGGAGGTCCGGGAGGCGGGTGTCGCGCTGCGCGGGGCCGCGCGCGCCGGATCCAACGACTCCCTGCTCGACGACGCCGAGGATCTGCCCTCGCAGGTTCGCGCGGTGCTCTCCACCAAGGGCTGGACCAGCGAGCCGCCCGCCGGCTCGGGGGCGGTGCGCGACCGCTGGGAGTCCCTGGCCTCGCTGGTCCGTCTCGCGGAGGACTTCGTCCGGGTCAGGCCGGGGGCCACCCTCGCCGATCTGGTCGCCGAGCTGGACGAGCGGGCCGCCGCGCAGCACGCCCCCACCGTCCAGGGCGTCACCCTCGCCTCGCTGCACGCGGCGAAGGGCCTGGAGTGGGACGCGGTCTTCCTGGTCGGGCTCACCGAGGGCATGATGCCGATCACCTATGCCAAGACCGACGAGCAGGTCGAGGAGGAGCGCCGGCTGCTCTATGTGGGGGTCACCCGGGCCCGGTTCCATCTCTGTCTGTCCTGGGCGCTCTCCCGCTCCCCGGGCGGCCGTGCCTCCCGCCGCCCCACGCGCTTCCTGAGCGGGCTCCGCCCCGGCTCGGCCGCTCCCGGGGCCCGGGGCGCGGGGGCCGCGTCCGGCACCGAGCGCGCCGGCCGCCGCAAGCGGCGCGGCCCGGTGCTCTGCCGGGTCTGCGGCACGACGCTCACCGACGCGGGCGAGATGAAGCTGATGCGCTGCGAGGGCTGCCCCTCCGACATGGACGAGGCGCTCTACGAGCGCCTCCGTGACTGGCGCTCCGAGCAGGCGAAGCAGCTGGGCCAGCCCGCGTACTGCGTTTTCACCGACAAGACGCTGATGGCCATCGCCGAGACCGTCCCCGGGGACGAGGGGGAGCTGTCCCGCATCTCCGGCGTCGGAGGGCGGAAGCTGGAGCGTTTCGGGGCCGATGTGCTCGCCATCTGCACAGGTCAGGAGCTGGAGGAGGGCTCGGAGGGGGACGACTCCGAAGACTGAGCCAAACTCGTGGGAAAAATAGTTTGCGCCCGCCCCGACCGTCCCCATAGGTTCTTAACCACGGGAAACAGCGGCTTCTCCGAAGCCCTGTGTTCGTGTTGTACTTATCCGAATAGCAGTGACCGGCCCCGGCCGGTCCCGAGACGCCGAGAGGAGGCGAGCCCAGTGATCACGATCATCCAGACCAGCTCCATCAAGTGCACCCGAGTGACCGATCGCTCGATGGCCGCCTCCGTCTTCTCGCTTGGCTTCTCCGCGTCGCTCAACGGGACCGGTCTGTCCGCTGTCGTCCCGGGTGCCCTGGCAGAGATGTCCCGGCTGCTTCCTCCGAACGGCTTCCCCGTTCGGACGGGCGGCGAGCGACCGACCAAGGCACTGGGAGCAGGCGAAGCAGCGGCGGCAGAGGCCAGGACCTATGCCTTTGCGGCGGCCGGTGCCAAAAACCAGAAGCACAACCAGCACCACACGAAGTGGGCCTTCCGTGGGCTCGAACCCTGGAGCGATCCAGCCTGATCTGATCAGGCCGGCGCCTTCAGGGCCGCGGAACCCCACTCGGGATCCGCGGCCCTTCTGTTTTCCCTGAACCAGGGAGACCGGAGCGAAGGGGCCTCGGGACAGCAGCACCCCGGTACCAGCCCCCCGGCCCCGCCGGGGGACCCGCAACCGGCCGACCGGCCGGACCGACAAGACGAGGAACGACACCACCGTGCAACTCGAAGCGCACGCCCCGTCCGTACCGCATTCCGAGATCGTTCCGCCGCCCGCCCTCACGGAGGACTCCACCTTGACCCCGCTCACCCCGGTCGCCCCGCTCGCTCCACTCACCGCGTTGACCGCGCTCGACGACGCCATCGAGAACCTCGGTGTGCCCGTGCCCTGCCGCTCCAACGACCCGGAGGTCTTCTTCGCCGAGTCGCCCGCGGACGTGGAGTACGCCAAGTCCCTCTGCCGCACCTGCCCGCTGATGGAGGCATGCCTCGCGGGCGCTCAGGAGCGTCGCGAGCCGTGGGGTGTCTGGGGCGGAGAGCTCTTCGTCCAGGGCGTCGTCGTCGCCCGGAAGCGTCCGCGTGGCCGTCCGCGCAAGAACCCGGTCTCGGCATGAACGTCATCGGGACCATCGACCGCCCCTCCACGCACGATCCCAAGAAGCAGGCCCCCATGCCCACTTCCACGAGCGAGCCCTCCGGCTCCGCCACCCCAGTAGTCACCACCATCGGCGCGAACGCCTCGCGTCAGAACAGGACCCGTGAGATGCAACTCATCCCAGAAGCGCTCGCCCGTGCGCATATGCACGAGCGCATGCGGGAAGCCGACGCGGAACGCCGGGCCGTGCGCCTGGTCGCCGCCCGGCGCATGCAGCGCCGCGCGGAGCGTGTCTCCCTGCGCGCCCGTCGTGCGCTCGCCATGGCCGTCATGAACTGACGACGGCCCAGTACTCCCGCGGGGACCGGTCCGAACGGACCGGTCCCCGCGGTGCGTTGTCCCGGTCCCGGGACCGGGGCGGGGTTATCGTCACCGGGTGGACCAGCAGCAGAGCCCCCGCCCGGTGCGACCGGGCGCCGAGAGCACCGTGTGTTCCCACTGCGGCGAGGTCGCGGAAGGGGCCCGGCCCACCTGGACCTGCTCCGTGGAGAACCACACCCGTCACTACTTCTGCGAGGCCTGCGCCCGCGCCAACCTCCGCGCCATCGAGAGCCGCCTCGACTCCGCCTGGTGGTGACCCGCCCCCCAGGCGGCCCCGGCGGCCCGCCCCGATTACGCCGGGGCCTCGACCGCCGTCCCGTCGGGGTCCTCGGCCCCCGCAGCCTTCTCCGCCGGGCCCGGCTCCTCCGTCCCGTGCTCGGGGGCCGTCCCGTGCTCGGGAAGAAACCCGGGCAGCCACGACTCCAGCTCGTCCCGCAGCCGCACCGTGGCGTTCAGCTGGCAGAGCACCCCGATCGTGCTCAGCGTCACCCGGTGTATCAGCAGATAGGACGGAGGCAGATTGAGCTGCTTGCCCAGCTGGTGCGCGGGGGAGCGGATGTCGGCGATACGGGCGGCCTGCGCGCGCATCCAGCCCCGGGTGAAGGTGAACTCCTCGGCCTGGGCCGGCTCGATGATCGGCAGCAGATACTCCAGCACCGCGTCCGGGTCGAGCTCTATCTCCTCCTTGACGAAGCCCTCCTCGCACAGCAGCTCATACACCGTGTCGGCCTGACCCTCCAGCGTCATCCGCAGACAGTCGCCGATGGGCCGCGGCAGACCGCCGGGCAGCCGGTCCACCGTGCCGAAGTCCAGCACCCCGAGCCGCCAGCCCTCGCCGTCCTCCTCGGGAAGCAGCCGGAAGTTCCCCGGGTGCGGGTCCGCGTGCAGCAGCCCCGTGCGAGCGGGGCCCGAGAAGAGGAAGCGGGCCAGCAGCTGCCCCGCCCGGTCCCGCTGCTCCTCGGTGCCCTCGGAGATCACCTCGGCCAGCGGGATCCCGTCGATCCACTCGGTCACCAGCACCTGGTCCGACTGGAACACCACATCCGGCACCAGCACATCGGGGTCGTCCGCGAACTCGGCCGCGTGCTCGGCCTGGGCCCGGGCCTCCAGCGCGTAGTCCAGCTCCTCGGCCACCCGGTCGCGGAGTTCGTTGATCAGGGGCTTGATGTCCATGCCCGGGATCAGCGGCCCCAGCAGTTTGGCGAACCTGCTGAGCTGGGTCAGATCGGAGAGCAGCGCCTCGCCCGCCCCGGGGTACTGCACCTTCACCGCGACCTCGCGGCCGTCCTGCCACACCGCCCGGTGCACCTGCCCGATGGAGGCGGCGGCCGAGGGCTTGTCCTCGAAGGCCAGGAACAGCTCCCGCCACTCCTCGCCCAGCCGCTCGGCCATCACCGTGTGAAGTGTGCGCGTCGGCATCGGGGGCGCGGCGTCCTGAAGCTTGGTCAGGGCCGCGCGGTAGGGGCCCGCGACATCCTCCGGGAGCGCGGACTCGAAGACGGACATGGCCTGCCCGAACTTCATCGCCCCTCCCTTCAGCTCACCGAGGACCCGGAAGAGCTGGTCCGCCGTGCGCTGCTGGAGCTCGCGGGCGACCAGCTCGGCGGACTTGCCGCCGATCCGTTTGCCCAGCCCCCAGGTCGCCCGGCCGGCGAACCCCAATGGCAGTGCGGCCAACTTGGCGGTACGGGTGACCGCTTTCCGGGGAAGATCAGACATATACCCCTCCAAAAACCCAGCAGGCCCTGCCGTGTGCGCCGTACGGCCCGAGTCCGTCGACGGCGATTACCCGGCCATTGTCTCGTGAGGAGGGCCGAAGCCCGAGGTGTCCTGCCCCTCACTTTTCCCCCGCGAGCCGCAGACGCACTCCGGATGCGGTGTGATCCGCTCGGACCGCCAGTCGAGCAGCGGCAGTGAGGTCTCCCAGCGGGCCCCCGTGCTCGTCGGCAGCTCCCCGTCCAGGAAAGACAGCGCATGGGCCGCGGCGGTGCCCGCGACCGCGGTGGCGAGAGCGATGTCACAGGCCGGCACCGGATTCCGCCGCCGCCCCGAACGCCACTGGGCCAGCAGCCTCGGCCACCCCGGGTCCTCCCCGGTACGGTTCAGCTCCAGACAGCCCGCGCATCCGGTGCCGCCGGGCAGCACCAGCGGGCCGATCACGCCCGTCGCCTCGATGACCCCCGCGTAGAGATGAGGCGTCCCCGTGGCTATCCACTCCGCAGCCGCCGCCGGATCGGGAGCATAGGCCGCCAGCCCGTCCCGAGGGCAGACGACGATCAGCGACAGCCCTGCCTCGCCGTCCCGCCCGGCACCGGCCGAGCGCGGCTGCGGTATCGGCGCGGCCCGGCGGACCAGCCGCCGCGCCGCGGCCTCCCGCCGCTCGCCGACCGCCTCCTCCGGCAGCCCGCCGGGCGACACGTCCCAGGGCTCGGCGCTCCCGCCGTCCAGCACCTCGATCCGCCCCACCCCCGCGGCGGACAGCAGCCCCGCGACCGCCGCGCCCACCCTGCCCGCGCCCCGGACGCCGACCCGGACGGCCCGGCGCGCCGCCAGCCGGCGTATCGGCTCGCCCGGCTCGGGATGGATCACCGAGAGCGCGGCGAGATCGGGGCGCAGCCGGTCGAGGCCCGCCGCCCTGGCGCGCAGGGCGTCGACGGCCGGGCCGCCCGCCGTGGCGTCGTCCAGCAGCCCCGCGGCGGAGAACCGCCGCACCAGGGCGTCCAGGTGTCCTTCGGGCAGCCCCATCGCACGGGCCTCCTGGCGCAGCAGCGGCAGCCCCCTCGTCCCGTCGAGCAGTTCGATCAGTGTGCCGGTGGTGGTGTCGATCGGGCCGACCGTCACCGCGTGCGCCGGTGTCACCCCGAACTGAACACTCTGCCGTTCACGCCATGCCCGCCGCAGGGCGGGTTTCAGCATCGGATGCATTTCCGCTTCCCCCGTTTGTGCGTGTACAGAAGAACGCGCTCGGATCTCTCCGCGGATCCTTCGCGGTTCAGTTGCCAGAATGCCCGCCCGCGCCGATGCCCGTGAAAAGTTGTCCACAGGTCCGGGGTATTAGTCGTTCAAATGGTGCAGTCATGAAGTGGATCATGTCTGAACCCTTCCGGAGGCGGGACTTCCCCCATGGTCAGCGGGTAACGTCGGGGCGTGTCAGTCGACCCATCCCCCAGCGTCGCCGGGGAGACCCCGCCCCGTCCGTCCCGCGGATCGCGGACGAGCGCGGTCGAGGTCCGCAGAAGTGCGCGCCGCCGCCGCACGGTCTCCGCCTATCGGGAGGGCGATCGCACCATCGTCCTGATCCCCGCCCGGATGTCCGAGGCGGAGGAGCAGCGCTGGGTCGGTGTCATGCTCGACAAACTCGCGGCGCAGGAGAGCAAACGGACCCTCGGGGACGGCGAACTGGCCGAGCGGGCGGAGCGTCTGTCCGGCCAGTACTTCGACGGCCGGGCGAGGCCGGCGTCCGTCCGCTGGGTGACCAATCAGAACACCCGCTGGGGCTCCTGCACCCCCGCGGAGGGAAGCATCCGCCTCTCCCACCGTCTCCAGGGCATGCCGGAGTACGTCGTGGACTACGTACTCGTCCATGAGCTGGCGCATCTCCTGGTCCCCGGGCACGGACCGCGCTTCTGGCGGCTCCTGGAGGCCTATCCGCGCACCGAGCGGGCCCGTGGATATCTGGAGGGCATCGTGGCGGCCGACCGGCTGCGGCACTCCGCCCCCGACGGCGAGGACGAGGGCGAGGACCGCAGCGGCGACGGGGCGCGGGGGCCGGGAGCGGGCCGCTCGGAGAGCGAGCCGGTCGGAAGCGAACCGGACGGCCCCTGACCGGGGCGGCGCGTCCGCACCGTATCGAATGTGTCCCAGCCGCGACCGGCCCTGCCTCAATGCAGTGGACAACGGTTAGCCTGGCGCAACGCATTCATATTATTGGGACGGGGGACGGTCGTTACGTATGGCCAGGGAATTTCAACGCGGTCACAAGGCCAGGATCAGTGATCTCACAGCAGGAATCGATCTGTACGTGGGCGTCCGGATCACGGCTCCGGGGCTGACCTTCGACATCAGCTGTTTCGGTCTGGACGCCGATGAACAGCTTTCCGACGACCGCTACTTCATCTTCTTCAACCAGCCCAAGTCGCCGGAGGAGTCGATTCAGCTTCTTGGCGCGCAGGCCGGTGACACCGAGTCCTTCCGTGTCACGCTCGACCGCCTTCCCGCGCACATCCACAAGCTCTCCTTCACCGCCACCCTCGACGGCGCCGGTCAGATGTCGCAGATCGGCCCCGGTTACCTCCGTATCGTGGCCGGCGGACAGGAAGTCGCCCGCTACCCCTTCGACGGCTCGGAGTTCACCACCGAGCGCGCGGTGATGCTGGGCGATTTCTATCTGAAGGACGTCTGGCGTTTCGCCGCCATCGGACAGGGCTTCGACGGCGGCCTGGAGGCCCTGCTGAAGAACTTCGGCGGCGAGGTCGCCGACGAGGAACCGCCCGAGCAGCCCGCGCAGGGCGGAGTGCCGGCCTTCGCGCCTCCCTCCGACGCGCCCCCGGCATTCGGAGTCCCGGCGGCCCCGGCCGCTCCGCCGGCCCCCCAGCCACCGCCCGCGCCCGCTTTCGGCACGCCGGCCGCACCGGCCCCCATACCGGTACCGGCACCGGCACCGGCCCCCGCGCCGGCGCACAGCGCGCCCACCGTCATGGCCCCGATGCCCCCGCTCACCGGCACCGTGCCGCCGCCCCCGGCACCGGCACCGCCCCCGGCGCCGTTCCCGGCGCAGGCCGCGCCGCCGAGCGCGCCCGCGCCGTACGGGCAGCACACCCCGCCTCCGTACGCACAGCCCCCGGGGCTCCCGCAGGGTGTCCCCCAAGGGGTGCCGACGGCGGCGGGCCCCGGTCTCGAAGCCGCGCTTCAGCCGTACCGCGAGACGCCCGCGGGCCGTCGCTGGGCCGCGCAGAACGAGCAGCTCATGCGCGTCGAGCTGGATGGGGGCAGCTCGGCCGTCCTCGCCCGCCAGGGCAGCATGGTGATGTATCAGGGCAAGGTCGACTTCAGCCACAAGAGCGCGGGGTTCGCCGGCCGCGTGATCGGCGACGCCACCGGCCAGGAGATGCAGCTGATGCGCTGCTCCGGCCGGGGGCAGGTCTTCCTCGCCGAGAACGCCGCCCATCTGCACCCCATCGAGCTCCAGGGCGACGGCATCTGCGTCTCCGCCGAGAACGTCCTCGCCTTCGACGAGGAACTCCACTACGAGATCCGCCGTATCGAGGGCCACGGCATTCCCGGCGGCGCGCTGTTCACCATGCAGTTCACCGGCACCGGAACCGTCGTCGTCAAGACCCGGGGCACTCCCGTCGTGCTGCCCGTAACCCCGACCACCTTCGCCGACGCCAACGCGGTCGTCGCCTGGTCCGCCGCTTCGCAGGTGATCCTCTCCAGCCAGGTCAGGCTGCGTCGCAACGCCTATCCCGGGCACAGCGGCGAGGCGGTCAACCTCCAGTTCCGGGGCGCCCCCGGCAATTTCATCGTCGTTCAGCCCTACGAGGTCTGAGGGAGCCCGTTACATGAACCAGCAACTCGCGGGCCACGCCCCGACGCCCGTCACGGCCCGGATGGAGAACCACGGCCGCACCATGCTCAAGGTCGCCATGGCCACCGGCCAGGACCTGTTCGCACGCACCGGCTCGATCGTGGCGTACGAGGGCTTCATCCAGTACGAGCCGAATCCGCCCGCCGCCCGGCAGGCCGCCGCCCAGTGGATGACCGGCGAGGGCTCGCCCGTCATGAAGTGCTCCGGCGACGGACTGCTCTATCTCGCCGACTACGGCGCGGATGTGGTCGTCGTCAATCTCGACAACGACTCCATCTCGGTCAACGGCTCCAATCTGCTCGCCTTCGACGCCCATCTCCAGTGGCGCGTCGAGAGGGTCAAGGGCCTGGCCAAGCTCGCCGGCCAGGGCCTGTGGAACGTGGAGATCTCGGGCACCGGCTGGGTCGCGCTGACCTCGCGCGGCACCCCGATCGTCGTGGACTGCGGCAGGGGCGAGGACGAGACCTATGTCGACCCGGACGCCCTGGTCGCCTGGTCCCCGAAGCTCAAGGTCAAGGGCAAGCGCAGTTTCAAGGCGTCCTCCCTGATCGGGCGGGGCAGCGGCGAGGCCTTCCAGATGGCCTTCTCGGGCCAGGGAATCGTCGTCGTACAGCCGAGCGAGGACAGTTCCGACCGGCTGCGGATCCGGGGCTGAGGGAGCGAGAACACACCATGCAGAGTCCACTCTTCAACCACGCCGAGCGGCAGTCCCAGGACCGCTACACGGTGCAGAACCCGCAGCTGCTCAGGGTCTCCCTCACCGGCCACGACGATGTGCTCGCCCGCAAGGGCGCGATGGTCTCCTACCAGGGGCTGATCGACTTCGACGGCGAGTACGAGTCCGCCCACCACCGGGGAGCCCGGCGCAGCACCGGCGAGGGCCTGGATCTGATGCGCTGCTCGGGCCAGGGCACCGTCTACTTCGCCAACCTCGCGCAGTACATCCATGTCGTGGACGTGGACCACGAGGGCATCACGGTCGACAGCGACTACGTCCTGGCCCTGGACTCCACCCTGCACACCGAGGTCATCGCGGTGGACAGCCAGTACGGAATCTCCGGATCCGGCAAGTACCAGCTCAATGTCACCGGCCGGGGCAGGATCGCGCTGATGACCTCGGGACGGCCGCTCATGATGACGGTCACCCCGGAGAAGTACGTCAATGTCGACTCCGACGCGATCGTCGCCTGGTCCACCGCGCTGAGGGTGCAGATGCAGGCCCAGACGCACTCCTCCCACGTCATGCGCCGGCGGGGCAGCACCGGGGAGGGCTGGGAGCTGAACTTCCTCGGCCAGGGCTTCGCGCTGGTCCAGCCCAGCGAGGTCATGCCGCCCCAGGAGGCACGGATCGGCGAGGGGCTGCGCGGCCGGTACGGCAACGACGGGCAGAACCAGGGCAACGCCTGGAGCTGAGAACCGAGAGCATGCGTAAGGGGCGGTCTCCAGGGAGACCGCCCCTTACCGCGCCCATGCTCAGACCGGTCGACCGGCCCTCACAGCAGCGCGCGAGTACGCTCCAGCAGCTGTACGACTGAGACATCGGCCACATTCGCCACCTCGTCGTAGCCGAACCAGCGCAGGTCCAGCGACTCGTCGCTGATCTCCGCCACCGAGCCGGCCGGGGCGAGCGCCGCGTACTGCACATCCAGGTGCCAGTGGCACGGGGCCGGGATCGGATGCCGGTCCAGCCGCACCGGGGTTCCTCCCCGCAGCAGCGTCAGACCCGCCACGCCGGACTCCTCGGCGGCCTCGCGCAGCGCGGCGCGCGCCACCGTGGTGTCGCCGGGCTCGCAGTGGCCGCCCATCTGGAGCCACATCCCGAGCTTCTTGTGCAGGGTCAGCAGAACCTGCTCGCGCGCCGGATCGATCACCAGCGCGCTGGCCGTGAGATGCCCGGCCGTGCAGGCCTTCCACATCCCGTCGGGGTACGCGGAGAGGTGGTCCAGATAGAGCCCGCGCAGCTCCTCCTGGTCCCCGTCCGCGTACTCCTTCAGCGTCCGTACGGCGTCTTCGTGCAGACTCACCGGCCGGAACCGTCCTTGCCGCCCTGGCCGTCCTCGTCGTCCTCCGAACCGGAGCCCGGGTCGGAGTCCCGGTCCTTGGAGGCGGCCTCCCCGAGCATCTTGTCCAGCTCCGAGAAGTCGAGGTGCTCACGGTGGACAAAGCCGTCGGGGTCGTCCAGGTCGGTCGCCGTCGGCAGCATGTCCGGGTGCTCCCAGAGGGCGTCCCGGCCGTCCACCCCGCGGGCGTCCGTGAGCGAGGCCCACAGCCGCGAGGCGTCCCGCAGCCTGCGCGGACGCAGCTGGAGCCCGATCAGCGTCGCGAACGTCTGCTCGGCGGGACCGCCGGAGGCCCGCCGCCTGCGCAGCGTCTCCCGCAGCGCCCCGGCGGAGGTGAGGCGTGTCGAGGCGGCCTCGTGGACCACCGCGTCGACCCAGCCCTCGACCAGCGCGAGAGCCGTCTCCAGCCGCGCCAGGGCCGCCTTCTGCTCAGGGGTGTCCTCGGGCTGGAACATGCCCTGCTGAAGGGCTTCCTGAAGCTGCTCGGGGTGCGAGGGGTCGAACTGGCCGACCACGTCCTCCAGCTTGGTCGTGTCGACCTTGATGCCCCGGGCGTACCCCTCGACCGCGCCGAAGAGATGGGACCGCAGCCACGGCACATGGGCGAAGAGCCGCTGGTGGGCGGCCTCGCGCAGCGCCAGATAGAGGCGGACCTCCTCCTTCGCCACCCCGAGGTCCTTGCCGAGCGCCTCGATGTTCAGCGGAAGGAGGGCGGCCTTGCCGGCCGGGCCGAGCGGCAGACCGATGTCGGTCGAGCCGACCACCTCGCCCGCCAGCACGCCCACGGCCTGGCCGATCTGCTGGCCGAACATCGCGCCGCCCATGGAGCGCATCATGCCGATCAGCGGGCCCGCCATGGCCTGCATCTCCTCGGGCAGCACGCCGCCCATGGCCATGCCGACCCGCTCGGCGACCGGGTCGGCGAGCTGCTGCCACGCGGGCAGGGTCTGCTCGACCCACTCGGCGCGGCTCCAGGCCACGGCCGTGCTCGCGCCGGACGGCAGCGAGGTCACTCCGTCCAGCCAGAGATCGGCCAGCCGCAGGGCCTCCTCGACCGCCGTGCGCTCGGCGGGGCCCACGCTCTCGTCCTTGGTGCCGTCCGCCGTGCCCTGGGAGACCGTCTGGCGGGCGATCTGCTTGGCCATGTCCCAGTTCACCGGGCCGCCCTCGTAGCTCAGCATCTGGCCGAGCTGCTGGAAGGCGGCGCCCAGGTCATTGGGGTTCAGCGACCCGAACATGGCGGCGAAGGGATTGTCCCCGCCGTCTCCGCCGAAGCCGCCGAATCCGAAGGGGTTCCCCGGGGTGGGGCCACCGCCGGCGGGATCTTTCTTCTTGCCTTCGTCGCCGTTCTCCGGCTCCTCCGGCGGAAGGCCGAATCCGAATGGGGTGTCACTCACGGGTTTCCTCGGCTCGTAGGGCCGCCGGCTCCGGGCCGGCGGCGAATGCCCGACAACACTCCCAGCGTAGACACCCGAGCCCGCGGGCGGGCTCGGTGCTCCGTCGGCTCGTGGCCTGGGGCAGGATGGACGCCACCTGGTACGTACGCGTCATTCGCTAACGTACTGAAGACAACCGCTGGAGACGCCTGGTGAGTTCCCCAGATCCGCAGGTTCGCGGAGCGCGAAACCGCTCAACCCCGGCCATCGGCGACGGGCCCCCGAGCAGGGGGCCCGTTGTCGCGGTCACCGGAGCCGCCACCGGCATCGGCGAACTGCTCGCCCGACAGCTGGCCGCGTCCGACGAGGTCAAGCAGGTCATCGCGATCGACGAGCGCCGGGGCGAGGTCTCCGAGGCGCAGTGGCACATTCTCGACGTTCGCGACCCCGCGATCGCCGAGAAGCTGCGCGGCGTGGACGTGGTCGTGCACCTCGCGCTCGATCTCGACCTGGAGGCCGACGCCGCCGCCCGTACCGCGTACAACGTACGCGGTACGCAGACCGTGCTGACGGCCGCCGCGGCGGCCGGTGTGCACAGGGTGGTCCTGTGCACCTCGGCCATGGTCTACGGAGCGCTGCCGGACAATGATGTGCCGCTCTCCGAGGACGCCGAGCTGCGCGCCACCGCCGAGGCCACCGGCGTGGGCGATCTCCTGGAGATCGAGCGTCTGGGCCGGCGGGCCCCGCGCGCCCACCCCGGGCTGAATGTGACCGTGGTGCGGCCCACCGTCCTGGTGGGCGGCACCGACACGGCGCTGACCCGCTACTTCGAGTCACCCCGGCTGCTGGTGGTCGCGGGGTCGCGCCCGACCTGGCAGTTCTGCCATGTCGACGACCTGGTGAGCGCCCTGGAGTACGCGGCCCTGGAGAAGGTCGACGGAGAGTTCGCCGTCGGCTGCGAGGGTTGGCTCGAACAGGACCAGGTCGAGGAGCTCAGCGGCATCCGGCGGATGGAACTGCCCTCGGCCGTGGCGCTCGGCGCGGCCGCCCGGCTCCACCGCATCGGTCTGACCCCGTCCCCGGCCGGGGACCTCGCGTACACCATGCACCCCTGGGTGGTGAGCGTGAGCCGCCTCCACGACGCGGGCTGGCGTCCGCGCTGGACGAACGAGGAGGTCCTCGCCGCCCTGCTCGAAGAGGTGGAGGGCCGCCACACCCTCGCGGGCCGCCGTCTCGGCCGCAAGGACGCCACTGCGGCGGGCGCGGCCGGAGCCACCGTCGCGCTGCTCGGCACGGCCGCACTGGTACGCCGCGCCCGCAAGGCGAGGCGGCGGCTGTAGCGGCCCGGCCGGGCCCGCCGACGGGCCCGGCCCGGCCCGGGGCACCCGCCCGACCAGGGCGGTTTCCCGCTGTCAGTGGCGTACGGCACGATGGGGCACATGGGCAACAGGTACGACCATCCTGGTGAACAGTCGGGGCGGGACCCGGTCCGGCTGATCGCGATCCGTGACACCCCGCTCTCGCTCGACGAGGTCTTCGCCGCGGTCGGCGAGGACTCGGCCGGCGGCACCGCGCTCTTCGTCGGCACCGTCCGCGATCACGACGGCGGCGCGGACGTGGCGGCCCTCGGGTACTCCTGTCATCCGACGGCCGAGGCGGAGATACGCCGGACAGCCGAAGCGGTCGCCGAGAAGTTCCCGGTCCGGGCGCTGGCGGCGGTCCACCGAGTGGGGGATCTGAAGGTCGGGGATCTCGCGGTCGTGGTGGCGGTGGCGTGCGCCCATCGGGGTGACGCCTTCGAGGCCTGCCGCACCCTCATCGACGACCTCAAACGCGAGGCCCCCATCTGGAAACACCAGACCTTCTCGGACGGCACAGAGGAGTGGGTGGGCGCGTAGCGCCCTCATGCGGGGGTGGTGGCCGGGCGACGGGCGGGAGGGTGGGCGCGTAGCGCCCTCACGCGGGGGTGGTGGTGCCCTCTGCTGATCGGGGGACGGGAGGCGGCTGAAACCCTCAGAGTGCTCAAGCGCCCCGATTTGCGTAACCGCCCCCCTGCCACGAGCGTTGAACTGGCGGATGGCTAATCTGCTGATCATTCAGTCGAGTTCACCCATGGGGTAGGGAGGTCGCGATGGCAGCACTTGCCTGGTTGTTGATTCCGCTTTTCGCTGTTGTCGGTGCAGCGATATGGGGAGGCTGGGCCTCTCGGAACCGGACCACCGGAGACGTGGCCGAGCTGGCGGGCTACGCGCGTTTCCGTGACGCGATGGAGAAAGCGGGCTCCGCCGACAGGCCCGCCGAGTAGCGGTGCCGGCCGACTGGCCAGGCCTTTCGCGCCGCCCGCCGTACGCCGCCCCGCAGCGGCCCACGTACGGCCCGGCCCCGACAGTGCATTGACAGCAAGGTCCCGTACTGTCGTTCCATGCCACGCCGCACCGCGACGATGCTCGCCTCCACCTTGATCTTCATCGCGCTGCTCTGTGCCGGGGTGCTCATCCCCGTGCCGTACTCGGAGATGTCTCCCGGACCGACGGTCAACACGCTCGGCAACGCCGGCGGTGAACCGGTTCTGCGGATCTCCGGACGCAAGACCTACCCGACGACCGGTCATCTCAATATGACGACGGTCCGGGTCACGGGCGCGGACTACCGGCTGAACCTGGTGGAGACGATCTACGGTTGGCTGGCTCATGACAATGTCGTGGTGCCGCACGAGACGCTCTACCCGGACGGGAAGACCGAGGAGCAGTCGACGCAGGAGAACGCCGAGGAGTTCACCCAGTCGCAGGAGAGCGCGAAAGTCGCCGCGCTCAAGCAGCTGAAGATCCCGGTGCGGACGCAGACGGTGGTTTCCACGGTCGTCAAGGACACCCCCGCCGAGGACAGGCTCCACGCGGGCGATGTGATCCTGGCCGTGGACGGCGAGCGGGTCAAGGCACCGGCCGATGTCGCCAAGCTGGTCACCCGGCACAAGCCGGGCCAGGACGTCGTCTTCACCATCGTCCCGGCCAAGGAGGCCGCCGCCGCGGAGAAGGCCGGCAAGGAACCGCGGACGAGCGAGAAGGTGACGATCACCACCGCGAAGTCGGAGACCGGCGACCGGGCGATCGTCGGCATCCAGGCCGGGACCGACCACGCGTTCCCGTTCACCATCGATATCAATCTCGCCGATGTGGGCGGCCCGAGCGCCGGTCTGATGTTCGCGCTGGGCCTGGTCGACAAGCTGACCCCGGGCGATCTGACCGGCGGGGAGTTCGTGGCGGGCACCGGGACGATCGACGACGCGGGCGAGGTCGGCCCGATCGGCGGCATCCAGATGAAGCTGGTCGGAGCCCGCGAGGCCGGGGCGAAGTACTTTCTGACGCCGAGCGACAACTGCGCCACGGCGGTCTCGGACATTCCCGACGGACTGACCCTGGTGAAGGTGGAGAACATCGCCGACGCGACGGAATCGCTGAAGAAGATCAAATCCGGGGACACGGCGAAGCTGCCGAGCTGCTCCGCCCGCTGACCCCGTACCGCCCCGTACCGCCCCGCCCCGTACCGCCCCGGCCCGTGCGGGCCGGGGCGGTACGGGTACGGGCGGGCTATCCCTCGAACGTCGCCGAGAGCGCGTCCGCCAGCCCGGGCACCAGGTCGGAGCCGGTCAGAACCTCCTTCGGGGAGTCCTTCTCGCGCAGCCGCAGCGCGGACTCACGAGCGCCGTCGCGGAGCACCGCCACCGTCATCCGGACCTCCTGACGGTCCGGGTGAGCGGCCACCCACTTCCTCAGCGAGGCATCGTCGAGCCCCTTGGGAACGGCGGCCTCCGCCGTCGAGGGCAGCATGTGGCGCTCCACCGTCAGCGCGCAGCCGACGATCGCGTCCGGCCAGGCGATCCGGCCGAGGAACTCGTCGAGCGCGGTGCCCGGCGGGATCTCGTCCTGCTCGATCGGGGTCAGCGGCGAGGCCGCCTCGTCCCCGTCGAGACCGAGCTGGGCCGCGAGGCCCGGCTCCTGGGTGCGCAGCTTCGCGGTGTCGACCAGGGCGAAGAGCCTGGCGGGCTGGTCCCAGCCGAGCCCCGAGGCGTACTCGTCGATCTCCAGTACGGCACGGGTGAGCGGGCTGGCGGCGATGGGACCCGGCGCGGAAGGCGTCTGGCCGGGGCCCCCGGAAGAGGGGGTGGAAGGGGAAACATTGGACATGCCCAATATCCTGCCTCCTTCCGGCCCCGATATGGGAACTAGGTAAAGCCTCGGTAAGTTGCATCAGTGGGGCTCTAGGATCGCGGGGCCCGTACGACAGACCGCGAATATCTACACAACCGCGAACTTCGAGGTGCGCACGTTGGCTTTCCAGATGCCGGACCGCGGCGGAGGCCCCCCGACCGGGCCACGGATCAGAGTGGGCCGGCCGTCTCGGCGTGTCCGCACCCTGCTGATGACTTTGGGCGTGCTGGCGGTCCTGGCCATGGCGTTCGTCATGTTCGCCGGGTTCTGGACCGACTGGCTCTGGTACCGCTCCGTCGATTACTCATCGGTGTTCACCACCACCCTGTGGACCAAGATCGGCCTGTTCGCCGTCTTCGGTCTGCTGATGGCGACGGCCGTCGGGGTGAACATCTGGCTCGCGCACCGGCTGCGCCCGCCGCTCAGCGCCATGTCGCTGGAGCAGCAGAGCCTGGACCGCTACCGGATGGGTATCGCCCCGTTCAAGAAGTGGGTGCTCCTCGCGATCACCGCCCTCGTCGGGCTGATCGCCGGAGCCTCCGCCACCGGACAGTGGCGCACCTGGCTGATGTGGGTCAACGGGGTGGCCTTCGGCCAGAAGGACCCCCAGTTCGGCATGGACGTGTCGTTCTACGCGTTCGACCTGCCCTGGTACCGGTTCCTGCTCGGCTTCGGCTTCGCCACGGCGGTGCTCTCGCTGATCGCCGCCGCGCTCACCCACTATCTGTACGGCGGGCTGCGCATCACCAGCCCCGGCGCGCGCGCCACGGCCGCGGCCACCGGACATCTGTCGGTCCTTCTCGGCCTCTTCGTCTCGCTGAAGGCGGTGGCGTACTGGCTGGACCGGTACGGCCTCGCGGTGAAGTCCAGCGACTTCAAGGCCACCGGCAACTGGACGGGTCTTCGGTACGTCGACGCCAACGCCTATCTCCCGGCGAAGACGATCCTCTTCTGCATCGCCGTCATCTGCGCCGTGCTCTTCTTCGCGACGCTCTGGCGGCGCACCTGGCAGCTGCCGGTGATCGGCTTCGGTCTGATGGTGCTGTCGGCGATCCTCATCGGCGGCCTGTACCCGGCCATCGTGCAGAAGTTCCAGGTCCAGCCGAATGAGCAGGCCAAGGAGAGCCCGTACATCCAGAAGAACATCGATGCCACCCGCAAGGCGTACGGCATCGACGGGGCCAAACCCGAGGACTACGAGGGCAAGGGCGACCCCAACCGGAAGGCTCAGCAGCGGGACGAGGCCACCTCGGCCGCCAGCTACCGGGTGGTCGACTCGAATGTCGTCTCCCCGGCCTTCCAGCAGCTCCAGCAGGAGCGCAAGTACTACCAGTTCCCCGAGACGCTGGACGTCGACCGGTACACCGGCCCCGACGGGAAGCCGCAGGACACCGTCATCGGCCTGCGTGAGCTGGACATCACCGGTATCCCGAAGCGGAACTGGATCAACGATCACTTCACCTACACCCACGGCTACGGCGCGATCGCGGCCAAGGGCACCAGTGCGATCACCGATCCGACCGAGGGCACGGTGGGCTCGCCGGACTTCACCGAGTCCGGAATGCCCACCACCGGTCAGCTGAGCGACGACAACAAGAACAAGAAGTACGAGCAGCGGATCTACTACGGCGAGAAGACCCAGCAGTACTCGATCGTCGGTGGTCCGCAGAAGGAGCTCGACTACGAGGCCAGCACCGGCCCCACGAAGTACACCAGCTACCAGGGCAAGAGCGGCGTCAGCATCTCCAACACGCTGAACCGCGCCGCGTACGCGGTGGCCTTCGGCGAGCCGCAGATCCTGTACTCGGGAGCCGTCGGCGAGGGCTCGCGGATTCTCTACAACCGCACGCCCAAGGAGCGCCTGGAGGCGGTGGCCCCCTGGCTCACCATCGACGGCGACGCCTACCCCGCGGTGGTCGACGGCCGTATCCAGTGGATCGTGGACGCCTACACCACGACCAACGGCTACCCCTACGCCTCGCGGACCACGCTGGGAGACACCACCGCCGACTCGCTGACCACCAACCAGCGCGCGGTCGTCGCCCAGCAGAACCAGGTCAACTACATCCGCAACTCGGTGAAGGCCACCGTCGACGCCTACGACGGCTCGGTGAAGCTCTACCAGTGGGACACCCAGGACCCCGTCCTGAAGACCTGGATGAAGGCGTTCCCCGGCACGGTCAAGGCCAAGAGCGAGATCTCCGACGAGCTCCGCTCCCACCTCCGCTACCCGCAGGACATGTTCAAGGTCCAGCGCGAGCTGCTCACCCGGTACCACGTGACCGAGCCCGAGCAGTTCTACAGCGGCAGTGACGCCTGGCAGGTGCCGGACGACCCGACGAACAAGAAGGACACCAGCGCGGTTCCGCCGTACTACCTGAGCCTGAAGATGCCCGGCGAGAGTGAGCAGAAGTTCTCGCTGACGACCACCTTCACTCCGGCCGGCCGGCCGAATCTGGGTGCCTTCATGGCGGTCGACGCCGACGCCAACAGCAAGGACTACGGAACGATAAGGCTGCTGAGAGTCACCAAGACCGTGCAGGGCCCGTCCCAGGTGCAGTCCGAGCTGAACGGTGTGCCGGAGGTCGCCACCTTCGTGCGCGACCTGAGGGGCACCGACTCGGACATCGAGTACGGAAACCTGCTGACGATCCCCCTGGACGGCGGGTTCCTCTACGTCGAGCCGGTCTACGCCCGGGGTGGCAGCGCCAACTATCCGCTGCTCAAGAAGGTCGCCGTCGCCTACGGCGGTGGCAAGCCGGTCTTCAAGGACAGCCTGACGGAGGCGCTCGACGCGGTCTTCGAGCAGAAGGGCAGCACCGAGCCGCCGGGCGACGGCACCACCACGCCGCCGGCCACCGGGGGCGACTCGCTGGAGAAGGCGATCGCCGACGTTCTGAAGGCCCACACGGACGCCGACGCGGCGCTCTCGAAGGACCCGAAGGACTGGGGCGCGTACGGCAGGGCCCAGGAGGATCTCGACGCGGCCCTGGAGCGGCTGTCGGCGGCCGAGGGCAAGAAGAGCCCGGCGCCGTCAAAGTCGCCCTAGCGGACGCATAGCCCTTTCGGGGGCTGCCGCGGGGGCCGTCGAGGCCCCCGCGGCAACGCCTGTGAGCAGGCAACATCTCGCGCCGTGATAGTGTGTGAACACAACGACGCGGGGTGGAGCAGCTCGGTAGCTCGCTGGGCTCATAACCCAGAGGTCGCAGGTTCAAATCCTGTCCCCGCTACTGAAATCGAAGAGGGCCCGGATCCTTTGAGGATCCGGGCCCTCTTCATGCGTATGTGCTCATGAAGACCGTCGGGAACCGGACACGGTGCGCGGCGAGTTGACACGGTGAGCGTTTTGACTTGTCTCCCTGTGGGCATGTCGACAAAACGCTGAAGTGACCTTCCCGGTTGCGGTATACCGGGTGTGAGCGGGTTGCGGGTGGTGCGACGATGGAATATATGGGGGACAGGGCAACTCTGTTGGAGACAGGGCGGTTTGTGCAGCGGGACGCCGGAGGAGCAGCGGACGGGATCGATCCCGCTTCGGACGGCACCACCGGCACTACTGTGCGCGAGGGCTCCGACACGGACTCGACCGACGTCGAAACGGCCGACGGGGCCATCGCCGACACCCTGGAGAGCGCCGGCGCCGAGGAGCGGCACCGCCGCGCGGCCGACGCCGGAGACACCGCCTCGATGAGCATGCTCGGCGCACTCCTGCTGCGCCGGGGCGACCTCGACGGCGCCGAGTCCTATCTGCGCGGCGCGACCGCCGAGGGCGACCGCGCCGCCGCCAACAACCTGGGCGTACTGCTCCACCAGCGCGGCTACCCCGACGAGGCGGCGGGCTGGTGGCGGATCGCCGCCGTCGCGGGCTCCGCCGCCGCGGCCCACGCCCTGGGACGGCACTTCCGCGAGCGCGGCGACGAGCCGGCCGCCGAGTACTGGCTGCGCCAGTCCGCCGAGCAGGGCCACGCGCTGGGGGCGTACGCCCTCGCCGACCTGCTGGAGCACCGGGGCGACGCCGGGGCCGAGCGCTGGCTGCGCGCGGCGGCCGAGCAGGGGCACCGCGAGGCCGCGTACCGCCTCGCCCGCACGCTGGAGCTGCGCGCGGCCGACGAGACCCGCCCGGCCGCGCGGCCGGGCATGCTCGCGAGCGCCGTCGGCCCGGTGCTGCGGCCCCAGGCCCCCGGCGCGCCGCCGCCCGGGACGGGCGCACGCCCCCAGACCCCCGGGGCGGGCCTCTCCGGGCCCGCACCGGGCCCGGTGGACACCGCGACCCGGCTCCGGCTCTCCACCCTCGACGAGGCCGCCCAGTGGTATCAGCAGGCCGCCGCCCGGGGGCACCGCCGTGCCGCCCTGCACCTCGGCTCGATCCTGGAGAAGCGCGGCGAGCTCAAGGAGGCCGGCCGCTGGTACCTCACCGCGGCCAAGGACGGCGAGACCCGCGCCGCCTGCGCGCTCGGCTTCCTGCTGCGCGACGCGGGCGACGAGGAGAGCGCCGCGATCTGGTGGCTGCGCGCCGCCCAGGAGGGCGACGGCAACGCCGCCAACGCCCTGGGCGCGCTGCACGCGGCCCGGGGCCAGCAGCAGACCGCCGAGCGCTGGTACCGCGCCGCCATGACCGCGGGCGATGTGAACGGCGCGTACAACCTCGGGCTGCTCTGCGCCTCCCAGGACCGCACCCAGCAGGCCGAGCAGTGGTACCGCCAGGCCGCCTACACCGGCCACCGGGAGGCCTCCAACGCGCTGGCGGTCCTCCTCCTCCAGGCCGGCGACGCCATCGGGGCCGAGCCGTGGTTCTCCAAGGCGGCCGAGGCCGGAAGCGTGGACGCCGCGTTCAACCTGGGCATCCTCCACGCCGGCCGGGACGACGACCGTACGGCCCTGGTCTGGTACGAGCGGGCCGCGGCGGCCGGGCACACGGAGGCCGCGCTCCAGGTGGGCATCGCCCGGCTGCGGGACGGCGACGACCTCAGCGCCGAGCGCCATCTGCGCTGCGCGGCGGGGGGCGGCAGCACGGAGGCCGCGTTCCGGCTCGCCTCGCTGCTGGACGCGCGCCAGCCGCCGCCGGGCTCGCCGGTGCTCGGCGAGCCGATGGCGGAGAAGACGGAGTGCGAGGAGTGGTACGCGCGCGCCGCCGAGCAGGGGCACCGCCGGGCCCAGGTCCGGGTGGGGATGCTCGCCGCGTCCCGGGGCGACATGACGGACGCGGCCCGCTGGTACCGGGAGGCCGCCGAGGCGGGCAGCCGCAACGGCGCGTTCAACCTCGGGCTGCTGCTCGCGCGCGAGGGCAATGAGCGCGAGGCCGCGCTGTGGTGGAGCCGGGCCGCCCGGGCGGGGCACGGCAGGGCCGCGCTCCGGCTGGCGCTGCTCGCCGCGCGGCGGGGCGAGCTGACCGAGGGGCAGCGCTGGTGCGCCCGCGCGGTCGAGCTGGGCCCGGCCGAGGTGGCCGAGCGGGCGGCCCGGCTGCGGGAGGCCCTGCACCAGGAGCTGACCGCGTGAGCGGGGCTCCCGGGCCCGGCCCCGGAGCCCGCCCCGGGCCTCTGGATCATGAATTTGCACCGGTCGGTCGGTTCCCGTAGAGTTGGGTTCAACGACGCGGGGTGGAGCAGCTCGGTAGCTCGCTGGGCTCATAACCCAGAGGTCGCAGGTTCAAATCCTGTCCCCGCTACTGAAGACGAAGGCCCGGATCCATCAGGATCCGGGCCTTCGTCATGTTTCAGGCCTGGGGTTTCAGGACCGCGAGGCCGCCAAGGGCGTGAGGCCCCGGGCGGGGCCGGCGCGGAAGAGGGGCCTACGCGCCGGCGCAGGACGGACAGAGGCCCCGGTACGTCACTTCGACGTCGGAGATCGTGAAGCCGAACCGCTCCGAGTCCGGCAGATTCGCCAGCGGGTTCCCCGAGGGGCGGACGTCGCGGATCGCGCCGCACTGCCCGCAGACCAGGTGCTGATGGGGGCGGTGGGCGTTCGGGTCGTAGCGCTTGGCGCGGCGGTCGGTCGCGACCTCCAGCACCTCGCCCAGCGAGACCATCTCGCCGAGCGTGTTGTAGACGGTCGCACGGGAGATCTCCGGCAGTCGCTCCACCGCGCGCGAATGCACCTCGTCGGCCGTCAGGTGAACATGCTCGCCGTCGAGGACCTCGGCCACGACACGCCTCTGGGCGGTCATCCGCCAGCCGCGTCCGCGAAGTCGTTCCAACAGGTCACTCATAAGGACCAGCCTAACAGCGGGGGGACCGTGATCCCGAACGGGTGTGACTTTGGATGTTCACTTGACTTAGACAAAGTCCATCGTAGGATCGGATCGGCACAAGGGCCAGGACTAAGGATCACGCAGGAGGCGTACGTGACGCAGGGACCGCTCACCACGGAGGCCGGAGCTCCGGTCGCCGACAATCAGAACAGCGAGACCGCGGGCGTCGGCGGCCCGGTCCTGGTGCAGGACCAGCTGCTGATGGAGAAGCTCGCGCACTTCAACCGCGAGCGCATCCCGGAGCGGGTGGTCCACGCACGGGGCGCGGGCGCCTACGGCACCTTCACCGTCACCGCCGATGTCACGGCGTACACCCGTGCCTCGTTCCTCTCCGAGGTCGGCAAGCAGACCGAGACGTTTCTGCGCTTCTCCACCGTGGCCGGCAACCTGGGCTCCGCCGACGCGGTGCGCGACCCCCGGGGCTTCGCGCTGAAGTTCTACACCGAGGACGGCAACTACGACCTCGTCGGCAACAACACCCCGGTGTTCTTCATCAAGGACGCCATCAAGTTCCCGGACTTCATCCACACCCAGAAGCGCGACCCGTACACGGGCTCCCAGGAGGCCGACAACGTATGGGACTTCTGGGGCCTGTCGCCCGAGTCCACGCACCAGGTGACCTGGCTCTTCGGTGACCGGGGCATCCCGGCCACGCTGCGCCACATGAACGGCTACGGCTCGCACACCTTCCAGTGGAACAACGCCGCGGGCGAGGTCTTCTGGGTGAAGTACCACTTCAAGACCGACCAGGGCATCAAGAACCTCACCCAGGCGGAGGCCGACAAGCTGGCCGGCACGGACCCCGACAGCCACCAGCGCGATCTGCGGGAGTCCATCGAGCGCGGGGAGTACCCGAGCTGGACGGTGCAGGTCCAGATCATGCCGGCGGCCGATGCGGCGACCTACCGCTTCAACCCGTTCGACCTCACCAAGGTGTGGCCGCACGAGGACTACCCGCCGGTCGAGATCGGGAAGCTGGAGCTGAACCGCAACCCGGAGAACGTCTTCGCCGAGGTCGAGCAGTCCATCTTCTCGCCCGCGCACTTCGTCCCGGGCATCGGCCCTTCGCCGGACAAGATGCTCCAGGGCCGTCTCTTCGCGTACGGCGACGCCCACCGCTACCGTGTCGGCATCAACGCCGACCATCTGCCGGTGAACCGTCCGCACGCCACCGAGGCGCGGACCAACAGCCGGGACGGCTTCCTCTACGACGGCCGCCACAAGGGCGCGAAGAACTACGAGCCGAACAGCTTCGGCGGCCCCTTCCAGACCGACCGTCCGCTGTGGTCCGGGGAGGCCGTCACGGGCGCCACCGGCAACCACGCGGCCCCGAGCCACGCCGAGGACACCGACTTCGTGCAGGCGGGCAACCTCTACCGGCTGATGTCGGAGGACGAGCGGGCCCGGCTGATCGAGAACCTGTCCGGTTTCATCGCCAAGGTCTCGCGCGACGACATCGCCGAGCGCGCGATCAACAACTTCCGCCAGGCGGACGGAGACTTCGGCAAGCGGCTCGACGCCGCGGTCCAGGCCCTGCGGGGCTGACGGACGACGACTGCCGATGATGCTGAGGGCCGGATCCTTGTCCAGGGGAGTCCGGCCCTCTCGGCGTGTCCGCGTGTCCGCGTGTCCGCCGTACGGCGGCGGGCCGGGGCCCGGCCCGCACGGCGGGCGGTCAGCCGACCAGCGTTCTCCGCTCGCGGCGCACCGGGGCCCAGCAGCGGATGATGTCGCGCACGGAGACGATGCCGACGGGCCCCTGGCCGTCCATGACGATCAGATGCCGGAAGCCGCCGTGGGCCATCGCCTCCGCGGCCTCCTCCAGGGTCCAGGCCGGGGCGGCGAAGACGACGTCGGTGGTGGTGTGGGCCCCCGCGGTCTCCCGGTCGGGGTCCTGCCCCGTGCCGACGGACGTGAGGATGTCGCGCTCGGTCAGAATGCCCATGCCCTCGGCGTCGCAGTCGAGGACGACGGCCGCGCCGACCCGGCGGGCGGACATCAGCCGGGCTGCCTGGCGGAGGGTGTGGGCGGGTCCGATGGTGAGGACCACCGTGCTCATGGCGTCACGGACGAGCATGGATGGAGCCACCTCCTTGGGAGTCCTTGGGAGTCCTTGGGGTTCCTTGAAGGGGGAACGGCTCTTTCGAGAACCGATTCACAAGTTCACAAGTGGGGGGACTCTCAGAGTCGCAGCCCTGGCGGGGCAGGGCAAGGGGGTGGCGTGACGGGTTCCGGTTCGCCGCCCCGGAACCCGTGCCCGGCGCGTTCGCGGGCCAGGGCCGCGGGGGTCAGGGGCGCGGGGCGAGGTGGCCCAGCATCTCCTCGTGGAGCAGACCGTTCGACGCGGCGGCGTTCCCGCTGTGCGGACCCGGGGTCCCGTCGAGGCCGGTGAAGGAGCCGCCCGCCTCCTGGACCACGATGGCGTTCGCGGCCATGTCCCACAGCGACAGCTCCGGCTCGGCGCAGATGTCGATCGAACCCTCGGCCACCATCATGTATGGCCAGAAGTCGCCATATCCGCGTGTGCGCCAGCAGGCGCGGGTAAGGTCCAGGAAGCCGCCCAGTCGCCCCTGCTCCTCCCACCCCGTCAGTGAGGAGTACGCGAAGGAGGCGTCCTGGATCCTGCTCACCGAGGAGACCCGAAGCCTGGTCGCGGAGGCCGGCGAGCGCCCCGTGTACGCGCCCCCGCCCTCCGAGGCCCACCAGCGCCGGCCCAGCGCCGGGGCCGAGACCACGCCCACCACGGGCCGATAGCCGTCCGCACCCTCCGCCATCAGCGAGATCAGCGTCGCCCAGACCGGCACGCCACGCACATAGTTCTTGGTCCCGTCGATCGGGTCGACGACCCACCGCCGGGGGCCCGTGCCCTTGAGGCCGTACTCCTCGCCCAGGATCGCGTCACGCGGGCGCTCCCGCTGGAGATGGCCGCGGATCAGCTCCTCCGCCGCCTTGTCGGCCTCGCTCACCGGAGTCATGTCCGGCTTGGTCTCGACCTTGAGGTCCAGAGCCTTGAAGCGGTCCATGGTGGCGGCGTCGGCGGCGTCCGCGAGGACATGGGCGAGACGCAGATCGTCGTCGTAGTCGGGCATGACCATCACTCTATCGAGGAGCGGGACATGGACCGGAAAACGCCAACCGGGCGAGTGCTCCGGCCTCCGGACGCCGCATCCCTTGACACCTGTGGACGCCGCGTCAACTCTGTGCGAAACGCCGTACGGCGGGTGGGCAGCGGGCCCGGGGAGCCGTGCGGAGTGGGAGGCGACGATGCCTACGGCCCGTGAGTCCCTGTTGAGCGCCGCACATGCGGCACTCGCCGAAACACCCTGGTCAGGCGTGCGGATGGTCGATGTCGCGGCTGCCGCCGGCCTGTCCCGACAGACGCTGTACAACGAGTTCGGCAGCAAGGACGGGCTGGCCAGAGCCCTGGTGCGCTGCGAGGCCGACGCCTATCTCCAGGGGGTGGACCGGCTGCTGGACCAGTGGAGCGGGACGGTCGATCCACTGGTCGCCGTCGCCGAGTGGACCGTCGGCGAGGCGGCGGCGAAACCGCTGCTGAAGGCGCTGCTCACCGGCTGCTGGGGCGAGCGGCTGCCGGCCCCCAAACCGGTGCTGAGCGGTACGCCGCCGGCCGGGGTCCCCGACCAGCGCCGGGCGGACGCCGGGCTGCCCGTGCCGGCGGAGGTGATCGCCCTGGTGCGGGACCGCTCCGTCGCCGCACTGGAACAGGGCCGGTGCGCGGGCGGCGATTCGGGTGACCCGGGCGAACCGGTTGAACCGGGTGGCCCGGCAGACCCCGGGGAGCGGTCGCCGGATCTCGCCCACCGCTGTGAGCTGGTGGTGCGGCTCGCCCTCTCCTGTGTGGTCGCCCCGGCGGGCCACGGGGTCGGACCGCTGGTCCGCACGGTCGTCGGCGATCTGCGGCTCAGTGGGCCGACCCCGACAGCTGAAGACCGATGACACCGAGGATCACCAGCGAAATCGACACGATCTTGAGAGTGGAGACCAGATCCCCGAGGAAGACCATCCCGTAGATCGCGGTGCCGGCCGCCCCGATCCCGGTCCACACCGCGTAGGCGGGCCCCACGTCCAGTTTCTTCAGCGCCAGGGTCAGCAGCCCGAAGCTGCCGAGGGCGAAGGCGGCGAAGGCGACCGTCGGCCAGAGCCGGGTGAATCCGTGCGACAGCTTCAGACAGACGGCGAATCCCGTCTCCAGGATCCCGGCGACCACCACCAGCAGCCACGCCATGGACAGCCTCCCCGTCAGTCGGTGACTGCTTCGTCGGACTTGGTGCGATTATGCACTCGCCGACCCCGGAAAGGCCGCAGACGCCGCAAACGCAGACGAACCAATCGCCCTCGCGCCGCTTGCCCCGTGTCAGTCGCCCTCGCGCCGCTCACGGGTCGCGAGCAGCCGCCGCAGCGAGTTCAGCCGGGCCGGATCGGCGTGTCCGTCGGCCACCCACGCGTCCAGCGCGCACTCGGGCTCGTCGTGGCTGCAGCCACGGGGACAGTCCTCCGTGCCCGGTACGAGATCGGGGAAGGCGAGGATCACCCGGGAGGGGTCCACATGGTTCAGCCCGAAGGACCGCACCCCGGGGGTGTCGATCACCCATCCGCCCCTGGCGTCGGCGAGCGGGAGGGCGAGCGCCGAGGTGGTGGTGTGCCGGCCGCGTCCGGTGACCGCGTTGACATGTCCGGTGGTGCGCCGCCGGTCCTCCGGGACCAGCGCGTTGACCAGGGTGGTCTTGCCGACGCCCGAATGGCCGACGAACGCGGTGGTCCGGCCCGACAGATGCTCGTGCACCCGGTCGGCGGCCACCCCGTCCACGAACTCCTCGCGGGTGGTCACGACATGGGGGACGCCCAGCGCCCCGTACATCTCCAGCAGCTCGTCCGGCGGGGCGAGGTCCGACTTGGTCAGCACGAGCAGCGGGGTGAGACCTCCGTCGTACGCCGCCACCAGACAGCGGTCGATCATGCGCGGGCGCGGTTCGGGGTCGGCCAGGGCCGTGACGATGGCGAGCTGGTCCGCGTTGGCGACGACGACCCGCTCGAAGGGGTCGTCGTCGTCGGCGGTGCGGCGGAGCACGGAGGCGCGCGGTTCGATGCGCACGATCCGGGCCAGGGTGTCCTTCGCGCCGGAGAGATCTCCGACGATGGACACCCGGTCGCCGACGACGGCGGCCTTGCGGCCCAGCTCGCGCGCCTTCATCGCCATGACGACACGATCCTCGACGAGGCAGGTCAGCCGTCCCCGGTCGACGGTGAGGACCATGCCCTCCGCCGCGTCCTCGTGCTTGGGGCGGATGCTGGTCCGCGGTCGGTTGCCCTTGCGGTTCGGGCGTACGCGGATGTCGTCCTCGTCGGGGTTCTTGCCGTAGCGACGCATGTCAGATCCCGCTCAGTTTCCCGCTCCGAGCATGGCTGTCCACATCCGCGGAAAGTCAGGCAGGGTCTTCGCGGTGGTGGCCACATTCTCGATCTCGACGCCCTCGACCGCGAGGCCGATGATCGATCCGGCGGTCGCCATCCGGTGGTCGTCGTAGGTGTGGAAGATCCCGCCGCGCAGCGGGCGCGGCCGGATGTGCAGACCGTCCTCGGTCTCGGTCACATCGCCGCCCAGTTCGTTGATCTCCTTGGTGAGCGCGGCCAGCCGGTCCGTCTCGTGGAGTCGCAGATGGGCCACGCCGCGCAGTGTCGAGGGGGAGTCGGCGAGGGCCGCGACGGCCGCGATGCCCGGCGTCAGCTCGCCGACCTCGCCGAGGTCGACGTCGATGCCGTGGATCTTGCCGGTGCCGGTGAAGACCAGGCCCTCGTCGGTCAGCTCGCAGGAGCCGCCCATCTCGGTGAAGATCTCGCGCAGGGCGTCACCGGGCTGGGTGGTGCGGCTCGGCCAGTCCGGGATGACGACCCTGCCGCCGGTGATCAGCGCGGCGGCGAGGAAGGGCTGGGCGTTGGAGAGGTCGGGCTCGATGGTGACGTCGCGGCCGAGCACGGCGGAGGGGGAGACCCGCCAGACATTGGGCTCGCCCCCGGTCTCCGGCTCGTCCACCTGCGCGCCGACGGCGCGCAGCATGTCCACGGTCATCCGGATGTGCGGCATGGAGGGGAGCCGTCCGCCGATGTGCCGGACCTCCACCCCCTGGTTGAAGCGGGGCGCGGAGAGCAGCAGCGCGGAGACGAACTGGGAGGACGAGGAGGCGTCTATCTCCACCGCGCCGCCGTCGAGCGCGCCGCCGCCGTGCACGGTCATCGGGAGCGCGCCGCGCCCGTCGTCGTCGATCCGGGCCCCGAGGGCGCGCAGCGCGTCGATCACTCCGTGCAGCGGGCGCTCGTAGGAGCGGGGGTCGCCGTCGAAGCGGACCGGGCCGTCGGCCAGCGCGGCGACGGGCGGCAGGAAGCGCATCACGGTGCCGGCGTTGCCGACGTCGACGGTGGCGGGGCCGTGCAGGCCGGCCGGGATGATCCGCCAGGCCTCGCCCTCGGACTCGGGGCCGCCGGCGATGGAGGAGCTGGAGGAGACGGTCTCCTCGATGCCGACGCCGAGGGCGCGCAGCGCCTCGGCCATCAGCAGGCTGTCACGGGAGCGCAGCGGGCGGCGCAGCCAGCCGGGCTCGGCGGCGAGGGAGGCCAGCACCAGGGCTCGGTTGGTGACCGATTTCGAACCGGGCACGGTCACCGTCGCGTCGACGGCTCCGGTCGCGAAGGGGGCGGGCCAGAGGGCAGGGTGCGCGGGGGCTTCGGTCATGTCCCTCACTTTAGTGGCTCTCCGAACACCCGTATCTTGATCAAATGCTCTGAAACAGCGGTGTAACCCTTGAGTGATAAAAGGCCGGATCTCATCCGTGCCCGGACCCGGCCCCCCGCCCCCGCACCTGCCGGGGACCGCTGCCGTCAGCGGTCCAGGAGCCAGCGTCCGCCGCCGATCAGCGCGCAGATCGACACCGCGTGGAAGAGAAAGAGCCACATGGCGGGCGGCACATGGGTGAGCCGGGAGAGCTGGTCGGCGTCCGAGTCGGGCGCTCCGCCGTGCCGGCGCTTGCTCTGGAGCTCGAAGACCGGCCGTACGCCCCCGAGCAGCAGGAACCAGACGGCGGTGTAGGCGAAGGCGGCCTGTACCTCGGGCTCCGCGAGCCAGGAGACCAGCAGGAAGGCCGCGCCGGTGAGGATCACCGTGAGCGCTCCGTACGCGTTGCGGATCATCACCAGCATCCCCAGGAGCAGGGCGGTGGCCAGCCACAGCAGCAGGGTGACATGGCCGGAGCCGAGCAGGGCGGCCCCGCCGAGGCCGAGCAGGGAGGGCGCGGGGTAGCCGGCGGCGGCGGTGAGCACCATCCCCGGGCCGGTCGGTCTGCCCCGGCTGACGGTCAGCCCGCTGGTGTCGGAGTGCAGCCGTATGCCTTGCAGGCTGCGGCCGGTGAGCAGGGCGAGCAGCCCGTGGCCGCCCTCGTGGGCGATGGTGACGGCGTTGCGGGAGAGCCGCCAGAGCGGCCGGGGCACGGTGATCGCGAGGGCGAGCACACCGGTGGCGATGACGAGCCAGGCCTCGGGGGCGGGCTGGGTGCCGAGCACACGGTCCCAGAGGCCGCTCGCGGCGGAAGCGGAATAGGTGCTTTCCATTTCTGGGGCGGCTCCTTCTGCGGCGGGACGGGATGGCAGTCTGGCAGTCATGTGTGGCAGGTATGCGGTGAGCCGTCGGCCCGAGGATCTGGTGGGGATCTTCGGGGTCCAGAAGTGGGAGCCGGCCGAGACGCTGGCCCCCGACTGGAACGTGGCCCCCACCAAAGGGGTCCACGCGATTCTCGAACGCCCCTTGAAAGACGCGGAAGACCCTCGTCCGGTTCGCCAGCTGAGAACCCTGAAATGGGGGCTCGTACCGTCCTGGGCGAACTCCCCCGAGGGCGCGGCCCGGATGATCAACGCCCGGTCCGAGACCGTGCACGAGAAGCCCTCCTTCCGGCGGGCCTTCGCCTCCCGGCGCTGTGTGCTCCCCGCCGACGGCTACTACGAGTGGGTCACCGGCGAGACGGAGCGCGAGCTGGAGGAGCGGGGCCGGCGCAAGCGCGCCCGTAAACAGCCGTACTTCGTGACCCCGGCCGACGGGTCGGTCTTCGCGATGGCGGGGCTGTACGAGTTCTGGCGCGACCGGACGCTGCCCGACGACCATCCCTCGGCCTGGTGGGTGACGTGCGCGATCCTCACCGCCGAGGCGGAGCGGGCACCGCTCGGAGTGGCCCCCGCCGAAGGCCCGCGCTCGCTCGCCGACATCCACCCCCGGATGCCGCTGATGCTGACGCCGGACCGCTGGGACGCCTGGCTCGACCCCGGGCACACGGACCCGGCGTCGCTCAGGGCGCTGCTGGAGCCGCCGCCCGAGGGGCTGATGAGGGCGTACGCGGTGGGCACGGCGGTCAGTAATGTCCGCAACAACGGGCCGGAGCTGCTGACGGAGTGGGAGGGGCCGGAGGAGGCCACCCTCTTCTGATCCCCGACGGCCCCCCGGACGCCCCCCCGCGGCCCCGGCCTCACCCGTACGGCCCCGTCACCGCGCACCGGCCCCCGCACCCCCGCCCGGCAGGATGAACCCCGTGAGTCCCGTGAACCCCGAACCCCCCGAGGTCGTCGACACCCCCGCGGGCCCCGCGCGCATCACCTGGCACCCGGCCCCCGGCGGCGCGCGGCTCGTCCTCGCGCTCGGCCACGGCGCGGGCGGCGGAATCGAGGCCCGCGATCTGCGCGCACTCGCCGAGGCGCTGCCCGCCGACGGGATCGCCGTCGCCCTGGTGGAGCAGCCCTGGCGGGTCGCCGGAAAGAAGGTCGCCCCCGCCCCCGGGACCCTCGACACCGCCTGGCGCGCGCTGTGGCCGGCGCTGGAGCGCCCCGGCGTCCCCGTCGTCGCCGGAGGCCGCAGCGCCGGGGCCCGGGTCGCCTGCCGCACCGGCCGCGAGCTGGGGGCCGCCGCCGTGCTCGCGCTCTCCTTCCCCCTCCACCCGCCCGGCCGGCCAGGCAGCTCCCGCGCCGCCGAACTGCTCGGCACGGACCTGCCCACCCTCGTCGTCCAGGGCACGAGCGACCCCTTCGGCAAGCCCGCCGAGTTCCCCGAAGGGACGTACGGCCTGGTGGAAGTCCCCTTCGCCGACCACGGCTTCGCCGTCCCCAAGCGCGCCCCCGTCACCGAGGAGCGGACCGTGAAAACCATCACAGAGGCGGTCCGCGGATGGGCCCTGCCCCTGCGGGAATGACCAGCCGCCCGGCTCTGTTGCAGCGGATGTCAGGACGTAGGCAACAGAGCATGGAGTAGGGAGTCCCAAGCATGGGTCCGACCGTCTGCCCCCGCCGCACGCACCCCGCTGACCTGGAGTGGACCGTGCTCACGGCGGCCAAGACCGCCCCGGTCCTGGCCCAGGGCGGCACCGGTCGGCAAGAGCCGTCGGGCGAAGGTCGACTATTCTCCGATTCGAGCGGGTCCGCACTTGGGCCCGTCACAGCGTTGGAGGAGGTGGGTCCGGTCACTGGGACCGACGCAGGGGCCGACGACGGCCGGGCGGCACCGGGACAGGGACAGCCGGAAGCCCCGGCGGACAGTGCCGCGCAGCCCGCGCGCGCCGCCGCCGAGACGACCGCCGAGCGCAATGCCCGCTTCGAGCGGGACGCCCTCGGCTTCCTCGACCAGATGTACTCGGCCGCGCTCCGCATGACGCGCAACCCCGCCGACGCCGAGGACCTCGTGCAGGAGACCTACGCCAAGGCGTACGGCTCCTTCCACCAGTTCCGCGAGGGCACCAACCTCAAGGCGTGGCTCTACCGCATCCTCACCAACACCTTCATCAACTCCTACCGCAAGAAGCAGCGGGAACCTCAGCGCAGCGCCGCCGAGGAGATCGAGGACTGGCAGCTCGCCCGCGCCGAGTCGCACATGTCCACCGGACTGCGCTCGGCCGAGTCCCAGGCCCTCGACCACCTGCCGGACTCCGATGTGAAGTCCGCGCTCCAGGCCATCCCGGAAGAGTTCCGTATCGCCGTCTATCTCGCTGACGTAGAGGGCTTTGCGTACAAGGAGATCGCGGACATCATGGGTACACCCATCGGGACGGTGATGTCCCGCCTGCACCGGGGCCGTCGCCAGCTGCGCGGCATGCTGGAGGACTACGCCCGTGAGCGCGGGCTCGTCCCGGCCGGTGCGGGGGAGTCGAACGAAGCGAAAGGCTCGGGCTCATGAGCTGCGAAGAGCCGCACGAGACGGACTGCTCGGAGGTGCTCGACCACCTCTATGAGTTCCTCGACCGTGAGATGCCCGACAGCGACTGCACCAAATTCGAGGTGCACTTCGGGGAATGCTCCCCCTGCCTGGAGAAGTACGGGCTGGAGCAGGCCGTGAAGAAGCTGGTCAAGCGGTGCTGCGGACACGACGACGTCCCCACCGACCTGAGAGCCAAGGTCATGGGCCGGATCGATCTGATCCGCTCCGGCGAGACGGTGCCCACCGAGGACATCAGCATCGCCCGCGCACAGGCCCCCCGGGCCGAGTGACCGTACCCGCATGACCCAGGTGTACGAAGAGGGCGCGCCGTGAATCCCGCGGCGCGCCCTCTTCGTACGCACCGCTGTCACTCGTCTGTGCGAACAAACCGTCGCCGCACCCGCACCCCCCTCCTCAACTCGCTACCGTGACGCGCCAGACGCGAAGGGGGCGGGACAGTGAGGTCCGTACCGGCGACGGCACGCGCGTACATTCTCGGTGCCGTGCTCTGCGCAGCGGCATGCCTGCTGCCCTTGTTCGGGCAGCGGACCACCGTCGGCTGGAGCGCCGTGGCGCTGCTCGCCGCGCTCTACGCGGGATGTGAGCTGCCCCCGCGCTGCCGCCATCTGCGCAAGGCGCTCCCGATCAGCGCGGCCTCCTTCTTCCCGGTCCTGCTCACCGCCGCCTTCCTGCTCCCGGCCGCCGCCGCCATGCTCGTCGCCGTCCCCGGCTCACTCCTCGGAAGGGTCGAGCGCGGACCCGCCGCGCCGCGCAGGATCTGGCGCGCCGCCCAGCTCGCCCTCGCCACCTGGAGCGCGGCCAGCACCCACACCCTGCTCGGCGGCGGGCGCACCCTCGGCGAACCCGACTTCCCGCGCGCCCTCGCGCCCGCCGCCGCCGCGGCCGTCGTCTTCTGCCTGGTGCTGACCCTCCTCGAAGCGGGCATCCTCGCCACCGCCGAACGGCAGCCGGCGGGCGTCGCCTGGCGCGGTCTGGTGCTCCACTCCCTGGTGCCGCACCTCGTCCACGGACTGGCGGGGCTGATGATGGCGGTGCTGTGGACCAGCCCCTACGGGCCGGTCTCCGCGCTCCTGGTCCTGCTGCCCATGTACATCTCCTGCTGGCTCTTCGCGCAGTACCACCGCGAACGCACCGCCCACCAGGCCACCATCCGCGCCCTCGTCCAGGCGGTCGACCTCAAGGACCGCTACACCCGGGGCCACAGCGAGAGAGTGGGCCGCGCTTCGGTGCTCATCGCCCGCGAACTGGACATGGACGAGGAACGAATCGAAATCATTCGGTTCGCAGGCATCCTCCACGACGTGGGCAAGCTCGGAGTGCCCACCCGGATCCTCCGCAAGGACGGCCCGCTCACCCCCGAGGAGCGACGGGTGATCCAGCTCCACCCCGAGTACGGCCATGAGATCGTCCGGGGCATCGGCTTCCTCGGCGAGGCGAGGGGCGCGATCCTGCACCACCACGAACGCATGGACGGCACCGGCTACCCCTGCGGGCTGGCCGGCGAGCGGATCCCGGAATTCGCCCGGGTGGTCGCCGTCGCGGACGCCTTCGACGCCATGACCTCCACCCGCTCCTACTCACGGGCCCGCCCGGTCCCCGTCGCCCTCGCCGAACTGGAGCGGTGCGCGGGCGCGCACTTCGACCCCCGCATGGTCGAGGCGCTGGTCAAAGCCCTGGACCGGCACGGCTGGGAGACCGAGGTCACCTCCACCGAGGCCAACTGCACCGAGATCGCCTCCGGCGAGCCGTCCGCCGCCGCGAGTCCGTCCGACGTCCGGGGCATCCCGCCCCAGCCCGTCCGCGTCGCCGACCGCACCCCGGGCGGCCCGGCGTGAGAGAGGGCGACGAACCGTACCCGCCGCTCCGGGGAAGCGTCCCCGGCCCCCGCACCGCCGCCCGGCCCGACAGCGCCCTCAGCGTCGCCGTCCTCGCCCTCGTCCAGACCGCCGCCGCCCTCCTCGTCTGCGCCGCGCTCTCCGTCACCCTCTGGCACGGCCTCCACGAACCCGCCTACGCCCTCGCCTTCGGCGCCCTCGTCGCCATCGGCGAGACCGTCCGCTGGGGCGCCGCGCCCCGCGAACGCGAACCCGCCCCCCTCGGGGCCGCCGGAGCCCTCGCCTACGCCCTCCTCGGCGAGTGCGGCGGCCGTCCCACCACCCACGGCGTCCTCCAGGTCGTCGCCGTCGTCTTCGCCGGCACCCTCGCCGGAGCCGTCCCCCAGCTGGCCAGGGGCCAGCGGACCGCGCTCGACCACGTCGTACGCCGGGTGCTGAGCGTCGCCTTCGCCGCCGTCTGCTTCCAGCCGCTCTACAACTCCGGCGCGCTCCAGGAGTGGGGCAAGGGCGCCCCGTACGCCCTCTTCCTCATGGTCCTGATGGCGCTCACCGCACTCTGCGACGCGGTGCTCGCCGCGCTGATGCTGCGCGTCCGCAGCGGATTCCCCTACGGCCCGCTGCTCCGCGAGGAGCTGCGGGCGCTGCCCGGCATCGGCTCCGCCGTCTGCGCCACCGGGGCCGTCATCGCGCTCGCCGTCGCCGTCGCCGGACTGTGGGCGCTGCCCGTCTTCTGCGCCCCCCTCCTCCTCGCCCAGCTCTCCTTCCGGCGGTACGAGGCGATCCGGACCACCTACCGGCAGACCATCGCCTCCCTCGCCCGCTCGACCGAGATCGCCGGTTACACCCCGCCCGGCCACGCCCGCAGGGTCGCCGAGCTGAGCTGCGCCGTCGGCCGGGAGATGGGGCTGACCGGAAACCGGCTGACCGTGCTGGAGTACGCGGCGCTGATGCACGACATCGGCCAGCTCTCCCTGGTGGACCCCGTGCCCGGCGGCGCGACCGCGCCGCTCCCGGCCGACCGGCAGCGCCGGATCGCCCTGCTCGGCGGGGCCGTCGTCCGGCAGACGGGGGTGCCCGCCGAGGTCGCCGTCGTGGTCGAGCGGCAGGCCGACCCCTACCGGGACCAGCCGCTGCCCGCCCGGATCGTCCGGGCCGTCAACGCGTACGACGACCTGACCGGGGGAGACCCCGCGCACACCCCCCGCGCGCTGGAGCGGCTGCGGCTCGGCACCGGCCAGGACTACCACCCCGAGGTGATCGAGGCCCTGGCGAAGGTGCTGGGCCGCAGCACCGCCCCGGCCGCCCCCGCCGCCCCGGTTCCCCGCGAACCGGACCCCGCCGCCCGGGACCGGGCCCGCGAGACCTTGGGCGACGAGACCGGGCCCGCCGCCCCCGCCACCGGGGCACACCCCGCCTGACCTGTGGATACGGCCCTTTTTCCGGCCGGTGAGCCCCGGGGGTCTGACCCCGGGGCCGAAGGGGTAACCCATGGGTAATGAGCCACCCCTTTGCCGGGCATGGTTGGATGCGAAAGAGGAGAGACAACCAGCGTCAAGCAGACACACGAAGCAGCATCGGGAATCACACCAACAGCGTCCGGGGCGGTGACCCGAACGACCGGCAGGCGGGAATCGTGAGGATCTTCGGGAAGGTACGGCATCGGCCCTCAGCCTCGTGGCGGCAGGCCACCGACCGCGCGTTCACGCTGATCGGCGACGGCCGGTACGAGGACGCCGGCGCGCTGCTGACACGGGCGGCCGACCTTGAGCCCTGGCTCTCCGAGTCCTGGTTCAATCTGGCGCTCCTGCACAAATTCCGGCACGACTGGGAGCAGGCGCGGGCCGCCGGGCTGCGCGCCGTGGCCCTGCTGGACAAGGAGGCGGGCGCCCCCGACTGGTGGAACGTCGGCATCGCCGCGACCGCCCTCCAGGACTGGCCGCTGGCCCGCCGCGCCTGGCAGGCCTACGGGCTCAAGGTGCCCGGGGTGCCCACCCGCACCGGCGGGGTGGGGGCCGGGCCCGGCGGCGAGCCGCTCGCCATGGACCTCGGCAGCGCCGCCGTGCGGCTCTCGCCCGAGGGCGAGGCCGAGGTGGTCTGGGGCCGCAGACTGGATCCGGCCCGGATGGAGGTGCTGTCGATCCCGCTGCCGTCCTCCGGCCGCCGCTGGGGCGAGGTCGTCCTCCACGACGGCGTGCCCAACGGGGAGCGGACCACCGCCGCCGGCCCGTCCTACCCCGTCTTCGACGAGATCGAGCTGTGGGCCCCCTCACCCGTCCCCACCTGGGTGGTGCTGCTGGAGGCCGACACCGAGGCCGACCGGGACGCCCTGGAGCAGCTGGCCTCCGACGCGGGATACGCCGCCGAGGACTGGTCCTCCTCCGTCCGGCTGCTCTGCCGCTCCTGCTCCGAGAGCCGGATGCCGAGCGCCGAGGGCGAGGGCGAGCACCTCGACCCCCACGACCACAGCGAACCGGGCCACCCGGGACCGCTCGGCCACCGCACCGCCGGGGAGCTGTGGTCGCCCGAGCGCGAATGCGGCATCGCGGCCCCCGCCGGTCTGGTGCGCGGACTCCTGGACGGCTGGGTCGCGGACAGCCCCGACAGCCGCGAGTGGCGAGATCTTGAGGAAGTCTGCTGACCCCTGCCCTTAGGCTGTACGGACACAGTGGCCCCCCACGGGGCGGGCCGCGAGGGACCGAGGAAGGCGTACGGCTGACATGGCGTCGCAGCAGGAGACGGACCAGCAGGTCAACGAGGGTCCCGTCGTGGACGACGAGGGATACGTCGTGGACACGGAGGACTGCGAGGCACGTGAGCTCGCCCACCGGGAGCGCGGCACCTCGCGCCCGATCACGGTCGTCGGCAATCCCGTGCTCCACAAGGAGTGCGCGGACGTCACCGAGTTCGACGACGCGCTCGCGTCGCTGATCGACGACATGTTCGCCAGTCAGCGCACCGCCGAGGGCGTGGGCCTGGCCGCCAACCAGATCGGCGTCGACCTCAAGGTCTTCGTCTACGACTGCCCGGACGACGACGGAAACCGGCACACCGGGTACATCTGCAACCCGGTCCTGGAGGAGCTGCCGTCCGAGCTGCGGGTGCTCGACGACTCCAACGAGGGCTGCCTCTCCGTGCCGACCGCCTACGCGGAGCTGGCCCGCCCCGACTACGCGGTGGTGCGCGGCCAGGACAGGTTCGGCAACCCGGTCAAGATCCGGGGCAACGGCTACTTCGCGCGCTGCCTCCAGCACGAGACCGACCATCTCTACGGGTACCTCTACATCGACCGCCTCTCCAAGCGCGACCGCAAGGACGCGCTGAAGCAGATGGCGGAGGGCACCCCGCGCTACCCGGTCGTCCCCAACGACTGACCCGCACCGCTGGTCAGGGCCTGCTCACACCGGTGAGCGGGCCCTGACCCGTCTCCAGCGGGACCGCCAGGCGGACCGGGCCCCGGAAGGTTCTGCGGTAGATGTTCGGCGTCGTCCCGAGCGTACGGAGGAAGTGGTGGCGCAGCGCCGCCGCGTTGCCGAATCCGGAGCGGGCCGCGATCGCCTCGACCGTCTCGTCCGTGGACTCCAGCAGTTCCTGCGCGAGCAGCACCCGCTGCCGCAGCAGCCAGCGGTACGGGGTGGTCCCCGTCTCCTGGTGGAAGCGGCGGGCGAAGGTGCGCGGCGACATGTGCGCCCGCGCGGCCAGCTGCTCGACCGTCGTCTCCCGGTCCAGATGCCGTTCCATCCAGGCCAGCACGGCGCCCACGGTGTCGTACCGGGCGCGCGGCAGCGGCCGTTCGATGTACTGCGCCTGGCCGCCGTCGCGGTGCGGCGGCACCACCATCCGGCGGGCGATGTGGTTGGCGACCTCGGGGCCGTGCTCCTGGCGGAGCAGATGCATACAGGCGTCGATCGCGGCGGCGGTGCCGGCGGAGGTGATGACCGGCCCCTCGTCCACGTACAGCACATCGGGGTCGACGACGGCCCGCGGACACCGCTCGGCCAGGGCCCGGGCATGCCGCCAGTGGGTGGTGCAGCGGCGGCCGTCGAGCAGTCCCGCCGCGCCCAGGACGAAGGCCCCGCTGCACACGCCCAGCACTCTCGCGCCCCGGTCCACGGCGCGGCGCAGCGCTTCGAGCAGCTCGCCGGGGAACTCCCGGGTGGGGTAGGCGTCCCCGGTGGGCACGGCGACCAGGTCCGCCTCCTCCAGCCGTTCGAGGCCGTGGGGCGTGGTGATGCCGAATCCGGCGTCGGTCGCCAGCGCGGGACCGGCGGCCGAGACCACCGCGAAGTCGTAGAGCGGCAGCCCGTCCGCGCTGCGGTCATGGCCGAAGACCTCGCAGAGCACCCCCAGTTCGAAAGGGTGGACGCCTTCGAGGAGGACCGCGGCGACGTTTCTCAGCATGGGGGAAGTGTGGCAGCAATTCGACGTTCCATGACAGTGCTGCCACTGATGAATCACCCGGCCGGGTAAGACAGTTGACGGCATGGAAACACTTCTCGGCCTGCTCGCCGTCCTCGTTCTGATCGCCCTGGTCCTCCTTCCCTCGCTGTTCGGACATGTCCGCGAACGGAGGATCGACCGGCAGCTCGGAGCGGTCCGGGAACGCGGCGGGGCCGCGGACCGGTCCACGGTCCGCGGCCCCGCGCGGGGTGCTGAGGCGTCAGCGCCGGTCCGGACTCAGAAGTCCTCGCCCAGGTCGACGGAGCCCTCGACCGCGACCTGATAGGCGGAGGGGCGGCGCTCGAAGAAGTTCGTCAGCTCCTGGACGCCCTGGAGCTCCATGAAGGAGAACGGGTTCTCCGAGCCGTACACCGGGGCGAAGCCCAGCCGGGTCAGCCGCTGGTCGGCGACGCACTGGAGGTACTCGCGCATCGACTCGGTGTTCATGCCCGGGAGGCCGTCGCCGCACAGGTCCTGACCGAACTGCAGCTCGGCCTCGACGGCCTCCTTCAGCATGTCGGTGACCTGCTGCTGGAGGGCGTCGTCGAAGAGGTCCGGCTCCTCCTTGCGGACCGTGTCCACGACCTCGAAGGCGAAGTTCATGTGCATGGTCTCGTCACGGAAGACCCAGTTGGTGCCGGTGGCCAGGCCGTGCAGCAGGCCGCGCGAGCGGAACCAGTACACATAGGCGAACGCGCCGTAGAAGAACAGCCCCTCGATGCAGGCCGCGAAGCAGATCAGGTTCAGCAGGAAGCGCCGGCGGTCGGCCTTGCTCTCCAGCTGGTCGATCTTCTCGACCGAGTCCATCCACTTGAAGCAGAACTGCGCCTTCTCGCGGATCGACGGGATGTTCTCCACCGCCGCGAAGGCCGCCGTACGGTCCTCGGGGTCGGGCAGATAGGTGTCCAGCAGCGTCAGATAGAACTGGACGTGCACGGCCTCCTCGAAGAGCTGGCGGCTCAGATAGAGACGCGCCTCCGGGGAGTTGATGTGCTTGTAGAGCGTCAGCACCAGGTTGTTGGCGACGATCGAGTCACCGGTGGCGAAGAAGGCCACGAGCCGGCCGATCAGATGCTGCTCGGCGGGGGTCATCTTGGCGAGGTCGGCGACGTCGGAGTGGAGGTCGACCTCCTCCACCGTCCAGGTGTTCTTGATCGCGTCCCGGTAGCGCTCGTAGAAGTCGGGGTAGCGCATCGGACGCAGGGTCAGTTCGAAGCCCGGGTCGAGCAGGTTCTTCTGGGGGGTGGCGGACATTACTGGCAGGCCTCGCAGGACTCGGGGTTTTCCAGGGAGCAGGCGAGCGCGTCGTCGTCGGCGGCCTGCACGGGTACGGGGACGGGGGCGGCGGCCGGAGCGGCGGCGGCGGACGCGGCGCGGGCGATCCGGGTGGCCGGGCGGGAGCGCAGGTAGTACGTCGTCTTCAGCCCCTGCTTCCAGGCGTACGCGTACATCGAGCTGAGCTTGCCGATGGTCGGCGTCTCCAGGAACAGGTTCAGCGACTGCGACTGGTCCAGGAAGGGGGTGCGGGCCGCGGCCATGTCGATCAGACCGCGCTGCGGGATCTCCCACGCCGTGCGGTACAGCTCGCGGACGTCGGCCGGGACCCAGGTGAAGTCCTGGATCGAGCCGCTGGAGTCGCGCAGCGCCTCACGGGTCTGGGCGTCCCAGACGCCGAGCTTCTTCAACTCGGCCACCAGGTAGGAGTTGACCTGGAGGAACTCGCCGGAGAGGGTCTCGCGCTTGAAGAGGTTGGAGACCTGCGGCTCGATGCACTCGTACACGCCCGCGATGGAGGCGATGGTAGCCGTCGGGGCGATGGCGAGGAGCAGCGAGTTGCGCATCCCGGTGGTGGCGATGCGCTCGCGCAGCGCGGCCCAGCGCTCCGGCCAGTTCAGCTCGACGCCGTAGTGGTCCGGGTGCAGCACGCCGCGCGCGGTGCGGGTCTTCTCCCAGGCGGGGAGCGGGCCGTTGCGCTCGGCGAGGTCGGCGGAGGCCTCGTAGGCGACGAGCATGATCCGCTCGGCGATCCGGGTGGACAGCGCGCGGGCGGCGGGGGAGTCGAAGGGCAGCTTCAGCTGGAAGAAGACGTCCTGGAGGCCCATCGCGCCCAGGCCCACCGGACGCCACCGGTTGTTGGAGCGGCCGGCCTGCTCGGTCGGGTAGAAGTTGATGTCGACCACGCGGTCGAGGAAGGTGACCGCGGTGCGGACGGTCTCGTCCAGCCGCTCCCAGTCGATGCCGTCGCCGACGACGAAGGCGCCGAGGTTGACCGAGCCCAGGTTGCAGACCGCGGTCTCGCCGTCGTCGGTGACCTCCAGGATCTCGGTGCAGAGATTCGAGGAGTGGACGGTGTGGCCGGGCTCGGCGGTCTGGTTGGCGGTCCGGTTGGAGGCGTCCTTGAAGGTCATCCAGCCGTTGCCGGTCTGGGCGAGGGTACGCATCATCCGGCCGTACAGCTCACGCGCGGGCATCGTCTTGCGGGCCAGGCCCGCCGCCTCGGCCCGGCGGTAGGCGGCGTCGAACTCGTCGCCCCACAGGTCGACCAGCTCGGGCACGTCGGCCGGGGAGAAGAGCGACCACTCGGTGTCGGCCTGCACCCGGCGCATGAACTCGTCGGGGATCCAGTGCGCGAGGTTGAGGTTGTGGGTGCGCCGGGCGTCCTCGCCGGTGTTGTCGCGCAGCTCCAGGAACTCCTCGATGTCCGCGTGCCAGGTCTCCAGGTAGACGGCGGCGGCGCCCTTGCGCCGGCCGCCCTGGTTCACCGCGGCGACCGAGGCGTCGAGGGTCTTCAGGAACGGCACGATGCCGTTGGAGTGGCCGTTGGTGCCGCGGATCAGCGAGCCGCGGGCGCGGACGCGGGAGTACGAGAGACCGATGCCGCCGGCGTGCTTGGAGAGCCGGGCGACCTGGTGGTAGCGGTCGTAGATGGAGTCCAGCTCGTCCTGCGGGGAGTCCAGCAGATAGCAGGAGGACATCTGCGGGTGGCGGGTGCCGGAGTTGAAGAGCGTGGGGGAGGAGGGCAGATAGTCCAGCCGGCTCATCAGCCGGTAGAGCGCCGCGACCTCGTCCAGCGCGCGGGTGGAGTCGTCCTCGGCGAGGCCGCAGGCGACCCGGAGCATGAAGTGCTGCGGGGTCTCGATCACCTGGCGGGTGATCGGGTGGCGCAGCAGATAGCGGCTGTAGAGGGTGCGCAGACCGAAGTAGCCGAAGCGGTCGTCGGCGCTCTGGTCGATCAGCTCGTCCAGGGCGGCGGCGTGGAGCGTGACGAAATCGGCGGTGCGGTCGGCGATCAGACCCTCGGCGTGGCCGACGGCGACCGACGCGGAGAAGGCGACCGAGCCCTGGGAGGCGGCCTCGTCCGCGATGGTGCGGGTGAGCAGCCGGGCGGCGAGCCGCGAGTAGGCCGGGTCCTCGGAGATGAGGCCCGCGGCGGCGTCGGTGGCGAGCCCGCGCAGCTCGGCCGCGTCCGACTCGGCGTTGCGGCCGCGCAGCGCGGCTGCGGCGACCTTGCCCGGGTCGGTGTCCGGCAGATCGGCGGTGAGGTCGGTCAGGGTCCGCAGCAGAGCGGTCCCCGGTCCGTCCCCGGGCTTCCCGGAGACGGGTGCGGGCACCCGTCCGGGAAGCTGTTCCGACACCTTCTCGGCGCTCTGCCCGAAGGCGTTCGCGGAGGTGCCTGAAGCCGGATCGGCTGGCGCGATGGTCACGTGGTGCTCTCCACTCGCTCGGCTCACGGGCCGGCGGGAGGGAGGCACGCCGCGGGGCGCGCGTACCCGTTTCGGGGCAGCACTCCGCACGGCGTCCGCCGACCCAACCGCGAGGCCCGGACGTCTCGGCACCCGGGTCGGTCGAGCCGGGTGCGCTGTCGGCAGACGCCCGGACTCGCGGGTACGACAAAGCGCACCACAGCACACCGTTGCGGGACAGTTCCGGATTCACACCGGATTCCTCTGCGGCGACAGCGAGACGAGCATACATGTGGGGGCGGGGGGTGGTGGCACCCACCAGATGTTGTGTCGCGGGGGTGTCGGAGGCCCTACGGAAGGTCACTCCTCCGAAGGGTTCGCGGGGTCGCCCCGAGGGCTTCGCGGGGCCTTTCCCGAGCCCTGCCGGGGCCCTGGGGCCGCTTCGGGAGGCGGTTCGGGAGCGGATCGGGAGGTGCTTCGGAGGGGGCCGGAGGGGGCCCGGGAGAGATCCGGGGGCGCTTGGGCCCGTCGCCGGGTCCCGGCTCGCCGGCCGCGCTCCGGACACGACGAAGGCGCGGGCCGGCCCACCGGTGGGATGGGCCGGCCCGCGCCTTCGGCCGGTCAGTGCGCGGGGCGCTTCAGACGGGCGACGAACTTGTAGCGGTCGCCCCGGTAGACCGAGCGGACCCACTCCACGGGCTCGCCCCCGCCGTCCAGAGAATGGCGTGAAAGCATCAGCATCGGCAGGCCCACATCGGTCCCCAGCAGCCCCGCTTCACGCGGTGTCGCGAGTGAGGTCTCGATGGTCTCCTCGGCCTCGGCGAGATGGACCCCGTACACCTCGGCGAGCGCCGTGTAGAGAGAGGTGTACTTCACCAGGCTCCGGCGCAGCGCCGGGAAACGCTTCGCCGAGAGATGGGTCGTCTCGATCGCCATCGGCTCGCCGCTCGCCAGCCGGAGCCGCTCGATGCGCAACACCCGGCCGCCCGCCGAGATGTCCAGCAGTCCGGCCAGACTGTCGTCGGCCGTGACATAGCCGATGTCCAGCAGCTGAGAAGTGGGTTCCAGTCCCTGGGCTCTCATGTCCTCCGTGTAGGAGGTCAGTTGGAGGGCCTGGGAGACCTTCGGCTTGGCCACGAACGTGCCTTTGCCCTGGATACGCTCCAGTCGGCCCTCGACCACCAGCTCCTGGAGCGCCTGGCGAACGGTCGTGCGCGAGGTGTCGAATTCGGCCGCGAGTGTGCGTTCCGGGGGCACGGGAGTCCCGGGCGGCATAGTCTCTGTCATGTCCAGAAGGTGGCGCTTGAGCCGGTAGTACTTTGGGACACGCGCGGTACGAGTCTGAGGCCCGCCCTCGGTCTCCGTACCCACCCCGTCCGTGGTCATTGCCCGCCTTCCCGACTCCTGCATTGCTGCCGTCACCGGCTCCTCCGTCTGTAGCGGCTCACATGGTGGCACGGTCCGGTCACGGGTCGTCGCCCTCCCTCAGGTGTCGGTCCTATAACGGACGCGACTGCCCTTCTTATACACCCTTGACACCCCTAAAGGTCTAGGCCAAGCTCCGGGTACTGGTCTAAACCATTAAAGACCAGGTCCCAGCCCCACGGGCAGACCGAAAAGCGCTGCTCTCTGCGTGTTGTGCGACTCCCGGGTGGTGGGGGGAAATCTGCATCCCTTGAGGAGGGTGGCGTGAAGCGCAAGCTCATAGCTGCGGTCGGTGTGGCGGCAATGATGGTTTCGGTGGCGGCCTGTGGCTCGGACGCCAAGGACCAGAAGAACGCGGACCCGAAGGACCGTACGGGAACTCTCACCGTGTGGCTGATGAATGACGCCCAGTCCACCTGGCCCGAGGTCGTCAAGGCCGCGAACGACGAGTTCAAGAAGAAGTACCCGAAGGTCGACGTCAAGGTTCAGTACCAGCTCTGGGCCGACAAGACCAAGAAGCTCGACGCCGCCCTCTCCGGTGACAAGTTCCCGGACGTGGTGGAGCTCGGCAACACCGAGACCATGACGTACATCCTGAACGGCGCCCTCGGCGAAGTGAAGGACGAGAGCAAGTACGCCAACTCGGACACCTGGATCAAGGGTCTGAAGGACACCTGCACCTACGAGGGCAAGCTTTTCTGTGTGCCCTACTACGCGGGTGCCCGTGTCGGCATCTACAACTCCGAGATGTTCAAGGAGAGCACGGGCTCCGACAAGCTGCCCGCGACCGAGGCCGACCTCATCAAGGCCCTCGACAAGGTCCAGGCGAAGTACGGCAAGGACGACAAGGCGTTCTCCGCGCTCTACCTGCCGGGTCGTTACTGGTACGCGGCCATGTCCTACGTCTCGGCGTACGGCGGCCAGATCGCCAAGTACGACGAGGGCAGCAAGAAGTGGGAGAGCCAGCTCTCCACGCCGGAGGCCCAGAAGGGCATCCAGCACTTCGTCGACCTGGTCAAGAAGTACAACAAGGCCGACAAGACCAAGGACGAGCAGGACCACGCCAATGTGATGGCCAACGAGAAGACGGCTGTCCTCTACGGCAACGCGTGGGAGGCCGGCAGCGTCACCGACTCCGAGGGCAACGGAAACGGCGAGCTCAAGGGCAAGATCCACCCCGTCGTCATGCCCGGCCCCGAGGGCAAGCCGCTCCCGACCTTCATCGGCGGCTCCGACCTGGGTGTCATCTCCAAGTCCAAGCAGCAGGACCTGGGCGAAGAGTGGATCTCGATGTACACCAACGAGAAGAACCAGGAAGCGCTCACCGCCAAGAACACGCTGCCGAACAACACCAAGCAGCTTGAGCCGCTGAAGAGCAAGGCCGAGACCGCCCCGGGCGCCAACGCGGTCGAGAGCGCCTGGTTCACCCCGATCGCCCCCGGCTGGGCCGCGATCGAGAAGAAGGAGATCCTGGAGCAGATGCTGCTTCAGATCATCCGTGGGACCTCTGTCGCCGATGCCACGAAGAAGGCCGACGAGGAGATCAACGCCCTGATCAACGAGAAGGCCTGACCCCAGCGGTCCAGCCCCTCTGATCTCCCCGGGGGTGACGGGTCCGCGCACCGCGCGGACCCGTCACCCCCGCCTTCAGGTGAACAGTCCGAACGGAAGGCCACGCACGATGAGTGCCGCCGACATGCTCAAGACCCCCGGGGGACCGGACCCCCAAGCCTCCGACACCGCGACCGCCAAGCGGCCAGCGGAAGTCCACGAACCCAAGACATCGGGGGGAGGCGGACGTCGGAGAAGCAAGGGGGCGCTGCTGCCCTACTTCCTGATCGCCCCGACTGTCGTGGCGATCCTCGCGGTGTTCGTCTGGCCGCTGATCAAGACGACAATCATGTCCTTCCAGGACGTGGGCCGCACTGAGCTGTGGACCGGCGAGCCGGCCCCCTGGGTCGGCTTCGAGCAATTCACGAAAATCCTCGGGGATTCGGCCTTCTGGGACTCGGTCGTTCTGACCATTGTCTTCATGGCCGTCTGCGTGGTCGCCACCCTGGTCATCGGCCTCGCCATCGCGCTCATGATGCAGCGCATGTCGGACTGGGCACGGCTTATGATCACCGGCGCGCTGATCGCCGCGTGGTCCATTCCGCTGATGGTTCAGGCCTCGATCTTCCGCTGGCTCTCGGACTCCGACTACGGCGTCCTGAACATGGTCCTGACGAAGTACCTGGGACTCGACTTCCAGGGCCACAACTGGTGGCTCGATTACAAGCAGGGCTTCCTCATCATCGGCGCGGTCGTCGTCTGGGGAGCCATTCCCTTTGTCGCGATCACGCTGTACGCGGCTCTCACCCAGGTTCCCAAGGAACTGGAAGAGGCCGCCGCGATCGACGGCGTCAACGCGTTCGGCAACTTCCGCTATGTGACCTTCCCGGTCATCAAGCCGGTCTTCCAGATGGTCGCCACGCTTTCGGTGATCTGGGACTTCAATGTGCTCGGCCAGGTCTGGCTGATGCGCGGAAGCAAGCCCGAGCCCGAATACGAAGTCATCGGCCTCTACGCCTTCAACAAGGCATTCGAGTCCAATTCCTTCAGCCAGGGCGCGGCCATCTCCCTGATCACCGTGCTTCTGCTGTCCGGTGTCGCCGTGTACTACCTGCGCCAGCTGCTCAAGATCGGAGAGGTCGATTGAGCGCCACCGCCTCCGCGCCGAAGACCGATACGCCCGTGAACACTGTGAAGTCCGTACCCGCGGGCAAGAAGAACCAGCCCGCGAAGGACCGTAAGAAGAAGAGCCGTTTCGTCTACAACGGCATCGGTGTCCTGGCCTTCGTGGTCATGATCTTCCCGGTGTACTGGCTCCTCGTCAGCGCCCTGCGGCCCAACAAGGAGATCCGCAGCTACGACCAGACGCTCTGGCCGTCGTCGTTCACGTTCGACAACTTCGCCCGTGCCATCGACTACGAGAACTTCGGCACCGCGATCAAGTCCAGCCTGATCGTCAGCTTCACCGCCGTCGTCGGCGCGATGCTCATGGCCACCGTCGCCGCGTACGCGATCGGCCGCTTCCGTTTCTTCGGCCGCCGGGCCTTCATGATCGTGCTGATCCTGGTGCAGCTGCTGCCGCCCACCGCGATGCTGATCCCCATCTACCTCCAGCTCAACGACTTCGGCGCGCTGAACGAGTACTGGGGCGTCATCGTCATCTACCTGGTCTCGACGCTCCCCTTCGCGACCTGGATGATCCGCGGCTTTGTGATCAACATCCCGAAGGAGCTGGAAGAGTCCGCGATGGTGGACGGGTGCACGCAGATGGGCGCCTTCTGGCGGATCATCTTCCCGCTGCTCGCCCCCGGCCTCGCCGCCGCCTCGATCTACTCGCTGATCAACGCGTGGAACGAGTACCTGCTCGCGTACATCGTCCTCCAGGACAACGACAAGTTCACGCTGAACGTCTGGCTGACGAACTTCACCACCGCCCGCGGTGTCGACTACGGCGCGCTGATGGCGGCGTCGACGATGATCGCGATCCCGGTCGTCATCTTCTTCATGATCATCCAGAAGAAGATGGCCACGGGCCTCACCTCCGGCGCAGTGAAGGGATAAGGACCCTCCATGACCACCGTTGTACGAGGGTCCTCGGACACCCTCACCCGCGACGCGCTGACCGTCCTCCAGCCCGGCTTCGTCGGCACCACCGCGCCGGACTGGCTGCTGCGCCAGATCGGCGAGGGTCTCGCCGCGGTCGGACTGTTCGGCCGCAACATCGTCACCCCCGAGCAGCTCACCGCCCTCAACGCACAGCTGCGCGCGGAGCGGGACGACGTCCTGGTCGCCATCGACGAGGAGGGAGGTGACGTCACCCGCCTGGAGGTGCGCGACGGCTCCTCCTTCCCCGGCAACTACGCGCTCGGCACGGTGGACGACACCGGCCTCACCCGTGAGGTCGCCCAGGAGCTCGGCCGCAGGCTCGCCGCCTGCGGCGTCGACCTCAACTGGGCGCCGTCCGCCGATGTCAACGCCAATCCGGACAACCCGGTCATCGGTGTACGGTCCTTCGGCGCCGACGCCCGGCTGGTCGGCCGGCACACCATCGCGTACGTCGAGGGCATGCAGGCCGCCGGCGTCGCGGCGTGCATCAAGCACTTCCCCGGGCACGGCGACACCAACGTGGACTCGCACCACGCGCTGCCCCGGATCGACGCGGGCCTCGACACCCTGCACGCCCGTGATCTGCTGCCGTTCCGCGAGGCGATCGCGGCCGGCCCCAAGGCGGTGATGAGCGCGCACATCCTGCTGCCCGCTCTCGACGCCGACCGTCCCGCCACGCTGAGCCCGCAGATCCTCAACGGGCTGCTCCGCGAGGAGCTGGGCTTCGACGGTCTGATCATCACCGACGGCATCGAGATGCAGGCCATCGCCTCGACGTACGGCATCGAGCGGGGCTCCGTCCTCGCCATCGCGGCCGGCATCGACGCGATCTGCGTCGGCGGCGGGCTCGCCGACGAGGGCACCGTGCTGTCCCTGCGGGACGCCCTGGTCAACGCGGTGCGCAACGGAGACCTGCCCGAGGAGCGACTGGCCGAGGCGGCGGCGCGCGTGCGCTCCCTCGCCGAGTGGACCCGGCGGGCCAGGACGGCCGCGGCGGAGCCGGGCGCGGCACAGCAGGAGGGGAGCGCGCCCGGCACCGTCCGCTCCGACATCGGACTGATCGCCGCGCGCCGCGCGATCCGGGTCACGGCGGGCGAACTGCCCTACGAGCCCGTCACCGGCACGCCCTATGTCGCCTCGTTCGCCCCGGTGGCCAATATCGCCGTCGGCGACGAGACCCCCTGGGGTGTCGCGCCGGAGCTGGCGAAGCTGCTCCCGGGCACCGTGGCCGACACCTACGGCGAGCCGGAGGCCGATGCGTCGGCCCTGGTGAGCGAGGTGCTGGCCAAGGCGGCAGACCGTAGGATCGTGGCAGTGGTACGTGATGTCCACCGCCACGCCTGGATGGCGGCGGCGCTGGACGCGCTGATCGACGCCCGGCCCGACACGGTCGTCGTCGAGATGGGCGTGAACCGCGCGACGCCCAAGGGCGCGCTCCACATCGCGACCCACGGTGCCGCTCGCGTCTGCGGGCGGGCCGCCGCGGAGGTCATCACCGGCCAGGGTGCCGGGGCCTGACCGAAGCGGACCGTACGCGCCGGGGCGGGCGCGGCTCGCCGCCCCGCCCCCGGCGCACGGAAAGCCCGGAGGCCAGCATGGACGCCACTCACCCGGCCGACCAGAGCGAGCACCCCGGCCGGATCATGTCCGGCGAGATGGCGGAGCAGCCCGAGGTACTGCGGCGCATCCTGGACAGGGGTGCGCCGCAGATCCATGAGACGGCCGCGCTGATCGCGGCGCGCCGGCCCCGGTTCGTGCTGCTGACGGCGCGCGGCACCTCCGACAACGCGGCCCTGTACGCGAAATATCTGCTGGAGATCCGGCTGGGGCTGCCCTGCGGGCTGACCTCCATGTCCACCACGACGGCCTACGGGGCCCGGCCCGATCTGCGGGACGTCCTCGTCATCACCGTCAGCCAGTCCGGCGGCTCGCCCGACCTGGTCGACTCCACCCGGGCCGCCCGCGCGGCGGGGGCGATCACCCTCGCGGTCACCAACAACCCGGACTCCCCGCTGGCGGCGGTCTCCGAGTTCCACATCGACATCCTCGCCGGCCCCGAGAAGGCCCTCCCGGCGACCAAGACCTACACCGCCTCCCTGCTGGCCCTCTATCTCTTCACCGAGGGACTGCGCGGCGCGGACGGCTCGGCCGCCCGGGCCCTGCCGGAGCTGGCGGAGCGGATCCTCGACCGCCAGGACGAGGTGCGCCGCCTCGCCTCGCGCTACCGCTTCGCCGAGCGCATGGTCATCACTTCCCGGGGCTACGGCTACCCCACGGCGAAGGAGGCCGCGCTGAAGCTCATGGAGACGAGCTACATCCCGGCCCTGTCCTACTCCGGCGCCGATCTGCTCCACGGCCCGCTGGCGATGGTCGACAACATCTCACCGGTCATCGCCGTCGTCACCGACGGCAAGGGCGGCGAAGCACTCCAGCCCGTCCTCGACCGCCTCCGCGGCCGGGGGGCCGACCTCGTGGTGATCGGCCCCTCCCGCCAGGTCGATGCCGCCTCCGCGGGCTTCACCCTGCCCACCCAGGGCGTACCCGAGGAGCTCCAGCCCGTCCTGGAGATCCTCCCCCTCCAGCTCCTCGCCTACGAGGTCACCATCGCCCGCGGCCAGGACCCCGACGCCCCCAGAGCACTCGCCAAGGTGACCGAGACCCGCTGATCCTCCCGCCCTACGGCAGTGAACCACCGGTCACATCGATCCAGGCCCCGGTGATCCACCGTGAGTCGTCGGACGCGAGGAACGACACCACGTCCGCGACCTCCCCCGGTTCCCCCACCCGGCCGAGCGCGGAGTGGGCCGCCGCGACCGCCCACGCCTCGTCGCTCGCGCGCAGCATGGCCGAGGTCCCGTCCGTGTCGATGATGCCCGGGGCCACCGAGTTGACGGTGATGCCGCGCGGGCCCAGCGCCTTGGACAGATCCCGGGTGAAGACATCCAGCGCGCCCTTGGTCATGGCGTACGCGATCAGCTCCGGCATCACCGCCGCACGGGAGAGCCCGGAGGACACATTGATGATCCTGCCGCCGTCCCGCAGCCTGGACAGACCCTCTCGGGCCAGGAAGAACGGCGCTTTCGTATTGACCGCGAAGAGCCGCTCGTACTCCTGCTCCGAGATCTCGGCGAACGGCGCGGCCGTCCCAATCCCCGCGTTGTTGACCAGAACGTCGAGCCCCGCTCCGTCCGTCAGCCGGTCGAACTCCGCCCACAGCGCCGCCGCGTCGCCCCGCCCGCCCAGCTCCTGCCGGAGCGGGAAGGCCGAGCCGCCGGCCGCCTCGATCGCCGCCACCGTCTTCCGCGCCGCCTCCTCGTCGCCGCCGTAGTGCACGGCGACCCGGGCCCCGTCACGCGCCAGCCGCTCCGACACGCCCCGCCCGATGCCCCGGCCGCCGCCAGTGACCAGCGCCGTACGCCCCGCGAGCTTCCCGGACCGCTGTTCTGTCGCTCCAAGCGCGCCCATGGCCGCGCCCCCCTTTTTTTATCTAGTGGTCGCTACAGAAAGGACCGTATCAGATTATCTAGTGACCGCTATAGAATGAGGCCATGGCGACAAGACAGCGCGGCCGGCCCCGCTCCTTCGACCGTGAGAAGGCCCTCCACGAGGCCACGATGGCGTTCTGGGAGCACGGCTACGAGGCGACGTCCATCGCCGACCTCACCCGGGTGATGGGCATCGGCGCACCCAGTCTCTACGCGGCCTTCGGCGACAAGAAGGTGCTGTTCGCCGAGGTGGTGGAGAGCTATGCGGGCCGTTACGGTGACTTCGGCCGCCGGGCGCTGGCCGAAGAGCGCACGGCACGGGCCGCCATCGGGCGGCTGCTTGGCGAGGCGGCCGTGGAGTACACGGATCCGGAGCACCCCAGGGGCTGTCTGATGATCAGCGCGGCGGCCAACTGCACGGCCGCCGATGTACGGGACGCCCTGCGGGAGCGCCGCGAGGCCAATCTGGCCGCGTTCGAGAGCCGGATCGGCGCGGATGTCGCGGCCGGGGAGCTGCCGCCGGGCACGGACGCACGGGCGTTGGCCCGGTATGCCGGGGCGGTGCTTCAGGGGATGTCCCAGCAGGCCAGGGACGGGGCGACGGCCGGTGAGCTGGGCGGGGTGGTGGAGGTGGCGATGCGGGCGTGGCCGGACAGACCCGCGGGCCGCGGCGCCTGACGGGACCCTCAACCCGTCCGGCACCGCAGCCCGGAGTGCTCCGGCCGGCGAGTGTGCGGGCCCGCGCGGCCGTGGAGAGGTCCAAGCGCAGTCAGGGCAGAGAGCGCAGGGGCCTCGTTCCACTCTCCTGTGCGGGGAGAGCGGAAGTTTCGCTTGCCCATTCATTGTGGACTAGACCATTCGCGGATGTCCATGGATCGGCGGGGATTGCTTGGGCCCGCCGATCCCTCCGGCCCCCGGCGCGCCCCCCGTTCACCCCGTCTCCACTCCGCCTTCGCCCCAGTCCGCCCGGCCGCCCGACGCCGTCGGAGCGGGCCACGGGTACGCTCGCACACGTGCCCTCCATGAACGACCTCGTACGCCAGCACACCGCTCTCAGTGATTCCGACCTGGAGTGGCTCCATCTGCTGGTCTCGGAGTGGCAGCTGCTCTCCGACCTGTCCTTCGCCGATCTCGTCCTGTGGGTCCCCACCCACGACGGGACCCGCTATGTCTCCGTCGCGCAGATGCGGCCCAACACCGGCCCCACCTCCTACCAGGACGACATGGTCGGCCATCTCGTCCCGCGCGGCCGGCGCCCGCTGCTCGACGCCGCCCTCGACGAGGGCCGTATCGTGCGCGAGGGCGATCCGGAGTGGCGCGAGGAGGTCCCGGTACGGGTCGAGTCGATCCCGGTGCGCCGGGAGGGCCGGGTCCTCGGTGTCATCGCCCGCAACACCAATCTGCTGACCGTGCGGACCCCGTCGCGGCTGGAGCTGACCTATCTCCAGTCCGCCTCCGACCTGGCGCAGATGATCGCCGCCGGCTCCTTCCCCTTCCCCGGCCAGCAGGTCGACATGGACGCCGCCCCGCGCGTCGGGGACGGGCTGATCAGGCTCGACGCCGACGGCATCGTCCAGTACGCCAGTCCCAACGCGCTCTCCGCCTACCACCGGCTCGGCCTCGCCTCCGACCTCGTCGGCCACCACCTCGGACAGGTGACCGCCGAACTCGCGCCCGCCCGGGGCCCGGTGGACGAGGCCATGGTCAAACTCGCCAGCGGCTACGCGCCGCGCGAGGCCGAGGTCGAGGGCAACGGCGGGGTGATCCAGCTGCGCGCCATTCCGCTCAAGCCCAAGGGCGTACGGATCGGCTCCCTGGTGCTGCTGCGCGACGTCACCGAACTGCGCCGCCGCGAGCGAGAGTTGATCACCAAGGACGCCACCATCCGGGAGATCCACCACCGGGTGAAGAACAACCTCCAGACGGTCGCCGCGCTGCTGCGGCTCCAGTCCCGCCGGATGGACTCGGCGAGCGGCCGGGAGGCCCTCAACGAGGCCGTGCGCCGGGTCGGCTCGATCGCCATCGTGCACGAGACCCTCTCGCAGAACCTGGACGAGCGGGTCGAGTTCGACGAGATCGCCGACCGGGTCATCGCGATGGTCGCCGAGATCTCGCCCGGCAAGGTCGAGTGCCGTCGCACCGGCCGTTTCGGCATCCTCGACGCCGAGGTCGCCACCCCGCTCTCCATGGTGCTCACCGAGGTCCTCCAGAACGCCCTGGAGCACGCCTTCCCGTCGGGGGAGCGCGGCTCGGTCGAGGTGTCGGCGGTACGGAGCGAGTGGCGCGGCGACGAACGCGTCAGCCGGCTGCTGATCACGGTCCAGGACGACGGCCGGGGACTGCCCGAGGGCTTTGACGCCCAGCGCGCCGGAAATCTCGGTCTGCAGATCGTACGGACCCTGGTGGAAGGGGAGTTGGGCGGAACGTTCGACATGCTCCCGGTTTCCGGACCGGATCGCGGCACCCGGGTCGTACTCGATATCCCGGTACCTGCCCAGAAGTAATTCCGGAGCGGATTGAGCACTGTTTCACAGCGTATTCACGGCGATACGCCGATGAGTCCGGATGCGGCGGTCCGCGTACAGCAGCGAGCCCCGGACCTGGAATACGGTCCGGGGCTCGAATGCTGTTTGGTTACTGCTGCGCGCTGCGGCTCGTGGGCGGTGAGTGCGTACTCGCTGTACGCGCCGCCGGATGCTCAAGGCTCGCTGCGGTGGCTCTCTCAGGCGCTGGCGTTACGCGCCCGGTTGCGAGCGGCACGGCGCTTCATCGCGCGGCGCTCGTCCTCGCTGAGGCCACCCCAGACGCCGGAGTCCTGGCCGGACTCGAGCGCCCACTGCAGGCACTGCTCCATGACGGGGCAGCGACGGCAGACGGCCTTGGCTTCCTCGATCTGCAGCAGCGCAGGACCGGTGTTGCCGATGGGGAAGAAGAGCTCGGGGTCTTCCTCGCGGCAAACGGCGTTGTGACGCCAGTCCATGGCTGCTACCTCTCCTTGGTATGACTTGCAAGTTGCTTGTGAATGTGAACGCTTTCACGAATCCCCCCGCAACGGAAGGGCCGACCATCGATCATGCCGAGGTGGTCCAGGGTTTGGGGAGGGGTTCCGGTGATCTGCGGGCCGATTCTGCGGGCCGTCCCGATCGCCATGAAGAGACTCGCAAACCTCGGCGACGGATACAACCCCTTCCGGGAAGTTTTTTTTGATTCCTCGGTGTCGACTAGGTCACAGCCGTCATTCTATGGGGTGGAGCCCAGTCCGTACGTTCGAGATAAAGGCCGTTTGAGCCTTCCACTCACACAATCACACGCAGTGCACGGCGTACGCCTGTGAACGTCACGCTCGTACGGAGTCCCAGGTGGTCGCCGTCCATCTGAAAAGGCAGTGGAACCTTTGAATTCAAGGTGAAGTCGGTGAGGTCATGGAGAGTAATCGCGTGCTTGCCGTGTGGTCCGCGTTCGGGGCTGGACGTCAACAGCTGAGTGCCGAACCGCGCCACCGCCGGCGTCGAGAGCCGGGAGAGCCCGAGCACGTCGAGGCCCGTGTCGAAGGAGGCCTTCGGCGAGGCGTACAGCGGGCGATTGCCCAGGAAGGTCCACGGCGAGGTGTTCGCGACTATGGAGACCACCAGATCGGTGACCGGGGCCTGCCCGGGGCGCTCCAGTGTGATCATCCCGTGTCTGCGGTGCGGGTCCTCCAGGAACTGCCGCAGCACCTGACGCACATAGAGCGCGTGCGTCGAACGCTTGCCGCGCTCCCGCTGCTGCTCGACCCGGCCGATCACGCTCGCGTCGAAGCCGACCCCGGCGGTGAAGGTGAACCAGCGGGACGGGACCCCTTCGTCCTCGGTACCCGGAGTGCCGGAGGCGAGGCCGAGCCCCACGGTCCGCTCGCTCTGCTCGCTCAGCGCGTCCAGAATCGCGCCGGTGGCCTCCACGGCGTCGTTCGGCAGCCCCAGGGCACGGGCGAAGACATTGGTCGAACCGCCGGGCACCACGGCGAGCCGGGGCAGCCGCTCGGGGTCGGGACCACTGTGGAGTAGACCATTGACGACTTCATTGACCGTGCCGTCGCCGCCGAGGGCGACCACGAGATCGATCTCCCCGGACTCGGCCGCCCGGCGCGCCAGGTCCCGGCCGTGGCCCCGGTACTCGGTGGTGACGGCCTCCAGCTTCATCTCGCTGGCGAGCGCGTGGATCAGCACATCACGGGTGCGTGCACTGGTGGTGGTTGCTGCCGGGTTGACCACGAGGAGTGCGCGCATGCGTTGCAGCGTACCTACCCGGGGGTACCCGGCCCAGCCCCGGGTGCCGGGCCGGACCCTGGTCCGGCCCGCGGATCCGGGCGGCGGCTACCCTTCTCGGGTGAGCGAAGACCAGACCCCGCGCCCTGCCCGCCTGACCGCCGCGGCGGCGGTGTCCGGCCTGGAAGGCCTGGCACTGGTCGTCTACGGCGTCTACATGCTGGTCATGGGAGTGCTGGGCCGACCCGAGAATCCCACCCAGGCCGAGATGGGCGGAGTGACGCTGATCGCACTCGGCGTCCTCCCGCTGGCCGCCGCGCGCGGACTGCTGCTGCGGCGGAGCTGGAGCCGGGGACCGGCGCTGATCACCCACCTCATGGCGCTGATCCCGGCGTGGACGCTGCTGCGCGCGTCCGGCGGGATGATCCCGCTGGGCATGCTGGTCGCGGCCGTCGCCGTCTCCGGCCTGGTGCTCCTGGTCAACCCGACCACGACCCAGGCCCTCGACATCCGGGGCCCGGGCGCCCGCGACGCGTAGCCGGGGACTTCCAGGGGGTGGGGGACGGTGTCCCGCCACCCCCTCCCGCTGTCTCCGCGTCTCCGCGCCACTCTCGCGCCGTTCTCACCCCGGTGTTCCGGCGGCGGCCTACTCCTCCACCAGCAGCTTCTCCCGAAGCTGCGCCAGAGTGCGGGCCAGCAGCCGGGAGACGTGCATCTGGGAGATGCCGACCTCCTGGGCGATCTGCGACTGGGTCATATTGCCGAAGAACCGCAGCAGCAGAATGCGCTTCTCGCGCGGCGGCAGATCCTCCAGCAGCGGCTTCAGCGACTCCCGGTACTCGACGCCCTCCAGCGCCTCGTCCTCGGAGCCCAGGGTGTCCGCGACCGCGGGCGACTCGTCGTCCGTGTCGGGGACGTCCAGGGAGAGCGTGGAGTAGGCATTGGCCGATTCCAGACCCTCCAGCACCTCCTCCTCCGAGATGCCCAGCCGCTCGGCCAGCTCGTGCACCGTGGGCGAGCGGCCGTGCTGCTGGGAGAGCTCCGCCGTCGCCGTGGTCAGCGAGAGCCGCAGCTCCTGAAGCCGGCGGGGCACCCGCACCGCCCAGCCCTTGTCCCGGAAGTGCCGCTTGATCTCGCCGACCACCGTCGGGGTGGCATAGGTCGAGAACTCGACGCCCCGCTCCGGGTCGAACCGGTCCACCGACTTGATCAGACCGATCGTCGCGACCTGCGTCAGATCGTCCAGCGGCTCGCCTCGGTTGCGGAACCGCCGCGCCAGATGCTCGACCAGCGGCAGATGCATCCGCACCAGCCGGTTCCGCAGCTCGGCCCGCTCCGGTGAGCCGTCGGGCAGCTCGCGCAGCTCGATGAAGAGCGCCCGTGCCCCGCTGCGGTCCTGCGGATGGTGCTGCTGCTGTTCATGGACATGCTCGGTCATATGGCCCGCCTTCCCCAAGGGCTCCGCCTGGGCGGGGGCATCCCCGCCGGAGCCGGGGGACGTGCCCCCGGCCCGCGCCTGCTCGGCCGCGGCCGTCGCGGCCCCCGGGCCCGCGGGCCCGTCCTCCGGATGCGGTCGGGCGTGCTGCTCCGGGAAGCCGTGCAGCGAGGGAGGCTCGTCGCGCACCGGACCGTCCTCGCTTCTCACGCCGGACCGGGTCCCGCGCCGCGCTTCTTGTACAGGCTGATGGAGACCGTGCGATCCTCGGCGACCGACGAGTCGACCATGCCCGCCAGCGCGGAGAGCACCGTCCATGCGAAGGTGTCGCGCTCCGGGGCCCGCCCGTCGGTCGTCGGCGCGGAGACCGTGACCTCCAGCGAGTCGTCGATCAGCCGGAAGACACAGCTGAGTACGGAGCCGGGGACCGCCTGCTGGAGCAGGATCGCGCACGCCTCGTCGACCGCGATCCGCAGATCCTCGATCTCGTCAAGGGTGAAGTCCAATCGTGCCGCGAGTCCGGCCGTGGCCGTACGCAACACCGACAGATAGGCACCCGCAGCGGGCAGCCGGACTTCCACGAAGTCCTGGGTCCCGGGCTCGCCTGCGATCTGGGACACCCTCACCTCCAAGGTGACACAAGCTCTTTCCGGGCCGCGGGAGAAAGATCCCGAAGCCGTCGCTACGCAGTCCGTACGTAGCCGGTACTGGCTCGGCGACGCTATCGCGATCCATGGTGCGCTGTCGCCGGGCCCCCACTCCTCAGCCTCTGTCACTCATGGTAAGCATATGAACACATGCAGTGGCTAGAGGTGCGCGGGATCCAATTGCGCGGAAGGGGTGGATGGTTGACGTACCCACGCTTCAGACGGACGAACCGCCGCCCGGGTTCCCGACCTGCCGAAGCTCTTCGCCGCGCCGGGGTGTCCCGGACCGCTCCCGGGGTCGTACGTCCGTCCGCCGGGCGGGGCGCGGACCCCTCGTGAGGGGGCTCCGTCGTACGGGGGTCCCGTCAGACGAGGGCCCCGTCCGCGAAACACCAGCGCCAGCTCTCGCCCGGCTCGAAGCTCCGCATCACGGGGTGCCCGGTCCCGGTGAAGTGCGCGCTCGCGTGGCGCAGCGGCGAGGAGTCGCAGCACCCCACATGGCCGCAGACCAGGCAGAGCCGCAGATGCACCGGCTGGACCCCGGCGGCCAGGCACTCGGGGCAGGTCTCGCTCAACGGGGCCGGCTCCGGGCGGGGCAGCTCGGCCACATGCGGACACTCGCTCATGATGGCCAGGGTACGGCGCGAACGCCGCGCCTTCCCGTCGGCGTACGCCACCCGGCGACGGGCGAGAGCCTTGAGGACGGCGCATGGAAGCACTGTCACTGGTCGCGCTGATCGCGGGCAGTGCCGCGGTCGCCGGAGCGGCCCGCAGAACCCCCGTGCCCGCGCCGCTGCTCCTGGTGACCGCCGGGCTGATCGCCGCGTACGTCCCCGGCGTGCCCGACTACACCCTCGACCCGCACATCGTGCTGCCGCTGGTGCTGCCGCCGCTGCTGCACATGGCCGCGCTCGACAGCTCGTACCTCGATCTGCGGGCCAACGCGCGGCCCGTCGCCCTGCTCTCGGTGGGCTACACCCTCTTCGCGACCGTCGCCGTCGGCTGGCTCGCCCATCTGCTGATCCCCGCGCTGCCGCTCACCGCCGCCCTGGTGCTCGGCGCGGTCGTCGCGCCGCCGGACGCCGTCGCCGCCACCGCGATCGCCCGCAGACTGGGGCTGCCGTCCAGGATCACCACCATCCTCCAGGGCGAGTCCCTGGTGAACGACGCCACGGCGATCACCGCCTACCGGGTGGCGGTCGCCGCCGCCGTCGGCGAGGCCGCGAGCTGGGGCCAGGGCATCGCCGAATTCGCCCTCGCCGCGCTCGGCGGCGTGGGCGTCGGACTGCTGCTGATGGTCCCCATCCACTGGCTCCGCACCCATCTGGGCGAGCCGCTGCTCCAGAACACCCTCTCGCTGCTCATCCCCTTCGCCGCCTACGCCGCCGCCGAGCAGGTCCACGCCTCCGGAGTGCTCGCCGTGGTCGTCGTCGGGCTCTATCTCGGCCACCGCCGCTGGCAGGTCGACTTCGCCACCCGGCTCCAGGAGGAGGCCGTCTGGCGCATGGTCGCCTTCATCCTGGAATCCGCCGTCTTCGCGCTGATCGGCCTCCAGCTGCCGTACGTCCTCGAAGGGCTCGGGGCGTACGGGGTGGGCGAGGCCCTCGCGTACGGACTCGCGGTCTTCTTCCTGGTCGTCGCGGTGCGTTACGTCTGGGTCTTCCCGGCCACCTTTCTGCCGCGCCGGCTCTCCGCGCGCATCAGGGAGCGCGAGCCCGCCGTCGACTGGCGGGCCCCGGTGATCGTGGGCTGGGCCGGGATGCGCGGGGTGGTCTCGCTGGCGATCGCCTTCTCCATCCCGCTGACCACCACCGGCGGGGACCCCTTCCCGGCCCGGAATCTGATCCTCTTCCTGACCTTCACCACTGTGATCGGGACCCTGGTGGTGCAGGGACTCAGCCTCCCCGCGCTGATCAGGGCGCTGAAACTGCCCCCGCCCGACGCCCGCGCGCAGACCCTCGCCGAGGCCCAGGCCCAGAGCGAGGCGTCCGCCGCCGCCGACCGCCGGCTGGACGAACTGCTCACCGACGAGCGCAACGCCCTCCCCCAGCCGCTCCAGGACCGGCTGCGCACGGTCATGGAGCGGCGGCGCAATGCCGTCTGGGAGCGGCTCGGGGCGGTCAACGAGCTCACCGGGGAGTCCGCGGACGCCACCTACCGGCGGCTCGCCGGGGAGATGATCGAGACGGAGAGATCCGTCTTCGTCGACCTCCGCGACCGCCGCCGGATCGACGACGAGATGCTGCGCACCCTGCTGCGCCGGCTGGACCTGGAGGAGGCCGCCGCCTACCGCGACGAGGAGGACGGGGCGGCGGGCTGATCGGCGGGCCGGTCGGAGGGCCCCGGCCGATCGGCCGGCTCCGGGCGGCCGGTGATGACGGCGGCCACGGTGGTGCCGGGGGCGAACGCGCCCTCGGCCGCCAGAGCCGTCAGGCCGAAGAGCATTTTGGCGACATATATACGTTCCACGGCCACCCCGTGGCGGGCTTCGAACCCCTCAGCGAAACGAACGAGTTCCGGGGTTGTGCGGTTGTATCCACCGAAATGGAAGCGTTCGTCCAGGGACCAGTCGCCGGTGCGCCCGCCGAACGCCGCGAGCTGGAGGCGCTCCGTCTCGGCGGCGAGGAAGCCGCCCCTGAGGACGGGGAAACCCAGGGCGCGCGCGCCCGGCGGGAGGCCCGCCGCCAGTCCGGCGAGGGTCCCCGCGGTGCCGCAGGCGACGGCGGCGACATCGGCGGTCCCGTCGAGTTCCCGGCCGAGGGCGGCGCAGCCCCGCGCGGCGAGGGCGTTGCTGCCGCCCTCGGGTATCACCTGGACGTCGCCGTCCTGGGCGCTCTCGGCGAGGATGCGCGCCAGCACCTCCGGGTCGTCCTTGCGCCGGTAGGTCGCCCGGTCCACGAACACCAGCCGCATGCCGTCCGCCGCGCAGCGGGCCAGGGAGGGGTTCAGCGGCGGTCCGGCCAGCTCCTCGCCGCGTACGACGCCGGTGGTCGGGCAGCCCAGCAGCCGTCCGGCGGCGGCCGTCGCCCGCAGATGGTTGGAGTAGGCGCCGCCGAAGGTCAGCAGGGGGCGGCCCGCCGCCGCCCGCAGATTGGGCGCGAGTTTCCGCCATTTGTTGCCGGGCAGATCCGGGTGGATCAGATCGTCGCGCTTGAGCACTAGCCGTATGCCCCGGCTGGTGAAGGGCTCCTCCTCGACCGGCTGGACCGGGGACGGCAGCCGGGGCCGCAGGGCGGCTTCGAGGTCGGGCGCTTCGGGGGTCATGCCCTCATTGTCACCCGCGCCCACCTGCGGCGACAGCCGGAGGTGGGGCGGTGGCCGATGGGCTTTGGGGTGCCTACTTGAGGCGTTCGTGGACGCGCTCGCGCAGGGAGTCCATGGTGAAGCCGAGCGGGTCGATCTTTCCCGGCTGCCACTCCTTGTGGCCGATGACGGAGCGGGCCGTCCACCCGTGGTGCCGGCAGATCGCGGCGGAGGCGCGCTCGATCGCCGCCAGCTGGACGGCCGGCCAGGGGTCGTGGCCGTTGCCGAGGTTGACGCACTCGAAACCGTAGAAGTGCCGGTTGCCGTCGGTGTTCGCCTGGTTGTCGGCGGGCAGCGTCCGCTCGGCGATGACGGCGCGCAGGACGTCGTCGTCGCCCAGGCCCGCGTGGTTGGTGCGGCCGTAGCCGATCAGATGGACGGTGCCGTCCTTGGCGATGACTCCGTGGCAGAGCGGCCCCGGCAGATCGCTGCGGCCGTCGCGGCAGAGCGCGACGCTGTTCGCCGTTCCCTGGGTCACGGTGTGGTGGAGCATCACCCCGTGCACCGGCCCCCAGGGGCCCTTGCTGTTGCGGTTGTGATCGCGCCAATCGCCTACCTCGACGACTGTCAGGCCTTCGCCGCGAAGTGCGTCGAGAAAGCTCTTCGCGGACATGGGTGAGGACATGGCCGGCTCCCTGAGGTGCGAGGAGAGTACACGGAATGTTCCGTACTGTGCATTTACAGCTTTTACTCCAACTCCCGCGCCGGGGCTACGCGTTCGGCCGCCGTGCGATCCGATTCAGTCATCTCGCCCGTTCGTTCAGAATTCTGCCGGGCTGCCCCGCCGCGCTGAAAGTAATCCCACTCATTTGTGTAATGGTGCTAGGACTCTCCGTGCTGAAAGGCTTCTTCTTGCGGGCCCGCGACGAACAAAAGGCCTGTTTTTCAAACGCATGATCGAGAGGAAGTCCCATGTCGATGGGTTCGGTTGGCGCGGTCGGCGGCGAGCCGCACGAGCAGCGGTCGGCGCAAAAGAGCCTCGGCACAGCAGCCGCGCGCAATCTGGCCACCACGACCAAGTCCGTCCCGCAGATGCAGGAGATCACCTCGCGGTGGCTGCTGCGGATGCTCCCCTGGGTGCAGGTCGAGGGGGGCGCCTACCGGGTGAACCGCCGGCTGACCTACACGGTGGGCGACGGCCGGGTGACCTTCGTCCAGACCGGCGACCGGGTCACGGTCGTCCCCGCCGAGCTGGGGGAGCTGCCCGCCCTGCGCGGATTCGAGGACGAGGCGGCCCTCGCCGAGCTGGCGAACCGCTGCGAGCAGCGGACGTACGAGGCGGGCCGGCCGCTCGCCGAGGCGGGCACCCCGGCCGACCGGGTCATCCTGCTGGCCCACGGCAGGGTGGAGCGGATCGGCGAAGGGCCCTACGGCGACGAGGCCGTGGTCGACGTCCTCGCCGACGGGGCCTATCTGGGCGAGGAGTCCCTCACCGACGCCGACGCCGTCTGGCAGTACACCGTCCGCGCCGCCACCGCCTGTACGGTCCTCGTGCTGACCAGGGACGACGTACAGAATCTGGCGGACCGCGCGGAGTCGCTCCGCGGCCATCTCGCCGGGTTCGCCGCGCTGCCCGCGCAGCGGACCAACACCTACGGCGAGGCCGCGATCGATCTGTCGGCGGGCCATGTCGGCGAGGCGGTCGTCCCGCACACCTTCGTCGACTACGAGCTCTCCCCGCGCGAGTACGAACTGAGCGTCGCCCAGACCGTGCTGAAGGTCCACAGCCGGGTCGCCGACCTCTACAGCCGGCCGATGAACCAGACCGAGCAGCAGCTGCGGCTCACCGTCGAGGCGCTCCGCGAGCGCCAGGAGGACGAGCTGGTCAACAACCGGGAGTTCGGACTCCTCGCCAACTGCGACTACGCGCAGCGCCTCCAGCCGCACGACGGCGCGCCGACCCCCGACGACATGGACGAGCTGCTCTCGCGGCGGCGCGGCTCCAAGCTGTTCCTGGCCCATCCGAAGGCGATCGCCGCGTTCGGCCGCGAGTGCAACCGGCGCGGACTGGTCCCCGGCACCGTGGAGGTCGACGGCGGTCATGTGCCGGCCTGGCGCGGGGTGCCGATCTTCCCCTGCTCGAAGATCCCCGTCACCGCGGCCCGGACCACCTCCATCATCTGCATGCGCACGGGCGAGGCCGACCAGGGCGTCGTGGGTCTCCGGCAGGCGGGCATCCCGGACGAGATCGAGCCGAGTCTGTCGGTGCGCTTCATGGGCATCAATGAGCAGGCGATCGTCTCCTACCTGGTCACGGCCTACTACTCGGCCGCCGTGCTGGTCCCCGACGCGCTCGGAGTCCTGGAGAACGTCGAGGTGGGCCGCCGGGGCTGAGGGGCCGCGCCGATCGCACCCCCGTTCCCCGGCGTACCGGACGACCCCAGCGGAAAGGACCGCGAGTTGACCATGTCGGAGGCTGTGGAGGGCCGTGAGGCCCTCGCCCTTCTGGAGCACGCCCGTGATGTCGTCGGCCCCGAGCTGAGAGCGAGCGTGGAGACTCTCCCGGGCCCGCTGCGCAGGGTCGCGATGTACCACTTCGGCTGGGAGCACGCCGACGGCTCCCCGGCCGACGGGGACACCGGCAAGGCCGTCAGGCCCGCCCTGGTCCTGGCCGCCGCGCGGGCTTTCGGCGGCGATCCCGGCCGGGCCGTCCGGGCGGCCGTCGCGGTGGAGCTGGTGCACAACTTCACCCTGCTGCACGACGACGTCATCGACGACGACCCCACCCGGCGGCACCGCCCCACCGCCTGGACGGTCTTCGGCGTCCCCGACGCGATCATCGCCGGTGACGCGCTGTTCGCCCTCGCGCTGCGCGTCCTCACCGAGGACCGCCACCCCGCCTCGGGGCCGGCGATCGAGCGGATCACCGCCTGTGTGGTGGAGCTGTGCGCCGGCCAGCAGGCGGACTGCGCCTTCGAGGAGCGCGCCCCGCACGAGGTGTCGCTGGACGAGTGCCTGACGATGGCGATCGCCAAGACCGGGGCGCTGCTGGGCTGCTCCTGCGCGCTCGGCGCGCTGTACGCGGGGGCGACGCCGGAGCGCACGAGCGCCATGGACGCCTTCGGCCGGGAGGCCGGGCTGGCCTTCCAGCTGATCGACGACCTGATCGGCATCTGGGGCGATCCCGGGCGTACCGGCAAGCCGGCCGGGGCCGATCTCGCCGCGCGCAAGAAGTCCCTCCCGGTGGTGGCCGCGCTCGGCTCGGGCACCTCGGCCGGCGAGGAGCTGGCCGCGCTCTACGGGTCCCCGATGGCTCCGGCCGACATCCCGCGCGCCGCCGGGGCCGTGGAGCGCGCGGGCGGCCGTGACTGGGCCCAGCACCAGGCGGCCGAGCGGATGGGAGCGGCCGTCCAGGAGCTGTCCCGCGCGGTCCCCGACCCGGCGGCGGCGGGCGATCTGCTGGCCCTGGCGGAGTTCGTGACCCGCCGCACCCGATGAATGAGTCCGCGTGAACGAATCCGCCCCGCCGCCCGCGCTGCCCCTTCCTCCCCGCCGCCGTACCCTGGAGGCATGGGCAGCGACGGACGTCGGACCGTCCGCGACCCACAGGTCGAGCCGAGGTGCCCGGCGTGCGGGGAGCCTGTCGGTACCGTCATCAAGCGACGCAAGACTCTGGGGGCCTTCGTCCCCTTCTGGGGCCCAGGGCCCTGTCGGAATTCAGCCTGCGCCGAGTACGCCGGAGCCCCGCGTGAGCGGTCCCCGGGCGCTCCCGGTGCGACGATACGCACGGTCTGAGCCATCCCTGCTGTTCGGTGGAGGCTCCCGTACCGCTACAGTCCGCGCCATGTCATCGGAGTCGACTGAAGTCTGGGCGGGCTGGTACCGCGACCGACGTGGCGCGGAAGCGGTCACGATCGCGGCGCACGGACGGCAACTGCGCACGCGCATCAGGGGTGTTGAGTACGAAGGGGCGACTTTCGCCGCCCTGGAGACGGTGGGAGCGGAGGGCGTTCTCTCCTCCTGCGTACTGGAATGGGACATACCGCTCCCCGTTCACGCGGGCGGCACGGTGGAACGGGCCACGCTCAGCTGTCTGTTGACGCTCGGCGAACTGAGGCCCGAGGGGTCGCTCGACCGGGCGGATCTCAATCTGACCCTCCACTACGGCGGGGCGGCCTATGAATCCGGAGTCGCCGGGGGCGACTTCGACGACGCGCTCGACCGTATCCAGAAACAGCTGCCGGACGGGGCCGAGCTGGCGACCCTCACCTCCGCCGACGCCTGAGGGTTCGGGCCGCGCGCCGGCTCACGCACCGGGGGACGTCCCGCCGCCGACCGGCCGGACGTCCCCCGGGTCGTCACGGATCCCGGATCAGCGGGAGGAGAGCTGCTTCATCGCCGACGCGAGGCCGTTGGCCCACAGGGCGTTGACCCGGGAGCGCTCCTGCGCGTTCGGGGTGTCGTTCTGGCAGGAGGTGCCGGGGCCGCCGCCCGACATCAGCTCGCTGCACGGGCCCCGGTAGTTGTCCGGCAGTCCGAGGACGTGGCCGGTCTCGTGGGAGGTCACCCGGTAGGAGTTGTACTGCTGGTTCTGCCGGTAGTCGAGGAAGATGTAGCCGCGGCCGTGGCCGTCGGTGCTCGCGTACGAGCCCCGGGAGTCATTGCCCTCGTAGTAGCGGAAGCTGGGGTTGCTCCCCTCCTGGAGACGGACATTGCTCACCGAGCTGTTCCACACCTGGGTGGAACGGGCTATCTGCGCCCGGAAGGTGGGCGCGGTGGAGGCGTTGTACGTGACCGTGACGACCCGGGCGCCCGGGTTGGCGGCGCGCTTCTCGGCGACCGACCTCAGCACCGCGTCGAAGAAGGCCTTGGTCGCCTTCTTGTCCTCGGCCGAGCCCTCGTAGGCGACGTACGAGGGGGTCGCGTCGGGCGCGGTGGCGGCGGTCGCCGTGGCCGGCACCGCTCCGAGGGCGGCGGCGAGGGCGACGCCGAGGGCGGCGGAGAAGGCGGCTCGGGGGTGACGCATGTGGGGGCTCCTACTCGTCCGGTGAACGGATTCGGTACGGCGAGTTTCGGGCAGGAAGCCCGTTCGCGGATGATGCCAACTCCCGATAACACCAACGAATCGTCATGTCCATGTCCGTCCGTTGGTGCCCGAACTGTGTGTCTGGTGTGACCGCTGGAGCCGGTCCTACTCTCGGGTCATGGAGCTCGATCTGAGACACCTCCGCGCCCTGTGCGCCATCGCGGACGCCGGCAGTCTGCACAAGGCCGCCCGGCAACTGGGCGTCACCCAGCCGTCGCTGACGACCCAGCTGAGGCGTATCGAGAACTCCCTCGGCGCGCAGCTCTTCTGGCGCGAGCGCTCCGGCTGCCGGCCCACCCCGGTGGGCCGCGCGGTGCTGACCCGGGCCCGCCCGCTGGTGGCCCAGATGGCCGCCCTCGTGGTCGAGGCCAAGGCGGCGGCGGCCCGGGGCGGCGGCCCCGGGCTGAGCGTCGGGTCCACCGCGAGCCGCGCCCTCCCCGGCTGGCTCGGCCGGCTCCGCCGCAGACTGCCCGGCACCGACATCTCCCTCCACATGGACGTCTCCGCCAACGCGCTGCTCCGCATGGTCGCGGCCGGACAGCTCGACGTCGCCTTCGTCCACGAGGTGGAGGGCTCTCCGCTGCGGCTGCCCGGCGAGCTGACGGTGCGCGTGCTCGTCGAGCGCGAGCCGCAGTTCGTCTCCCTCGCCCGCGACCACCCGGCGGCCTCGGACGCCGTCGTGGAACTCGCCGATCTGGCCGGCGACCGCTGGATCGTCGACCCCACCGTGGACGGCGAGTGGGACGGGCTGCGCCGGGTGCTCGCCGCCGCCGGCATCAACCCCTCCGTCCTGCACGGCGACTACCACACCGCCGCCTCCCTGGTCGCGGTCGGCGAGGCGGTCGCCCCCTGTCAGCCGACCTCCGCCCCCCGCGAGGACATGGTGGTCCGCCCGCTGCGCGGCGACCCGCTCGCGGTGCGGCTGCTGCTCTGCTCCCCGCCGGGCACGCGGGAGCGGTACGCGGGGGTGTACGCGGATCTGGAGGCGGCCTACCGGGAGGTGGCCTCGGGGGCGGCGGCGTACCGTCAGTGGCTGCTCCGCCACAAGAGCCCGCTGCTGACCGCCCCGGCGGCCTGAGGGGCCCGGGCTCCCGCAGCGGAAAAATCGCTGTACCACGTCGCCGGGGAGCAGGGGACAGTCGGTGTCCCCATGGTTCTCGGGCGCTCCGTCTTCGCTTATCGCGAACGCCGTACTGGAATCTCTCTGCCCATCGCTTTCCCAGGTGAGCGCAGTCTCAGCACACGCAAAAGGCCATTTTGATTAGCAATAGCCAATTAGCAAATTGGCTGGAAAATACACTGCTAAGATGACTTTCATCCCGGCCGCCTGAGCGGTTCCACCGCTGTCCGGCATGGCCCGCGCGCACCACCGCGTCCGCCGCGGTACGCCCGCCGGCGCGCGGCCGGCGTCGCGCACGCGGCGGTGCCCGAGGCAGTGTTCTCTTCCGTTACCAGAAGGTAGATTTTTGTGAACCGTGTGCCGGATGCGGCTGTCCCCGACGTCTCCGTCGTCGTCGGCGCGTACAACGCGATGCCCTACCTGACCCGGTGCGTACGGTCCGTGGTGGACCAGACGCTCGGCCGCGACCGCATCGAGCTGATCGCCGTCAACGACGGCTCGACGGACGGCACCGGCGAGGAGCTGGACCGGCTGGCCGAGGAGTTCCCCTCCATGGTGCGAGTGGTGCACCAGGAGAACTCCGGCGGCCCCTCCGCCCCGCGCAACGCGGGCATCGAGCTGGCCCGGGGACGCTTCATCTTCTTCCTCGACGCCGACGACTACCTTGGCGAAGAGGCCCTTGAGCGCATGGTCGCCATGGCCGACGCCAACAGCACCGACGTGGTGCTCGGCAAGATGGTCGGCGTCGGCGGCCGGGGCGCGCCCAAGTCGATGTTCAAGCGCAACCAGCCCAAGACCGATGTGTTCGGCTCCGCGGTCTACTGGACGCTCAACCCGCTCAAGCTCTTCCGCCGCGAGCTCATCGAGCGCCTCGGGCTGCGGTTCCGCACCGACATGCGCACCGGCGAGGACCAGCCCTTCGTCTCCATGGCGTATCTGCACGCCTCGGGCATATCCGTCGTCGCCGACTACGACTGCTACTACTGGGTCGAGCGCGAGGACGGCAACAACGTCACCCGCACCACCCGCGGCACCCACCCGCGCATCAAGTACCTCAAGGTGATGTTCGAACTGCTGGCCCGCGAGGTCAAGAGCAGCGCCAAGCGCGACATCCTCCTCCGCCGCCACTTCGACGTCGACATCAAGTCGGCGCTGCGGCACCTGCTGCGCGAGACCGAGCCCGAGATACGGGACTCGGCGCTCGCCGAGATACAGCAGATGATCACCGCCAACCTCAGCGAGGAGCTGGCCCAGCGCTACCCCGCGATGCACCGGCTCCGGCTCCACCTCGCCGGCCACGGCATGCTGGAGGAGCTCCGCGAGGTCACCCGCTTCGACCAGGCGAAGAAGCGCGACAAGGTCGTCGTCGAGAAGGGCCGCGCCTACGGGGCGTACCCCTACTTCCGCGACCCCGCCCGGGGCATCCCGGACCACTGCTTCGACATCACCCGCCAGCTGGGCGTCCGCCACCACCTGGACACCGCCGAGCTGACCGGCTCCGAGCTGCACCTCGCCGGCCACGCCTACATCCACACCGTCGACACCGTCGACACCGCCATCGAGGCCGTACTGCGCGAGCGCGACAGCGGCGTCGAGTACAGCTTCCCCGCCGAGGGCGTCAGCGCCCCCGGGGTGACCGAGGCGGTCGGCGAGGGCATGTACGACTACGCCGAGTCCGGCTTCCGCGTCACCATCGACACCCTCACCGCCGCCGACGGCCAGGTGCTCCCCTCCGGCCTGTGGGACCTGCACATGCGGGTGCGCAGCCAGGGCATCGTCAAGGAGGGGCGCACCGGCAACAAGCGCTCCGACTCCATCGACTCCGAGGCGCGCCCCCGTCTGGTGCACACCCCCGACGGCGCGTCCCACGTCATCACCCCGTACTTCACCAAGCCGTACGGCAACTTCACCCTCGACGTCGGCCAGCGCAAGCACCGCCTCCAGTCGCATCTGAAGGTCGAGAAGGCCGCCTGGGCCGAGGACGCCCCCGGCACCGTCATCGTCTCCGGCCATGTCAACGCCGCCGTCGCCCCCGGCGACCTCGTCGTCCGGGCCAGCTCGACCGGCCGTACGGTCGACCTCGCCGCCTTCCAGACCGGCGAGCTGGCCGCCCCCGGCCCCTTCGAGTTCCGCGTCAACCTGGCCAAGGCCTTCGCCGACAAGGCGCTCCCGGCCGGCGTCTGGGAGTTGGCCGTCTGTCTCAGCTCCCCGGACCTCCCCGCCACCGTCTGGGTGCCCAACACCCCCGGCCTCGCCACCGCCCGCTTCCGCCGCCGGGGCCTGCCCGCCTACGCCAAGCCGATGGAGAAGCACCAGGTCTTCTCCGTCCGCCTGGCCCTGGTCGACCCGGTCGCCGGTCTCCGCCGCCGCTTCGGCATCGGCAGCTGACCGACCCCCTCGTGCGTGCCCCCGTCCCGCCCGTGCGGGACGGGGGCACGCACGGCTTCACCGCCCGCCCGCAGCCCCGGAAACCGGATGCGGACCGCCGGTGCGGTGGTATCTGATCGGGGGCATGACGACCGTACTGGGAAAGCCGGGAACCGACGGGCTGGGCGAGGCCGTGCGCGCACTGCGGGAGTGGCAGCACGACGGGGCCCCGGCGCAACTCCATCCGGGCGACCTGGGCTGGTTCTGGCGAACGGGCCCGGAGACGACCGCCGGGGCGGTCAGAACCTGGAGCCGGAACGGCCGGATCCGCGCCGTCGGGCTGCTGGACGGCCCCGGTCTGCTGCGGCTGGCGATCGCGCCGGACGCCCTGCGCGACGAGGAGACCGCGCGGCGCATGGCCGAGGACATCACCGCCCCGGAGCGCGGTGTGCTGCCCAAGGGCCGGGCCGACATCGAATCGCCCACGGGCGCGCTGCTCCAGGATCTGCTCTCCGAGGCCGGCTGGAGCGCCGAGGAGCCCTGGACGCCCCTGCGCCGCGACCTCACCGGACCGGTGGACGACCCGGGCCTCCGGATCGAGACCGTCGGACCCGAGCGGGCACAGCTGTTCACCGCGGTGCACCGGGCGGCGTTCGGCGGTTCGAGCTTCACCGAGCGGCGCTGGCACGCGATGGCCGCCGGAGCGCCCTACACCGAGGCCCGCTCCCTGCTCGCCCACAACGCCCGCGGCGACGCGGTCGCGGTCGTCACGGTCTGGTCCGCCGGCCCCGGCCGCCCCGGACTCCTCGAACCCCTGGGCGTCCACCGCGACCACCGCCGCCACGGCCACGGCCGGGCCATCGCCCTCGCCGCCGCCTCCGCCCTCCGCGAACTCGGCTCCTCAAGCGCCCTCGTCTCCACCCCGAGCGCCAACACCGCCGCCGTCACCACCTACACCTCGGCCGGCTTCCGCCCCCGCCCGGAGGTCCGGGACCTGCACCGGGACGAGTAGAGCCGGGAAAACACCGCACCCGGGCCGCCGTGGCCGCCGTGTTCGGCGGCCGTGACGACCCGGGTGCGGATGTGCTCCGTACGGACGGAGGCCGTGGTTCAGGCCTTCTTGGTCTCCCAGAAGATCTTGTCGATCTGGGCGATGTGGTCCAGCGCCTTCTGGCCCGTCGCCGGGTCGGTGGAGGCCTTCGCCGCCGACAGGGCCTTCAGGGTGTCGTTGACGAGCTGGTGCAGCTCGGGGAACTTCTCGAAGTGCGGGGGCTTGAAGTAGTCGCTCCAGAGCACCGAGATGTGGTGCTTCGCCAGCTCGGCGCGCTGCTCCTTGATGACCGTGGCGCGGGCGCGGAAGTGCGCGTCCTCGTTGGCCTGGTACTTCTCCTGGACGGCCTTGACCGACTCGGCCTCGATACGGGCCTGGGCGGGGTCGTAGACACCGCACGGGAGGTCGCAGTGGGCGCTGACCTTCACCTTGGGGGCGAACAGGCGGGAGAGCATGGAACAGTCCTTCCTCGTGATCGTCTTCTCAAGGGGGGACATTACTCCGTGGGGGAGCCGTTTTCGCGGGTGCCCCCGGGGGCTTAGGTCGAAAGTACGGGGTCGCCATGGGACTCGCGGCCGACCGTACTCTGTGACCCGGAGGTGTGCGGATGAGTGAGCGCGGGCGGGAGCCGACGGCTCCGTTCGGGGTCGCGGAGGTGAGTGGGCCGTCCATGTATCCGACGCTGCGGCAGGGCGATCAGCTGTTGGTGCACTATGGCGCGCGGGTGAGACCGGGGGATGTCGCGGTGCTCCGCCATCCCCTTCAGCAGGATCTGCTGATCGTCAAGCGGCTCGTGGAGCGGCGCGGGGGCGGCTGGTGGGTGCTGGGTGACAATCCGGGGGCCGAGGGGGACAGCCGGGTGTTCGGGGCCGTCCCCCCGGAGCTGTTGCTCGGGCGGGTGTGCGGCAGGTTCCGGCCGCGCGGGCCGGATCAGCGCTCGGTGCTCGCGGTGGCTTCCTGGGCGCTGACCGCGGTGCGGCCGGTGCTCTGCGACCGCTCGGTCTCCAGGCGCTTGCGCGCGCGGTAGGCGGCGACATTGGCCCGGGTGGCGCAGCGGTCGGAGCAGTAGCGCCGGGAGCGGTTGGTCGAGGTGTCGAGGTAGGCGTTGCGGCAGGGCGGGGCCTGGCACAGGCCCAGCCGGTCGACGCCGTACTCCGTGAGATGGATGGCGAGGCCCATGGCGGCGATCGCCGCGTAGCCGGCCGTCGCGTTGGACGGGTGGTCGGCCAGATGCATGTGCCACTTGGGGCGGCCGGTGTCGTCGTCGCGGAAGTCGTGGCCCGAGATCTGCGGGCTGACGGGGAACTCCAGCAGCAGGGAGTTCAGCAGATCGACCGCCTGGGTCTCGTCGCCCTCGTCGGCCGCCGTGAAGACCGCCCGCAGCCGGCCGCGCACCGAGCGGAAGCGGGTCACATCGGCGTCGGTGGCGCGACGGGCCGCCTGCCGGGACTCGCCGAACAGCTCCCGGACGGCCTCGACCGAGGTGAGGGAGTCCTTGTTGCGAGCCGGCTCCTCGGTGTTGACCAGGCGCACGGCATAGTCCGAGTAATAGGCCAGTTCCACTTGTAGTCCTTACCGGGGCGGTCTATGGTCGTTGCGGCAGAAGTAATGGGTACTTCTGTATTCAGGGTATTACGTACGGAGGGTTTCCAGTGTCGGAGACGGTGGCGGGTACGCGTACGGCGACAGCGGCGGGGACCGACTGGCAGGCCTGGCAGCAGAGCTGGGACCGTCAGCAGGAGTGGTACATGCCCGACCGCGAGGAGCGCTTCCGGGTGATGCTGGACATGGTCGAGGCCACGGTGGGCCCCGCCCCACGCGTGCTGGACCTCGCGTGCGGTACAGGAAGTATTACGGACCGGCTGCTCCGGCGGTTCCCGGATGCGCGCAGCACGGGGGTCGATCTCGACCCCGCCCTGTTGACCATCGCGCGCGGCTCCTTCGCCGGGGACGACCGCGTCACCTTCGTCACCGCCGATCTGACCGCCCCCGACTGGACCGACGCGCTCCCGCACACCGAGTACGACGCCGTCCTCACCGCGACCGCCCTGCACTGGCTGCGGAGCGGGCCGCTCGCCACCCTCTACGGGCACCTCGCCCGGCTGGTCCGCGACGGCGGGGTGCTGATGAACGCCGACCACATGATCGACCGCACCACCCCGAGGATCAACGCCGCCGAGCGCGCCCACCGGCACTCAGTGATGGACCGCGCCAAGGAGGGCGGAGCGGTCGACTGGGCCGAGTGGTGGGCGCTCGCCGGAGCGGACCCGGCCCTCGCCGGGCCCACCGCCCGGCGGTTCGAGATCTACGGGGAGCACGCCGACGGGGAGACCCCCTCCCTCCAGTGGCACGCCGAGACCCTGCGGTCGGCGGGGTTCGGCGAGGCCCGGGCGGTGTGGTCCTCGCCCAGTGACAGCCTGCTGCTCGCGCTGAAGTAGGGCCGGGTACGGCGAGAGGGCGGCCGGGCCCTCCGGTCGCCCGGAGGTGTCCGTACCGCCCTCTTCGCCCGTACGTCTCAGAGCACCTTGGAGAGGAACGACTTGGTGCGGTCGTGCTGGGGGTTGGTCAGCACATCGCGCGGATGGCCGGATTCCACCACCACGCCGTCGTCCATGAAGACGAGGGCGTCGCCCACCTCGCGCGCGAAGCCCATCTCATGGGTCACCACGACCATCGTCATGCCGTCCTCGGCGAGCTGGCGCATCACGTCCAGCACATCGCCGACCAGCTCGGGGTCGAGCGCCGAGGTCGGCTCGTCGAAGAGCATCAGCTTGGGGTCCATCGCCAGGGCGCGGGCGATCGCCACCCGCTGCTGCTGACCGCCGGAGAGCTGGGAGGGATAGTTTCCGGCCTTGTCGCCCAGCCCCACCCGGTCCAGCAGCTTCAGCGCGCGGGCCCGGGCGGTGGCCCTGGTCTCGCCCTTGACCTGGACCGGGGCCTCCATGACGTTCTCCACCGCGGTCATGTGCGGGAAGAGGTTGAAGCGCTGGAAGACCATGCCGATGTCCCGCCGCTTCAGCGCGACCTCGCTGTCCTTCAGCTCGTACAGCCGGTCGCCCTTCTGCCGGTAGCCGACCAGCTCGCCGTCGACGTAGAGCCGGCCGGCGCTGATCTTCTCCAGATGGTTGATGCAGCGGAGAAAGGTCGACTTGCCGGACCCGGAGGGGCCGATCAGACAGAAGACCTCGCGGGGGGCGACCTCCAGATCGATGCCCTTGAGGACCTCGATCTGGCCGAAGGACTTGTGCACGCCCTCCGCCTTGACCATGGCGTTCACGCGGAGACTCCCTTCGGGCGGCGCACCGAGAACACGCTCTGCCTGATCTTCTGGAGCGGGGTCGGCGGCAGGGTGCGGCTGGAGCCGCGCGCGTAGTGCCGCTCCAGGTAGTACTGGCCGACGCTGAGGATCGAGGTCATCACCAAATACCAGGCGGCGGCGAGGAAGTACATCTCGACCGGTGCGCCGGAGTTCTGGCCGATGTTCTGCGCCTGCCGGAACAGTTCGCTGTACTGGACGGCGGCCACCAGCGAGGTCGTCTTGAGCATGTTGATGACTTCGTTGCCCGTCGGCGGCACGATCACCCGCATCGCCTGCGGGATCACGATCCGGCGCAGGGTCTTGCTGTGGCTCATGCCCAGCGCGTGCGAGGCCTCGGTCTGGCCCTCGTCCACCGAGAGCAGACCGGCCCGGCAGATCTCCGCCATGTAGGCGGCCTCGTTGAGCCCCAGACCCAGCAGCGCCGTCAGGAACGGCGTCATGAAGTCCGACCACTCGTCCCGGTAGAAGCCCAGGTTGATGAATTCGAAGACCAGGCCCAGGTTGAACCAGACGAAGAGCTGGACCAGGACCGGGGTGCCCCGGAAGAACCAGATGTAGAACCAGGCGATGGACGAGGTCACCGGGTTCTTCGACAGCCGCATCACGGCGAGCAGGACGCCGCCGACGATGCCGATGGTCATCGACAGCGCGGTCAGGAGGAGGGTCTTCCAGACTCCCTCGATGATCCGGTCGTCGAAGAAGTAGTCGGGGATGGCACCCCAGTTGATCCGGCCCTGGGCGAAGGCGTAGACGATCAGCCCGAAGAGCGCGATGGCGACGACGGCGGTGACGTACCGGCCGTAGTGCCGGACGGGGACGGCCCTGATGGCCTCCGCTCCGGCCGCGGGCGGCGGCGGGGGCGTCGCGTCCTCCGGTCCTTTTTTCTTGATGTCGGCAGTCACAGGGAGCCTTTCCGTGGCGAAAATCAGGTGCTGACCGGAGGGCGGCGGCCGGTGTCCTCAAGGAGCCGGCCGCCGCCCCGACCGGGTCAGGAACCGCCGTTGACCCTGGCCTCGGTCACCGCGCCCGCGGCGACGCCCCACTTGTCGAGGATCTTCTTGTACTCGCCGTTCTTGATGATCGTGTCGAGCGCGGCCTTGATCGCGTCGCGCAGCTGGGCGTTGTCCTTGGCCACCGCGATGCCGTAGGGGGCCGCCTCGACCTGCTCGCCGACGATCTGGAAGTCCTTGCCGCCGCCCGAGGTCTCCGCCGCGTAGGCGGCGACCGGGAAGTCGGCGGAGCCGGCGTCGCCGCCGCCCGCCCGCAGCCGGGTCTGGGCCTCCAGGTCGTTGTCGTACGGCTCGATGGTGATCTTGCCCTTGTCGCCGCACTTCTTGTTCTCGGCCTTGGCGAGGTCCTCGGAGACCGTGCCGCGCTGCACGACGATCTTCTTGCCGCAGAGGTCGGACCAGGCCTTGATGCCCTTGTCGTCGCCCTTCTTGGTGTAGATCGAGACACCGGCGGTGAAGTAGTCGACGAAGTCGACGCCCTCGCCGACCTTCTTGCCGGTGTCCGAGTCGACGCCGTTCTGGCGGTCCTTGGTGTCCGTCATGGCCGACATGGCGATGTCGTAGCGCTTGGAGCGCAGACCCGTGATGAGGGTGTCGAAGGTGCCGTTCTCGAACTCGAACTCCACCCCCAGCTCCTTGCCGAGGGCGGCGCCGATGTCCGGGTCGATTCCCACCGTCTTGCCCGAGTCGTCCTTGAACTCCACCGGCGGGTAGGCGATGTCGGATCCAACCTTGACGACGCCCTTGTCCTTGACCGCCTGGGGCAGCATCGCGTGGAGCTTGTTCTCGCTCGTGGCGGCGGTGGTGGAGGAGCCGCCGGCGGTCTCCTTGGGGCTCCCCTCCTTCGCGTTCGTCTGGTCGCCACAGCCGGTCAGCAGCATGGTGCCGGCGACCGCGATGGCGCCGACCGCGGCGATCCGGGAGTTGAGGGTCTTCCGGGCCTTCTGGGCGGTCGTGCGGCGCGTGGTGCTTGCGGTCATGTTTGAGGTCCTCCGGCGTGTCAGAGAGCTGCCATTTCGTGGTCGTATCCCGATCGCGTCCTCGTCGTCGAGATGCGCGACCTTGAGTGTTTTCGGCATCTTGCCATTCGGACTAGCCCATTCAGGGGGCCACGCATGTCAAAATCGGGTAACGGGACACCCCCGACCCCCCGCCGACGGCGCATCACCGCCGCACCTTTCGCGGGAATACCTCCTTCCGGCCGGAAGTTCTGCTGTGTGCGGCGGTCCCCGGGCTGGAAAAAGCGCGCTTAGCCGACGTGTCCTGAAATCGGTGACGAGTCACGTCCGTATCGGAATATCGACTCGTCCTCGACGGCCCTGGTCGGGTAAGAAGGATCCTTACACCCCTCATCCGGGGCTCAGGGCGCGTGTGCGGCGTGCCCGCGTGTCCGCACCACCACCCCGCAGGGCGGCAGGCCGCCGGCGCGGGGCACGGACACGGTGCCCGCCCACCCTCCTCATCCGGGAGTGGAAACCCTCAACTGATGAAGACTTAAGGGGTAAATCAATGGCAGCGGAGATCGTCAATTCTCGCAGCGTGAGCAGCGAGAGCAGCGAGGGCGACAGCGGTACGGAGAGTGCTCCCGGCGAGCCCTTCGATCCGGCCTTCGCACTCCACCGAGGCGGCAAGATGGCCGTCCAGGCGACCGTGCCCGTTCGGAACAAGGAAGACCTCTCCCTCGCGTACACGCCCGGTGTGGCCAAGGTGTGCAGCGCGATCGCGGAGAATCCGGAGCTGGTCCACGACTACACCTGGAAGTCCCAGGTCGTGGCCGTGGTCACGGACGGGACCGCGGTGCTCGGTCTCGGTGACATCGGTCCGGAGGCCTCGCTTCCGGTGATGGAGGGGAAGGCGATCCTCTTCAAGCAGTTCGGCGGTGTGGACGCGGTGCCGATCGCGCTCGCCACCACCGACGCGGACGAGATCGTGGAGACGGTCGTGCGGCTGGCTCCCTCCTTCGGCGGCGTGAACCTGGAGGACATCTCCGCGCCGCGCTGCTTCGAGATCGAGCGCAAGCTCCAGGAGCGGCTGGACATCCCCGTCTTCCACGACGACCAGCACGGTACGGCGGTGGTGACCCTCGCCGCCCTGCGCAACGCGGCGAAGCTGACCGGCCGCGGGCTGGGCGATCTGCGCGCGGTGATCTCGGGCGCGGGCGCGGCCGGGGTGGCCATCGCCAAGTTCCTGCTGGAGGCCGGTCTCGGCGATGTGGCGCTCAGCGACCGCAAGGGCATCGTCAGCCGTGACCGCGATGACCTGACCCCGGTCAAGCGGGAGCTGGCGGAGCTGACCAACAGGGCCGGGCTCTCCGGCTCGCTGGAGTCCGCGCTGGCGGGCGCGGACGTCTTCATCGGCGTCTCCGGCGGCACGGTCGCCGAGGAGGCCGTCGCGTCGATGGCCCCGGGCGCGCTGGTCTTCGCCATGGCCAACCCGACCCCGGAGATCCACCCGGACATCGCGCACAAGTACGCGGCCGTGGTGGCCACCGGCCGCAGCGACTTCCCCAACCAGATCAACAACGTGCTGGCGTTCCCCGGGATCTTCGCGGGCGCGCTCCAGGTGCGGGCCTCCCGGATCACCGAGGGCATGAAGATCGCCGCGGCCAACGCGCTCGCCGATGTGGTGGGCGACGACCTCGCGGCCGACTACGTCATCCCCTCGCCGTTCGACGAGCGGGTCGCCCCCGCCGTCACGGCGGCGGTGGCGGCGGCGGCGCGCGCCGAGGGCGTCGCACGGCGGTAGTCCTTCCGGCGAGGGGCGGGGCCCGGACCGGCTGTGCGAGCCGGTCCGGGCCCCGCCCCGTCCGTTTTCCCGTTGATGGTTAAACATGTCCGCTGATTGCATCATCTGCACAGGTCAGCACGGTATGGGGCTATTTCTAGCCGATGTCCCAGGATTATTTTCGGCCAATTGCGGGCAGTGCGCCCCGAGGTCCGGCAGGGCCGGTGGACCGGCGGTGTGTCTCACACCCCGACACCGTTCCGTCACGGCGGGTGCGGCCCTAGGGTCGGGCCATGTTCGCCGCCTACGCAGCACGCATCGACCGCGAGAATCCCCTCAACGGCCTGGAGCTGGGCGAGCGCCCGGCCCCCGGGGAGCGTCCCGGGTGGACGACGGTCACCGTCCGGGCCGCTTCCCTCAACCACCACGACCTCTGGTCCCTGCGGGGCGTCGGCCTCGCCGAGGACAAGCTGCCGATGATCCTCGGGTGCGATGCTGCGGGGGTCGACGCGGACGGCAATGAGGTGGTGCTCCACTCCGTCATCGGCCAGAGCGGCCACGGCGTCGGCCCGGCCGAGCCCCGCTCCATCCTCACCGAGCGCTATCAGGGCACCTTCGCCGAACAGGTCTCCGTGCCGACCTGGAACATCCTGCCCAAGCCGAAGGAGCTGAGCTTCGCGGAGGCCGCCTGTCTGCCCACGGCCTGGCTCACCGCGTACCGGATGCTCTTCACCAACGCGGGCGTGCGGCCCGGGGACTCGGTGCTGGTGCAGGGCGCCGGCGGGGGAGTGGCGACCGCCGCGATCGTGCTCGGCCGGGCGGCCGGGCTGCGGATGTACGCCACCAGCCGCGACGAGACCAAGCGCGCGCGGGCCGTCGAGCTGGGCGCGGAGGCCGCCTTCGAGCCGGGCGCGCGGCTGCCCCGCCGTGTCGACGCCGTGATCGAGACGGTCGGCGCGGCCACCTGGTCCCACTCGGTCAAGTCGCTCCGCCCGGGCGGCACTCTGGTGATCTCCGGCGCGACCAGCGGGGACCGCCCCTCGCACGCCGAGCTGACCCGGGTCTTCTTCCTGGAGCTGAGGATCGTGGGCTCGACCATGGGGTCCAAGGACGAGCTGGAGGATCTCCTCTCCTTCTGTGCCGCGACCGGTGTGCGGCCGGTGATCGACGAGGTGCTTCCGCTGGACCGGGCCCGGGAGGGGTTCGAACGGATGGCGGGCGGGGGGCTGTTCGGGAAGGTGGTGCTGGTTCCCTCCTGATCGATCTGTCAACTTTGGTTGACGTCTTCCGCCTGTCAACGTAGGTTGACGGGTATGACGGAAGCGACGGATCTCGCCGAGAGCGCGGGCGACCGCGACCCCCGCGTCGGGCTGCGCGCGGTCGCCGCCCTGCGGCGGCTGCTGGAGCGGCTGGAGGCCATTCAGGTGCGCAGCGCCCGCAATCAGGGGTGGTCGTGGCAGGAGATCGCGGCCGAGCTGGGGGTCAGCCGGCAGGCCGTCCACAAGAAGTACGGGAGGCAGTGATGTTCGAGCGATTCACTCAGGACGCCCGTGAAGTGGTGAAGGGGTCCGTCGCGGTGTCGCGGCGCGCGGGGGACGGCCGCGTCACCGACGAGCACCTTCTGCTCACCATGCTCGAACAGGAGGGCACCCGGACCGCGTTCACCCTGGCGGCCCTCGGAGTCCATGACCGCCGCGCCTCCCTGGAGGCGGCCCTCGCCCGTGCCCGTCGCCGCGCCGGGCTCTCCCGCTCCGAGTCGGACGCCCTCGCCGGCCTGGGCATCGACGTCGACTCCGTCGTCGCCCGCGCCGAGGAGAACCACGGCCCCGAGGCGCTCGGCCCCAGCGGCTCCGCCCGACGCCGCTGGCGCGGCTCCTTCACCCCGGCGGCCAAGGAGACCCTCGTACGCTCCCTCCGCATCGCCGCCGAACGCGGTGACCGCCGCATCGGCGGGGCGCACCTTCTGCTGGCGCTGACGACCGCGCCGGGGGTGGTCTCGGAGGTCCTCGCCGATCACGGTGCGACGTATCAGTCGGTGGCGAGGCTGCTGCCCGGCGGGTAGCCGGGGGAACCGGGCCGGCCGGGGGAGTCCTGGGTGAACATGGCGACCATCGACCGGAAGGCGGCCCGGTAGACGCCCGGGGTGGTGCCGTTGAGGCGCTGGAAGTGGTGGCGGAGGTTGGCGGGGGTGCCGAGGCCGGTGCGGGCGGCGATGTGCTCGATGGGGAGGTCGCCGCGTTCCAGCAGCTGTTGCGCCCGCTCGACGCGGAGGCGCAGCAGGTACTGGAGCGGGCTGAGGCCGGTCTCGGCGCGGAAGCGGCGGTTGAGGGTGCGGACGCTGGTTCCGGTGTGCGCGGCGATCTCCGCGAGGGTCAGCGGGCGGTGCAGACCCGCCTCCAGCCACCGTACCGTCGGCGCGAGCCCGCCCTCCCTGCCGGGGAGTTCGCCCGCTTCGGGCAGCCGGAGGAAGAGCCGCCGGTCCGCCTCCCGCGCCACGGGCTCGCCGTGGTCCTCCTCGATGAGGCGTATCCACAGATCCTTGCCGCCGAGGACCCCGGCCGAGGTGAGGAACGGGCCGTCGGCGACGACGGCGGCCTCCTCGGCGGCGACCTCGACCCGGGGGTGGCGCACGGCCAGCTCCCCGGTGTGCCGCCAGTCGGTGGTGGCCCGGCGGCCGTCGAGCAGTCCGGCGGCGGCGAGCGCGAACGTGCCCGTGCCCACCGCGCCGATCCGGCGGCCCCGTCCGGCGGCGGCGCGCAGCGCGTCGAGCACGGCCGCCGGGGGCGCGTCGCGGAAGCCGCCGTATCCGCCCACGATCACGGTCTCCGCCCCGTCGAGGCCGTCCAGCCCCCACCGCGCCGCGAGCCCGAACGGTCCCGGCCCGGCCGTGGCGCGGAAGCCGGGCCCGGCGCAGACCCTCAGCTCGTACGGGTCCGTCCCGTGGCCGGTGCGTCGCGGGACGGCCCCGAGCAGCAGCCCGGGGGTCGTGAGCTGGGGTCCGGGAACTCCGTCGAGGACGAGAAGGGCGACGACTGTCATGGCCAGAATTTAACCGAGGGTGGCATCGGCGTGGCTGTTTCCGAGCGGTCGGCGGCCCGGAGGATGAAGGGGCGCGCACCGGAGACAAGAAGAGGACCGGACCGCCCGCACCCCACCCGACCTCCCTGAGAAGGATGTTCACCATGGCCAGGCCGATCTCCCCGCAGCAGCACCGGACGACCCGCCCCGCCCGCCGGATCCTGGCGCGTACGGCGGCGGTCGGCGCTGCCGCCGCCCTCGCCGTCACCGGTCTGGCCGGCGGCGCCGGGGCCGTCGTCAACGGGGAGGACTCCACCCAGCGGTACTCGTTCATGGTCTCCGTCCCGCAGACGATGCGGACGCCCGAGGGCACGTTCCAGGGGGTGTGCGGCGGAACCCTGATCGATCCCCAGTGGGTGCTGACGGCCGCCCACTGCGCCGGCCATCCGGAACTCCCGACCGAGCCGACGGGAACGGTCCGCGTCGGCAGCGAGCACCAGAGCAGCGGCGGGACCGTGCGCACCGTCGTCAAGAAGGTGATCCACCCCGACTACGCCGTGAGCGACGCCCCGCGCGGTCACCACGACCTCGCCCTGCTCAAGCTGGACCGGCCGGTCCTCCAGCGGCCCGCGCGCATCGCCGACCGGGCCCCGGAGGTGGGCGAGCGGACGCGGATCCTCGGCTTCGGCAATACGGCCGACGGCCCCGGCTGGTCCTTCGCCGAGCGGCTCCAGCAGCTCGACACCCGCCGGATCGCCGACTCGGCCTGCTCCCCCTTCAAGTCCGGGGCCGAACTGTGCACCGGCTCGACGGTCCCCGACGCCATGGGATGCGCGGGCGACTCGGGCGGTCCGCAGATCCAGCGGATCGGCGGACGCTGGCAGCTGGTCGGGGCGACCTCGGGCGACGGCAACCCCCGGGGCGCCGAGACGAAGTGTGCCGACGGCCCCGGCGTCTGGACCTCGGTGCCCGCGCACAAGGGCTGGATCAAGGAGACGGTCCGGAAGCACCGCTGATCCGGCCCGGTCCGGCCGGTCCGGCCGGGGCTGCTCGGGCGGCCCGCCCGGTCCGGCCGGGGCTGCTCGGGCGGCCCGCCCGGTCCGGCGGCCGGGATACCTTCGTCCCATGCCCGTGGTCGCCCTGCTCGTACTCGACGGAGTCCCCGGACCCCAGCTCACCACCCCGGGCCTGGTCCTGGAGGCCGCCGCCTCCGTCCACCGCCCCGCCCGCGCCGAGCTGCGCGTCTGCTCGGTCCCCGCCGCCGGGTCCGCCGTCGCCACGGCCGGGCCCCTGCCCCTGGACATCGCCGCCCCCTGGGGGCTGGAGGGGCTGGCGGAGGCCGACACGGTCGTCCTCGCGGGCCATCACGGCTTCCTCGCCGAGCCCCCGGCGGCCGTGCTCGACGCGGTGCGCGCGGCGGCGGCCCGGGGCGGCCGGGTCGCCGCCGTCGGCACCGGCACGTTCACCCTCGCGGCCACCGGACTGCTCGACGGCCGCCGCGCGACCACCGAGTGGCACCACACGGCCGAACTGGCCGCCCGCCACCCGCGTATCGAGGTCGACCCCGCCGGGGCGGTGGTGACGGACGGTCCGTTCCCCACCTCGGCGGGCGTCCTCGGCGGGATCGACCTCTTCCTCCACCTCGTCGGCCTCGACCACGGACCGTCGGTCGCCGGGCGGACCGCCCGGCAGCTGATCGCCCCCCTGTACGAGGACGCCGGGGCCACCCGTGAGGAGATCGACCGCGAACTGGCCGAGACCGCCGGTCTGGAGCCCACGATGCGCTGGCTGGAGAGCGATCTCCGCCACTCGCCGACCCACGCCGAGATCGCCGCCCACGCCAGGACCAGCCCCCGCAGCCTCGCCCGCCGCTTCCTCCGGCAGACCGGGCTCACCCCGCGCCAGTACCTGCTGCGGGCCCGGCTGGAGCGGGCCCGCCACCTCCTGGAGACCGAGGACGCGACGGTCGACGAGATCGCCTCCCGTACGGGCTTCGGCTCCCCCGCGAGCTTCCGCCGCCACTTCCACCGGCTGACGGGCACCACCCCGAGGGCCTACCGGGCCTCCCACCGGCGATGAGAGCGCCGCCGGGCGGTCAGGGCGCCGCGTCGGCGAGCAGCTTCAGCGCCAGTGTCCGCGTCTCGGCGTCCGTCTTCCCCGGGCTGCCGGTGCCGAACGGCGGCTCCGGGTCGTACTCCAGCGCCAGCTCCAGGGCCCGGCCCACCCGTTCGTCCGAGAGCCGTGAGGCGAGATACAGGCCCATGTCGATCCCGGCGGAGATCCCGGCCGCCGTGATGATCTTTCCGGACTCGACGAAACGCCCCGGGGTGTCGATCGCCCCGACCTCCTTCAGATAGTCGCGGAGGGCCCAGTGCGTGGTGGCGGGCACCCCGCGCATCAGCCCGGCCTTGCCCAGGATCGCCGCCCCGGCGCAGACCGAGGTGGTCCACAGGGTGTGCCGGTGGGCCCGGCGGACCCAGTCGAGGATCCGGGTGTTCTCCAGTACGGCGTACATGCCCGCCCCGCCGCCGCCCGGTATCACCATCACATCCGGGCGGGGGACCTGGCGCAGCGACTTCGTCGCGACGATCTCCATGTCACGGGTGTCCGTCAGGACCGGCCCGGCCTTCACGGCCACCATCGTCACCTGGACGCCGGGCACCCGGCAGAGCGACTCGTACGGCCCCACCGCGTCCAGGGCGGTGAACCCCTCGTACAGCAGCACCGCCACGTCCACCTGCCCGGGCTTCCGCGCCTCTCCCTCTCTCCCCGCCGACGTCGACGTCTCCGCCGCCGCCGTGCCCGCCGGGATCCCGGCCGCGACCCCCGCCCCCAGCGTCACCCCCGCCGCCGTCCGCAACACCCCGCGCCGGCTCCGCTCCCGCTCACCGCTCATCCCTCAACCCTCCTGATAGCAAGGCGACTTGTGCTTCAGGAGTCGGTCAGGGCCTCGGCCGGGTTCCCGGACGGGCCTACGCCGCCACGAGGCGTCGCAGCGTGGCACGGGCGGGCGGGCCCCAGGTGGACTTGCCGCCGGGGCGGCCGTGGTCGCCGGCGTCCCCGATGAGGAGGCCGCCGAGCGCCCGCAGCACCGCCCAGCCCCGGGCGCGGCGCGCGGTCGCGTCGTCCGCGGCCGGTTCGTAGACCTCGAAGAAGCGGTCGGCCGCGCCGTCCGGCAGCAGTGACCAGGCGGCGGCGAGATCGCAGGCCGGATCGCCCGCGCAGAGATCGCCGAAGTCGATCACACCGCGGAGAGTGCCGTCCCCGGTCAGCACATTGGCCGGATGCAGATCGCCGTGGAGCCACACCGCGGGCCCCTCCCGGTCGGGTGCCGCCAGGGCGTCCTCCCACACCGCCCGTACCCCCTCCGGGTCCTGGATCAGCCCCCGCTCGACCGCCGACGCCAACTGCCTTCCGCACCAGTCGGCGTACCAGGCCAGCGGCCCCCCGCGGTCCCGCCCGGCGGGTGCCTCCGCGGGCGCGGGCCGGTGAAGCGCCGTCAGGAACGCGGCCAAGGCCTCGGCCGCCTCCGTGCCACGCGTCACGGGCTCCCGGTCGGCGGGCTCGCCCGGCACCCAGGTCGTCACGATCCAGGGGCGGGGAAACCGCTCGGACGGCTCTCCGAGGCGCTGCGGTACGGGAATCGGCAGCGGGAGCCGCGGGGCGAGGACGGGCACCCAGGTGTGCTCCTTGCGCAGCAGCGCGTCCGCCGCCTCCGTCGCCCAGGGCAGCCTGACGGCGAGTTCGTCGCCGAGCCGCCACAACTGGTTGTCCCAGCCGCGCGCGCCGAGTTTCACGGGGTGATCGGCCAGATCGGGGTGTTGATCGCGCAGCAGGTCCCGGATCAGCTCGGCGGTGATCCCGGTCTCGGTGTGGGTCATGCGGATCAACGGTAGCCGGGCCGTGTCCGTCTGTACGGCCGGTTCGGCGTCACCGCGAAGCGAGGGCCTCCCGCGCCGCTTCGCGGACGTCCGGGGCCGGGTCGGCGGAGAGGCCGGTCAGCAGCTCGGTGACGCCGGGGGTGGACCAGCGGGCGACGGTCCACGCCAGCTCTTCCCGTACGCCGGGGTCGGGGTGGGCGGCGAGGCGGCCGAGTCGGGCGAGGGGGCCCCGGCGGCGCATCGAGAACCAGTGGAGGGCCTCGCGGAGGGCGGTGGGGTCGCCGGGGTCGCCCGCTGCCGCGATCCGGGCGAGGAGCACTCCGGCGGGTGGGGGCGGGCCGTCGAGGGGGTGGGGCAGGCGCTCGCGGAGACGGCGGGAGCCGTAGCCTCCGCGCACTCGGCAGCCGAAGCAGGTGCAGGGGCGGGTGCCGTGCGCGTCCGGGACAAAGCGCCAGCCGGAAACCTGGGGTGCGGTGCGGACCCGGTGTATTTCGCGGGGGCGGACCGCCCGGGGGACGAACACCTCCCAGCCGCGCGGGTCCTCCAGCGCCGCGATCCGGCGCACCGCCTCCGAGGCGGGGACGGCGGCCTGGGCGTCCAGCAGCCGGTCCCCGTAGCGGCCGACCAGTACGCGCTGCTCGTCGTCCAGCCGGACATGGACGGCCACCAGCCCGCCCCGGCTGCCGAAGCGGGCCAGTTCGCGCAGCCATTGGTGGGTGAGGGTGTACGAGGGGAGCACGGGGAAGCAGTAGACCCCGCGCGCGCCGCCCTGCCCGTGGCCGACCGCCCGGATGCCGGAGCGTCGGATGCGCGGCGCGTTCGCCGCCGAGGTCAGGTGCACGAACATCGCCATGGCCCGGAATGCTAGATGATCGCTTCACCGGTGAGCACCGGTGAGCACCTCGGGGAGCCGGGCCGGCCGGCGGCCCGGCTCCCCGAGGGTTCACGAGTGAGCGCCCGGGGCCCGGGTCATCGCCCGCCGTTCCTCTTCAGGAGGTCGGCGACGATGTGGGTGGCCGCCGTGGCGAGGTGGGCGCGGGCGTCGGCGAGCTGGGACTCGGTGATGCCGTGGTCGCGGGCGGCGTCGCGGATGTCGTCGCGGAAGCGGTCGAGGAGGCGGTCGAGGTCGCGGGCGGGGTCGCCGGTGGAGTCGGCGGGGGCTCCGGGCCAGTCGGGGGCCGGGGCGGCGGGCCCGGGGGCGGTGGGTCTGGCGGGCTTGGTGGTGAGGCCGGTCAGCTGGGCGGTGAGTTCGGAGAGGCCCTCGCGGACGCCGGTGGGCCAGTCGCCGCGGGCGAAGTGGTCCTGGACCTGGTCCTGGACCTGTTTGGCGATGCGCTGCATCTCGCGGCGGGCCTTGTCCTGGGCGTCCTTGGCCTGGCGGCGGGCCTGCTGGGCGTCCTCGCGGGCGCGGCGGGCCTGCTCCTGCCACTCATGGGTGACCTTGCGCCACTCCTCCTTCTCCTTCTCGGCGCGGGGGGAGGTGCGGGTCTCCGCCGCGGCGGCGCGCATCTCGTCGCGCAGCTTCCCGGCCGCGCCGCGTACGTCGTCGCGGATCTCGGCCGCCAGCTCGGAGACGGACTCCCGGATCTCCAGCTCCAGATCGGCGAGTTCGCCGCCGCGCCCGGCCAGCTCCTCGCGGCCCGCCTCGGTGATCGAGTACACCTTGCGACCGCCCTCGGTGGCGTGGGTGACCAGGCCCTCGGCCTCCAGCTTGGCGAGCCGGGGGTAGACCGTGCCCGCCGAGGGCGCGTACAGACCGTGGAAACGCTCCTCCAGGAGGCGGATCACCTCGTACCCGTGGCGAGGGGCCTCGTCCAGGAGCTTGAGCAGATACAGCCGCAGCCGGCCGTGGGCGAATACGGGAGGCATGGTCAGAGCACCTTTCCGGAGGTCTCGTCGCTGCTGTCGGTGTCGCTGCTGTCATTGCTGTCATTGCTGCCGTCGGTGCCGTCGGTGTCGTCGGCGGGCGGCCTGCGCAGCAGCGCGATCGAGCCGGACATCGTGCTGGCGCGCAGGGTGCCGGTGCCCGCGCCGAGGGTGCCGGTCAGTTTCTTGGCGCCCCACTGGCCGCTGACCCGCAGATCGTCGAAGGCGTTGGAGAGAGCGCCGCTCGTGGTGTTGGCCTCCACCTTCGCGTCGGTGGGGTGCGGCAGCCGGATGGCGACCTCGCCGGTGACCGTGTTCAGCTTGATGTCGGCGGGGCTCGGTGTGCTGTCGCCGGTCGCGGCCAGGTCGATGAGCATGTCCCCGCTGACGGATTCCGCCCGTACTCGGGAGCCCGCGCCGCCCTCGATGACGGTCAGATCGCCCGAGACCGACTGGTAGTGCAGCGGGCCCGTGACGGACTGGGCCTCCAGATTCCCGGAGACGGTCTCGGCGGCCACCTCGCCCGAGAGCCGCACCAGGGTGGCATCACCGGTGACGCTGTGGACGGTGGTCCTCCCCCGGACGCCGGAGACGACCGCCGCCGCGCCGACCACGCCGACCTCGACGGAGGCCTCCGAGGGGACGGCGAGGGAGACCGTCACCTCACGGTCGCGGCCTTTTCTGTCGAGCCATTTGACCCAGCCCTTCTCGGACAGATCGGGGTAGGAGACGGTCAGCTTCGAGCCGTCCTGGGTCACGGTCAGCGGCGGGCCCGAGATCCGGGAGACCTCCAGCCGGGCGGGGCCTTCCTCCGTGCCGACGACATTGACCGTCCCATTGACGACATGCACATGGAGCGCTGTCACCGGCTCGTCGAAGGTGAGCCTTCGAGCTTCGGCGACCTCCCACGTCGTCGTCGACTCCACCATGACGTTGACCTCCCCGTTGGACCGGACCGTACGGACCTTGACGCAACATATCGCGTCTTCTGCTAGATACGATATATCGCGAGGAGGGGATGTCAAGGAATCATCCGTCCACGGTTGACCCCCATAAAGCGTCACAGTCGGGCAAACTGCCCTAGCGTGAACCTCATGAACGCGACACCCGTGGGCGCACTGCTGCTCTGCCGGGCCGAGCCCTCCACCGTGCGGCCGGCGGCTCATCTGCTGCGCGAGCGGCAGCTGCTCGCCCCGGCGGGCGACGACTGGAGTGTGCTCGTACCCGAGGGAAAGCCCTGGCGGGAGGCGGGGGAGCAGGTCGACAGGGTGCTCGCCGGGTGGGCGTCGGCGGTCGCGGTGGCCACCAATCGGCCCACGCTGGCCCTGTGGTGGGACGGGGAGCGCGCCGGATTCACCCTCGCCTCGGGGTTTCGGCGGCCGGTCGGCTACGTATGGCTCGCGGACGGCACCCCGGCGGGCGAGAGCGAGGCCATGCACACCTTCGCCGCACGCCTCGGGCTCGACCCCGTACTCGATGTGCAGTCGCTCGACCCGCTCACCAGACCGGACACCGCCTCCGACGCGCGGGCCCGGCTGCTGGGGCTGGTGGCGGTGCTGACCAGGGCCGGGCTGCGGCTGCCCCCGGGGCTGCTGCCCGGCGAACCGGGCGGGCGGCTGCGGGCGACGGCCAGGGCGCTGGGCGCGGAGACGGTGGAGTGGGCGGGGTGGCGCGACGCGGTACGGGCGGAGTTCCACGCCGTGGAGGAGGGACTCGACCACTGGCTGAAGGAACGGGACGACCAGGACCACGCCAGGACGCTGGGCGCGGTGCAGCTCGCGGCGGGACTGCCGCTGGCGCTCTACGGGCTGCGCCGGGGCAGTGCGGGCTGGGTCGCGGCGGGGGCGGTGCTGATGCTGAACGGCGCGGTGGCGCTGCGCCGGCTGCCCTGGGCCGGGCCGATCGCCTGATACCGGGCGACCGGGGCGGCCGGGCAGCCGGGGACGCTGCCGGGAGCAGCGCCCTCAGGGACTCAGTCCTCGTCCTCGTCCTCGTCGTCCAGCCGGGCGAGCCAGGTGGCCAGCCGCTCGACCGGGACCTCGAAGTCGGGGTTCAGATCGACGAAGGTGCGCAGCTGCTCGGCGAGCCACTCGAAGGTGACCTCTTCCTCGCCGCGCCGCTTCTCCAGCTCCTCGATGCCACGATCGGTGAAGTACAAGACATGCTCCTGGGACGGGTGGGGGACTACCTCCTCAGCCTACGGCGACTTCGGGCCCCGCCGGGAGGCCGGAGCCGGACCGGGACGGAGCCCGGAGGGCGTTCGCCGTTCAGACGGACCCCGGCTGCGGTACGTACTGGGGGAGTGCAGGCCCCAGTTGGCCGTCGAGGACGGGGGAACCGTGGACGGACGTGTGCGGCGGATCGAGCTTCCCGGGGGTGCGGTGGTGCACGCCCGGCTCTCCGGCTCCGGCGGGGGGTACGGCGAGGACGACGAGGACGTGGGGTTCGCCGACCAGGCGGCGGCGCGGGTCCGCCAGCTGGACGAGCTGATCCGGGGCGTCGGCGAGACCGTGCTGGCGTCCGCCGTGGCCGCCCGGCCCGACGAGGCGAGCGTCTCCTTCGGGGTCGAGCTGACCGTGCAGTCGGGCGCGGCCCTCGCGGTGCTGGCGGCCGGGGAGGCGAAGGCCTCGGTCCAGGTCACCCTGGTCTGGTACCTGGGCGAGCAGCCGGGGTACGCGCCGTACGGCAGACCCCCGCGCCCGCCGGCCGCCGCGCCACCGCCGCCCACCCCGCAGGCCCCGCCCCGGCCGTCCGCGCCCCCGCGGGCCCCGCGGGATCCCCAGGCCCCGCCGCCCCCGCAGACCGCGCCATGACCGACGCCGACCCGGTCATCGACGCCCTCACCCGGGCCGCGACCGTCCACCTCCACGCGCCGGGCGCCGCCGACGGGCCGCACGCCCTGTGGGGCAGCGGCTTCTTCGTCGCCCCCGGATGGGTCCTGACCTGCGCCCATGTCCTCGCCCCGCATCTGCGCGGCGATCGGGCGCTGATCTTCGGCGTCACCGGCAGCGAGGTGAACGGCGGCCGGCCGCTCGCCGCCCGCCTCGAACGCTGGCTGCTCGACGGCGACCCCCGCCCCGAGCAGCGCGTACCCGTCGAACAGGACCTCGCGCTCGTCCGGGTCATGGAGGACGGCGTTGAGCACGAGTGCGTCTGGCTCACCGACCGGACCGACCACCCCGGCGGGCGCGGCGTGGTCCAGGGCTACCGCCCCGAGGACGGCGGGCGGCCCGTCCGCTGGAAGGCCACCGCGAAGATCAACGGCTTCGACGACGACTACGGCCTGCGCTTCCGCCCCGAGGCCGAGTTCCCCAAGGGCGGCTCCGGCTCCCCCGTGCTCGACGTCCACACCGGCGCGGTCGTCGGCGTCCTGAAGTCCCGGCGCACCGGGCGCGACGGCGGCATGGCCATCGCCGCCACCGCGCTGCGCCGCTTCGGGCCCCTCTACCAGCCGCTGATGGCCGCGCACGACCGCTGGCACGGCCTCTCCCCGAAGATCACCGGGCACAACTGGACCGAGCGCCAGCAGCAGCTGCCCGGCGCGGGCGTGCACACCGGCGGCGACCAGTGGAGCCCCCGCGACCGCCGCGAGGCCCTCTCCCTGCTGGCCGGGGTCGCCCCGCCGGACGGCATCCGGCCCGTCGTGGAACTCGCCAAGAAGGCCCGGGGCGGCGTCGCCGCACCCCCCGGCCAGCTCCTCCCGTACGCCTGGCGCGACGGCCACGGACTGCTGTACGAGGCCGGTCAGCCGGTCGCCGCGATCGCCGCGCTCCACTACCTCCAGCTGGTCGTCGAGTACGAACGCGGGCGCGGCGGCGAGCCCGCCCCGCTCGCCGAGTGGGTCGCCCGGCGGCTCCAGGACGTGCCCCGGATCGTGCACACCGTGGTCACCCAGGCCACCCTGCCCGCAGGCATCGGCCGCCCGCTCGCCACCGGCGGCGGCCGGCACCGCATCGTGGTCCGCTACCCCCGGCCGGGCGACGGCTCGGCCGTGGTCATCGTGGAGCTGGAGCGCGTCATCGCGGCAGCCGCCGTCCGCTTCTACTGGCGCATCCGCGTCGACGACGGCCACGATCTGAACGAGCCGCTCCACGAGGAGCAGACCGGCGACGGCATCCCGCCCGAACAGCTCGTACGGAGACTGCGCGAACCGCTCGCCGAGGTCTTCGCGCTGGTGGACGCGGACGGTGCGCCCGCCCCGCTGGAAGTCGCCCTGCCCGCGGACCACTTCGACACCGCCGTGCACCGCTGGCAGCTCACCGAGATGGCCCGTCTCCATCAACCGGCGTATGTCGGCGTACGGCGGATGGTGGTGCTGCGTGATATCGCCAGACGAGGTGAACCGGACAGTGTCTGGGTGCGCCGCTGGCGCGCGATGGAACGCGCCGGAGCCCCTACCGCACTGCGCACACCCCCGCACCGACAGGTCCCCAGACTCCGCCACTTCGAGGGAACCGCGCCCTCCGCCGTCCCGGTGCTGTGCCGCCCCGCCGGAAGCGGAGTGGGCCGGCGGGCGATCGGCATGGCCCTGGAGACCGGGCACGCGGTGGCGCTCTGGCACACCGACGGCCACCCCGAGCAAGGCTGCGCCGACTTCTGCGAACGCCTCCACGACGGCGCGGCGCGCTTCCTCGCCCAAGCCGCCGACGTGCTCGAACTCCCCGAGCGGCTGCGCCGCGTCCGGGACGACATCAGCGGATCGCGGAACGGCGGACACTGGGCGGAGGGCATCGCCATGCTCTACGACGACCCCGGCCGGCCGCTCCCCGCCGACGAGGACGGACCCGTCGACTCCCCATGAGGAGGGAGGCGTTCCTTATGGAGAGACGTACGAGAGATCGCCGCCGACGGCCATGGGACGGCGGCGGCCTGGGTACATATCCGGCGTTGTCCGCCACCGGTTCACCGACCCACCGGCCGTCAACGAGGAGCGAGCGATGGACGACTGGCTGATCTACCGGGGCGTCGGCGCTCCGGACCCCGACCGCATCCACACCCTCCCGCCGCCCCCGCCCTGGCGCGCCTTCTCCGGGGAGCCGCTGCCCGACCCCGTACCCCCGATCGACGCCTCCTCCACCCGCCGGCTCGGCTCCCGGGTCAGCGCCCCGCCCGCGCAGGACGCCCGGGCGCTCGACCTCATCAACGCCGCGCTCTATCTGCGCCGCCCCCTGCTCGTCACCGGGGAACCCGGCTCGGGGAAGTCCACGCTCGCGCACTCGGTCGCCTACGAACTGGGGCTCGGCCGCGTCCTCCAGTGGCCCGTCGTCAGCCGCACCGAGCTGAAGGACGGCCTCTACACCTACGACGCCATAGGCAGGCTCCAGGACGCCCAGCTCGCCGAGCGCGAGCAGCGCGAACCCGACGACATCGGGCGCTACATCCGGCTCGGACCGCTGGGCACCGCGCTGCTGCCCACCCGGCGGCCCCGCGTCCTGCTCATCGACGAACTCGACAAGAGCGACATCGACCTCCCCAACGATCTGCTCAATGTGGTCGAGGAGGGCGAATTCGCCCTCCCCGAGCTGGAGCGCGCCGCCGACCGGCCGGGCCAGCGCGAGGTCCACGTCCTCAGCCACGACGGCCGCCGGGTGCCGGTCCGCGACGGCCGGGTCCGCTGCCACGCCTTCCCCTTCGTCGTCATGACCAGCAACGGCGAGCGCGACTTCCCCGCGCCCCTGCTGCGCCGCTGTATCCATCTCCATCTGGACCCGCCGCGCGACGAACGGCTCGCCGCGATGGTGCAGGCGCACTTCGGGGCCGGGGCCGACGAGGGCAACCTCGATCTGATCAGCCGCTTCACCAGCGAGGACGGCGACGGAGAACTCCGGCCGACCGACCAGCTGCTGAACGCGATCTACCTCACCCAGCACACCGTCCGGGCGGATCCGGCGCGCCGCGAGGAGATCGCCGGCCTGCTGATCCGCCCCCTCGACACCCGCCAGCGGTGACCGCGATGACTCCGCCGGGAGACTCGGCCCAGGGCCGCCGTTCCGTCCCTCGCGCAGACTTCGCCCCGCCACCGGACCGGTCCGGGCCGCCCCCGCCCGCCGCGACGGCTCTCGTCGCGCTCGTCGCCCGGCTGCGCGAGGCCGAGCTGGGCCCCACCGCCGAGGAGATGGCCGACGCGCTCTGGCTGGCCCGGTACGTACCCCCCGCGCCGCCCGCCGTCGGACCCCCGCCCCACCTGCCGGGACGGACGGCGGACGGCGGCGGACACCCCCCGCCCGGCGGGCCCGAACCGGGCGCTCCCCCGGCCTTCCCCGCGCCGCCCGCGCCCCGCTCGCGGGTCGGGCTCTACGCCTCCGCCCGGTCGGCCGCCGCCCACGGCGTCCTCCCCGACCAGGCCATGCACCGCGTCCCCGTGCCCGCCCCCGCGGCCCTGCCGGACGCCCCCGCGCTGGAGCGCTCCCTGCGCCCCCTCCAGCGCTACCGCCCCCCGATGCGCCCGGTCCGCCGCGAACTCGACGAGAGCGCCACCGCCGACCACGCCGCCGACACCGGCCTCGTCGTCCCCGTCCTGTCCACCGTCCGCCGCCGCGAGGCCCGGATCGCCCTCGTCATGGACGAGTCCAGCTCCAACGCGGTCTGGGCCGACGCCCTCGAAGAGCTGCGCCAGGTCTGCGAGCGCGCCGGAGCCTTCCGCGAGATCGCCGTCCACCGCATCCGCCCGGACGACCCGCCCCCCACCCAGCTCGGCGACCCCACCGGACGGCAGCTCACCCTCGTCCTCAGCGACTGCGCCGGACCGATGTGGCGCAGCGGCCGGATGCAGCGGCTGCTCCACACCTGGGCCTCGACCGCGCCCGTCGCCGTCGTCCAGCCGCTGCCGCAGCGCATGTGGGGCCGCACCCATCTGCCCGCCGTCCCCGGACTCCTCAGACGCCGGGAGGGGCCCGCCGGACGGCTGGAGTTCACCCCCGGGCGCGGCACCCCCGTACCCCGGGGCATCCCCGTCCCCGTGCTCGCCCTGCGCCGGACCTCCTTCGAGTCATGGACCCGGCTGATCGCGGGCGCGACCGGCCAGACCCTCGGCGCGGCGGCCGGGATCGTGTTCCGCCGCCACCGGCCCGCGACCGCCCGCCCCCGCCACACCCGGCGCGCCGCCCCCGCCGAGCGGGTCAGGGCCTTCCGCCGCAGCGCCTCCCCGGCCGCCGCCCAGCTCGCCGTCTACCTCTCCGCCGTCCCGCTGACCCTGCCGGTGATGCGGCTCGTCCAGCGCGCCATGCTCGCCCGCAGCGGCCCCGACGTCCTCGCCGAAGTCCTCCTCAGCGGACTCCTGCGGCGCGAGGACCCCGACCCCGCCACCGCCTTCGACGACGACACCGCCCCCTCCTACGCCTTCCTCGACGGCGTACGGGAAGAACTCCTGGAGCGGCTCGGCGCGGGCAGCGCGGCACTGGTCCTCAAACACAGCTCGGAGTACGTCGAGTCCCGCTACGGCCGCACCGTGCGCAACTTCCCCGCCATGGCCGCCGCCTTCCTCACCGGCTCCGTCGACCCCCACCCCACCGGCCCCACCGGCCCCGACTCCCACCGGCTGTGGCCCTTCGCCCAGGTCTCCGCCCAGGTGCTGCGCAGCCTCGGCGGCGGCAACCGGCCCGCCGCGCCGCCCGCCCGGCTGCCGAGCGAGGGCCCCGCCGGACTGGTCGCCAGGGCCCGCGCCTGCCTCGCGCACTTCGGCGAGCACGGCACCGTACGGGACCTGGACGCCGCGATCCGCCTCCTCGGCTCGGCGACCCAGGCCGAGCGGCGCACCACCGAGCGCGCCGGGCTCTACGACGAACTCGCCGACGCGCTGCTCCGCCGCTGGCTGGTGCGCCCGCTGCCGGAGGATCTGCCCGAGGCGCTCGACGCCGCGCAGAACGCGATCTCCGGCGGCCCGCCCAGGGCCCATCTCACCCTCGCCAGGGTCCTGGAGGCCCTCGCCGAGGACGTCGCCGGCGGCCGGCTCAGCCCCAAACTGGTCCCCGAGTGGGCCTGGATGCAGGCGGGCGAAGAACCGGAACCCGTCGCCGCCGTCCTCCTCTCGGCCGCCGACGCGGCCCTCGCCGAGCTGACCGACGCCCCGCCCGGCTCCCCCGGCGGCCTGCGCGAATCGGCCGCCACCGCCCGCATCCGGGTACTGCGCCGCCTCGCCGTCCTCGGCGCGCCCCACGCCCTGCGCGGCCCCGCCGCCCCCGGCGACTGGTTCACCCAGCTGATGACCACGGCCCTCGGCGTCGTACGCCTCCTCGTCGAGGCGAGCCTCCCCGACCCCCTGGCCGACCTCCGCACCGACGAGCGCCACGAGTCCGCCCTCCTCGTCCGGGGCGCGCTCCACCTCGAACTCGCCCGCCACCACCGGGGCGAAGGCCCCGTCCGGCCGGCCCGGGAGGACCCGGCGGCAGCGCGCGCCCACGCGGAGCGCGCCGGGGACGATCTGTACACCGGCATCGACGGCATCGACTGGGACGCCGTCGACCAGCGGGAGCTGTGCCGCGCCTGGCTCGACTACGCCGACGCCATCGAGTTCGCCGACGAACGCCCCGACGACGACACCAGACTCCGCATACTCCAGGCCCTGGACCAGGCCCGCCGCAATGTCGGCGACGACGAGGCGGCCCAGGCCCACATCCTGCTGCGCATGGCCCGCCTCCTCGAACAGCGCTACACCGCCACCGGCAGCTGGTCCCACCGCGACTCCGCGATCGCCGCCTGGACCGAGGCCCTGCCCCTGCTGCCCCGCGCCGACCCGGGGCGTACGGCGGTGCTCACCGCGCTCGGCCGGCAGCTGACCGAACGCGGCGCGGACAAGGACACGCCCGCCGACGTCCACACGGCGGTACGGGTGCTGCGCGCCGCGATCGCCGCGACCGCCGCCGCCGACCCGGAGCTGCCGCGCCGCCGGGCGCTGCTGGGGCAGGCGTACATCGAACGCTTCCGCGCGGAGGGGCGCGTCGCCGACCTCCACGAGGCGGACTGGGCGCTGGGGGCCGCCGCCCGCGCCGCCGCCGATCCGGAGCTGGCCGGGTACGCCTGGTGGTACCGGGCGCTCGCGTCCGCGCTGCTCGCCGCGCGCACGGCGGCACCGGAGCCGCTGCGGACGGCCCTCGCCCACTACCGGAAGGCCGAGGAGGACGGGCCCGAGGGGCTGCTCGCGGGCGCGATCACCGCCCAGTGGGCCAGGGCGGGCCGGCTGGAGCGCACGGCGGGCCCGGAGCGCGCGCTGGAGGAGCACCGGGCGGTGCTCGCCCTCCTCGACCAGGCCCGCTCACCGGCCGGCGGCCTCATCCGGCAGGAGGTCGCCCGCCTGGAGTCCTGAGCCCCCGCCGGGCACGGCCGAGGGGCCGGCACCTTTCGGCACCGGCCCCTCGGAAACGCTCCTCGCCCGGATGTCAGGCGTCGAACACCTCACTGACCAGCTGCTGCTGCTCCGCCTGGTGACGCTTGGCCGAACCCACCGCCGGGGACGAGCCGTGCGGGCGGGAGATCCGCCGCAGCCGCTCGCCGTGCGGGACGTCCGCGCCGACCGCCAGGTCCAGGTGGTCGATCAGGTTGAGCGCGATGAACGGCCAGGCACCCTGGTTCGCCGGCTCCTCCTGCGCCCACAGGTACTTCTCGGCGTTCGGGAACTTGGCGATCTCGGCCTGGAGCTCCGCACCCGGCAGCGGGTACAGGCGCTCCAGACGGATGATCGCGGTGTCCGTGATGCCGCGCTTGACCCGCTCGGCGTCCAGGTCGTAGTAGACCTTGCCGGAGGTGAAGACGACCTTGCGCACGGCCGAGGGGTCCACCGAGGAGTCCCCGATCACCGGACGGAAACCGCCGGTGAGGAACTCCTCCGCCTTCGACGCCGCGGCCTTCAGACGCAGCATCGACTTCGGGGTGAAGACGATCAGCGGCTTGTGGTGCGGGTTGTGGACCTGCCAGCGCAGCAGGTGGAAGTAGTTCGACGGCAGCGTCGGCATGGCGACCGTCATGTTGTTCTGCGCGCACATCTGGAGGAAGCGCTCGGGGCGGGCGGAGCTGTGGTCCGGCCCCTGGCCCTCGTAGCCGTGCGGCAGCAGCAGGGTGACGCCGGACGTCTGTCCCCACTTCTGCTCGGCGGAGGAGATGAACTCGTCCACCACGGTCTGCGCGCCGTTGACGAAGTCGCCGAACTGCGCCTCCCACATGACCAGCGCGTCCGGGCGGGCCAGCGAGTAGCCGTACTCGAAGCCCATCGCCGCGTACTCGCTGAGCAGCGAGTCGTACACGTTGTAGCGGGCCTGGTCCTCGGTCAGGTAGAGCAGCGGGGTGTAGTCCTCGTTGGTCTCCTGGTCGACCAGGACCGCGTGGCGCTGTCCGAAGGTGCCGCGGCGGGTGTCCTGGCCGGAGAGCCGGACCGGGGTGCCCTCCATCAGCAGCGAGCCGATGGCGAGGGTCTCGCCCATGCCCCAGTCGATCGTGCCGTCCTCCACGGAGGAGGCGCGCCGCTGCATCTGCGGCATCAGCCGCGGGTGCACCGTGACGTTGTCGGGGATGTTGACCTGGGACTCGGCGATCCGCTTCACGACCTCCTGGGAGATCGCGGTGGTGACGGCCACCGGGAATTCGGCCTGCGCGTCCGGGACGAGCGTCGGGGACGGGTGGCTGGTGGCCTCGCGGACCTCCGCGAAGACCTTCTCCAGCTGGCCCTGGAAGTCCTGGAGCGCCTGCTCCGCCTCTTCCAGCGTGATGTCGCCGCGACCGATCAGGGACTCGGTGTAGAGCTTGCGCACCGAGCGCTTCTTGTCGATCAGCGCGACCATCTGCGGGTTGGTGAACTGCGGGTTGTCGCCCTCGTTGTGACCGCGGCGGCGGTAGCAGATGAGGTCGATCACGACGTCCTTGTTGAACGTCTGGCGGAACTCGAAGGCGAGCCGCGCGACGCGGACACAGGCCTCCGGGTCGTCGCCGTTCACATGGAAGATCGGCGCCTCGATCATGCGGGCCACATCGGTGGCGTACATCGAGGAGCGCGAGGACTCCGGGGCGGCGGTGAAGCCGACCTGGTTGTTGATCACGACGTGGACCGTGCCGCCGGTGCGGTAGCCCCGCAGCTGCGACATGTTCAGCGTCTCGGCCACGACGCCCTGGCCGGCGAAGGCCGCGTCGCCGTGAAGGGCGACCGGCAGGACGGTGAAGTCCGTGCCGCCCTTGTTGATGACGTCCTGCTTGGCGCGGGCGACACCCTCCAGGACCGGGTCGACCGCCTCCAGGTGGGAGGGGTTGGCGACCAGCGAGACCTTGATCTGCTCGCCGTCCAGGCCGGTGAAGGTGCCCTCGGCGCCCAGGTGGTACTTGACGTCGCCGGAGCCGTGCATCGACTTCGGGTCGAGGTTGCCCTCGAACTCGCGGAAGATCTGCGCGTACGACTTGCCGACGATGTTGGCCAGCACATTCAGCCGGCCGCGGTGGGCCATGCCGATGACGACCTCGTCCAGGCGCGACTCGGCGGCCGAGTCGATGACCGCGTCGAGCAGCGGGATGACGGACTCGCCGCCCTCCAGCGAGAACCGCTTCTGGCCGACGTACTTCGTCTGGAGGAACGTTTCGAACGCCTCGGCGGCGTTCAGCCGGCGCAGGATCCGCAGCTGCTCCTCGCGCTCCGGCTTGGAGTGCGGGCGCTCCACCCGGTCCTGGATCCACTTGCGCTGCTTCGGGTCCTGGATGTGCATGAACTCGATGCCGGTGGTGCGGCAGTACGAGTCGCGGAGCACACCGAGGACATCGCGGAGCTTCATCAGCGACTTGCCGGCGAAACCGCCGACGGCGAACTCGCGCTCCAGGTCCCAGAGCGTCAGCCCGTGCTCGGTGATGTCCAGGTCGGGGTGCTTGCGCTGGCGGTACTCCAGCGGGTCGGTGTCGGCCATGACATGGCCGCGGACCCGGTAGGAGTGGATCAGCTCGAAGACCCGCGCGGCCTTGGTGACGTCGTCGTCGTGCGAGGCGTCGATGTCCTTGAGCCAGCGGACCGGCTCGTAGGGGATCCGCAGCGCCTCGAAGATGCCGTCGTAGAAGCCCTCCTCGCCGAGGAGGAAGTTCGCCACGACCCGCAGGAACTCGCCGGAGGCCGCGCCCTGGATCACCCGGTGGTCATAGGTCGAGGTCAGCGTCATGACCTTGGCGATGCCCAGCTTGTTCAGGGTGTCCTGGGAGGTGCCCTGGAACTCGGCCGGGTAGTCCATGGAGCCGACGCCCATGATCACCGACTGGCCGGGCATCAGCCTCGGCACGGAGTGGACGGTGCCGAGCCCGCCGGGGTTGGTCAGCGAGACGGTGACTCCGGTGAAGTCGTCCATCGTCAGCTTGTTGCCCCGGGCGCGGCGGACGATGTCCTCGTACGCCTGCCAGAACTCGAAGAAGTTGAGCGTCTCGGCCTTCTTGATCGCCGCGACGACGAGCTGGCGGTCGCCGTTGGGCTTGACCAGGTCGATCGCGAGACCGAAGTTGACGTGCTCCGGCTTGACCAGGGTCGGCTTGCCGTCCTTGACCGCGAAGGAGTAATTCATCGCGGGCATGGCCTTGAGGGCCTGCACCATCGCGTAGCCGATGAGGTGGGTGAAGGAGACCTTCCCGCCCCGGGCGCGCTTGAGGTGGTTGTTGATGACGATGCGGTTGTCGAACAGCAGCTTCACCGGGACGGCGCGCACGGACGTGGCCGTGGGCACCTCCAGCGAGGCGTTCATGTTCTTCGCCACGGCGGCGGCGGGGCCGCGCAGGGTGACCAGCTCCGGGCCGTCGGCGCTCGCGGGGGCCGCCTTGGCCGGGGCGGCCTTGGGAGCGGCGCTCACGGGCTTCGGCGCGGCGGCGGCCGGCGCGGGGCTCGCGGCCGGTGCGGCCGGGGCCGCCACGACCGGGGCGGGCGCGGGGGCCACGGGCGGGGCCACCGGGGCGGCGGCGGGCGTCGCG